>JAIQFZ010000002.1 GCA_020073015.1 Terriglobia bacterium | reverse complement strand
GCCGTCGTCGGGCAGCGCGATCGTCACGAGCGCCGGCTCACCTGGCTTGAACGGCTCCGGCCGCTCGAGCGAATTGCGGAACTTGCCGCGCATGATCTCCGCGCGGACGAGCTGCTGGTAGCCGCTCATCTTGACGCCGGTCGGGTTGGGTGTCGGGTCGGTCACGTCCTCGGGCCACACGTCGACGATCTTCACGACGAAGTCGGCGTCGGTTCCAGTCGTCGCGACCCAGAGCTTCGCTTCGATCGGCCCGGCGATCGTCGTGTCCGCGTCGAGCACGCTCGTCTCGTAGACGAGCACGTCGGGCCGGCGCGCGGCGAAGCGCTGATCGTCGGTCATGAAATCCGCGTCCATAATACGAGCGTCCCCAATAGCCATGTCCCCATCCGTGATACCACGGGCCCGCGCCGATAAAGATTCCATTCGCAAACCAGCTCGGCCCGTAATATCCGTAGGGCGCACAGGCATACGGATAATAGGAGTAGTAGCCATAGGGACAGACCGGCGGTCCGACCACATAGCCGGGGCCGAACCTGATGCCCACGCCCACTCTGACCTGCGCCTGCGAGTACGCGAGCGGCAGCATCAGCAAACCGACCAGCGTCAAATATCTTAGATACTTCATGGTGAACCTCCTTCGTTCCCGGTTCCGGTTTCTCGCAGGGGCGAGATCGCCGGATCCTGAGGTCCTTCAGCTCTCGTTCCTTCTGAAGCGCCTACTGATTTGAACTCGCAGGAGTTGGAAAAGTTGCGTGAGGAGGGGTGGCTGATTTCAGCCATCCTGCGTGAAATCAGCCACTTGCAAATGAATCTCCCACCCTTGCGCAAAGAACGCGCAAGGATGGGGCAGCCTCGGTTGGTCTGGGGCAGAGGGTGGGCCAGCCCCCACAAAGAATGGAAAGCCAGTTTTGCCTGGCAGACCGGATATGGGTCGTTCAGGCGTGAGCGAATCGAATGTGCCCGCCGTGTCCCGCTACATCGCGAACCAGGAAGAGCATCACCAGAAGCGGTCGTTTCAAGAGGAATTCGTGGCGTTCCTCATACGGAATCTTGTTCCTCTTCGCTCGGAGGGGTGGGGGCTCGCAATATCAATCACTTACAAAACTATATCTCAACGCTATACTCGCACGATAGCTCGAAGATGTTGTTAAACAATAATAGTTTGCTTCATTGAGAATTTATGGCATAGTGAAAGTGCGGTAGTGTAAGAAATCGCGCGGCCTCATTGGGGGCCGCGTTTTTATTGAGGGAATGGTTATCGGAAGTTATTCATGACAAATTACGGGGCTAAGATCAAGCACCCCAAGCTGAGGGGTGAATGGGCGGAGTTGTGCTTCATGGTGCGGGCGGCGGAGCATGGACTGCAGGTGAGCAAGCCATGGGGTGAGACGGCACATTATGACTTCGCGGTGGAACACGACGGGCATTTTGTGCGGGTGCAGGTGAAGTCCACGATGTTCAAAGATCGCGGGGGCTATTCGTGCTCGGTGCGGGGGTGCCGCGGGCCGTATGAAGGCGATCCGTTTGATTTCGTGGCGGCGTATCTGATTCTGGAAAACCTGTGGTACATCATTCCGGCGGAGATGATCCGCGGGCAAGGGAGTATCGCGGTGTATCCGAAGCTGAAGAAGTCGAAGTATGCTCGGTACCGGGAGGCGTGGCATCTGCTGCGGAGAGAAGCGGGGAAGGTGGGGTCGATGGAGGCTTGCGCGGTGGCGGGCTATGCTTACGGGGCGGGGACCTGGGTCACGCCGATCAGGATGGAGTATCAGCCTGTGGGCAAGTGACCGGCTGCGCTGGATTCGTGCGACGAGGGCGGACAGAGCCTGCCCTGAGCGAAGCCGAAGGGAGTGTCCGCCCTACACAAACGCAAGGAAAACTTTGGTGTACTCCCGACGCGTTCCTCCGCTGAAGGGTCGTCTCCCATGTGCCGATGAAGCCCACACGAGGTGTTCGTGTGGCCGAGTCTCGCTCCAAGGTGTTGCTGGTCGAGGACAGCAAGTTTCTGCGGATCGTGAACGGGCGTGCCCTGGCCAAAGCCGGCTACGAGGTCAGCACCGCGGAGGACGGTGAGCAAGCACTGCGGGTTGCGAATGACACCCGGCCGGATGTCATTCTGCTCGATATGCTGATCCCGAAGCTCAGCGGGCCGGACGTCTTGAAAGCACTGAAAAACAATCCCGCCACCATGGCCATCCCGGTCATCGTGTTGAGCAGCCTTTCGCAGAAAAACGAAGAAAAACTCAAGGAAATGGGTGCCGCCGAGTACTTCGAAAAAGGGACGCTCGATCTGGAGAAGAATCCCGACAGGCTCACCACCGCCGTCGAGAGCGTACTGCGCCGGAGCCGGCAGCAACGGCAGCCCTAGGCTGCATATGGCTGATAGCTGACCGCTAGCTTCGCGCATACAATACCTTCCATGTACCACTACAACCCTTCGACCGCCTTGGAAGAACTGACTGAAGAAGCGACGCTGCCGAATCCGGTGCACGTCCGCGACATGATGCTGCGCCACAAGCTCACGCCCGACCAGTCGCTCGAACTGAACCGGATCTTCGTCGAATACCAGAAGCATTTTGGGGAGGCGCAGAAGCTGGGGAAGGAAATTCTGAAGCGCCTGGCAGCGTAGTCAGTCCGTGGGTACTGGATTGTTGTGCTTGCGCAGGCTGGCAATGTAGCCCGCAATGGCATCCTTCGCCATTTCCCGCGCCTCATCCAGAGTGCGCCCATAGGTGACGCAGCCCGGCAACGCGGGAACGAGCGCAGTGTAACCGCCCTCCGGTTCGGGCCGGAGCAAGATGTTGAAGTGATAGCTGGCTTTCGACATAGAAATTCTGCTGATTCTGGCGCTGGCTGAAGCTGACCAAGAAAGCCAGGGCACCTGTTTACGCCGCGTCATCCCGTTACTTGGGGCCCCTGATCAGAACGATTACGAAAAGGACGACCATACACAGCGTTAAAACGCCCCAACCTCGGAGGAACCAGACATACCCCGGAGTCTTCATCCAGCCAAGGAACGGATTAAAGCCCGGTGAGGACCGCACAGCATACGCACGCAGGGCCTTCGGCCAGAAGAGACAAAGCACCGCAACAATCAAAAAAAAGAGACAACCAACGGCAATCCCTGCAATTTCGTATGCATTCACCGGGAATCACCTAGCAAGCAAGAAGAATACTGCAGGACGGGTTTTATCATCCAGGGTTTTGGGCGAGGGACCTCACTTTGCGAGCATGCGCTCGGCTGGACCGCCGAGGGCGGCTGTCCCTACGTGATCGTTTACAATCAGAGATTCTCTTTTGATTGGACAACATCACCATGCACCGCTGGTCTGAACTCTTTATCCCTACTCTTCGCGAGGCCCCGGCTGATGCCGAGGTCGCTAGCCACAAACTGCTGGTCCGCGCTGGATACATCCGGCAACTGGGGGCGGGGATCTACTCGTTTCTGTTCCTGGGCAACCGCACGACCCAGAAGATCATGAAGATCGTCCGGCAGGAGATGGACAAGATCGGGCAGGAGTTCTACCTGCCGGCGATTCATCCGCGCGAGGTTTGGGAAGAGAGCGGGCGCTGGACGGTGATGGGCGAGAACATGTTTCGCCTCAAAGACCGGAAGGGCGCGGACCTGTGCCTGGGCATGACGCACGAAGAGATCATGACCGACATCGCGCGCAAAGAGCTGCGCAGCTACAAGCAACTGCCGCAGATCTGGTACCAGATCCAGACCAAGTTCCGCGACGAGCCTCGGCCGAAGTCGGGACTGCTGCGGGTGCGGCAGTTCATCATGAAAGATTCGTACTCGTTCGACATTGATGCGACCGAACTCGACATCTCCTACCTCAAGCACTACGACGCTTACTGCCGCATCTTCGACCGCTGCGGGCTCAAGTACATGGTGGTCGAGGCGCACTCGGGCGCGATGGGCGGATCGCAGTCACATGAGTTCATGGTGCGCACGCCCGCCGGCGAAGACCTGATCGTAAGCTGCGAGAAGTGCAACTACGCGGCCAACATGGAGAAGGCCACTTCGAAACTGGCTGCGATCGAAGAGCTGAAGCCCGAAGGCGACGGCCAGCCGCTTTTGATCCATACGCCCGGCAAGGGCGCGATTGCCGATGTGGCCGAGTTCCTGAAGATCTCTGCCAAGCAGGACATCAAGACCGTAGCCTACATGGCGCAAAAACCCGGCGACGACGGCAAGACGCAGGAACAGCCCGTCGTCGTGTTTCTGCGCGGCGATCACAGCGTCAACGAGACTAAGCTGCTCACGCTGGTAAAGGCCAGCAATCTGCGCCCCATGCAGACCGAAGAACTGGAGAAATACTTCCAGGGTCCGGCCGGCTTCATCGGACCGATCGGCCTGGTGGTAAAGCCCAAGGAAGCGTTGGGCGAGTGGGATCCGAAAAAACAGGCGGGCGATCCACGCGCGGTGACGGTCGTGCTTGACGAAGCGCTTTCGGGGCGCACCAACATGATCTGCGGCGCCAACGAGCTCGACTATCACCTGAAGAATGTGATGCCGGGGAAGGACTTCCAGTACACCGTGGCCTCCGACGTCCGCAGCGTCGTCGCCGGAGAAGACTGCCCGAACTGCGGCGCGGCGCTGCGCATCGACACGGCCGTCGAAATCGGACACATCTTCAAACTCGGCTACAAGTATTCCGAATCGATGGGCGCGCGCGTGCTCGACCGCCACGGCAAAGAGGTAGCGCCAATTATGGGGAGCTATGGGATTGGGATTGAGCGCATTCTGACGGCCGCGGTCGAACAGTCGAACGACGAGAACGGTTTCTGGCTGCCACCTTCGATTGCGCCGTTTGAGGTAGTGGTGGTGGCGACGAATACCTCTGACGATAAGATCCGGACGACGGCCGAGGACATTACGCGGCAACTGGAGGGGGCCGGATTCGACGTGGTACTGGATGACAGGGACGAACGGCCGGGGGTGAAGTTCAAGGACGCTGACCTGGTGGGCATGCCCTTTCGTGTCAATGTGGGGAAAAAGGTTACCGAAGGTATGGTGGAGGTCGTTCAGCGCTCGACTCGCCAGTCCACCGACGTTAAGATTTCAGCCATAACCGAGTATTTCAAAGGACTGCTGCCGCCCCTTGGGTAGAGAGTTCACGGGCGACGAAACGTTATGGCGACTTTCAAACTGATTCTTGGCGTGGGCGTGATCGTGGCGGTGGCCTTCCTGGGCATCAAGATCCTGCCGGTGTTTTTCTCGAACTACGAGTTTGAGGATTTCATCAAGGAAGAGGCGCTGCACTCCACCTACAGCACCCGCTCGGAGGACGATATCCGGAATGCGGTCATCAAGCACGCGCATGATTTCGATATCGATCTGACCGCCAAGCAAGTGCACGTGTCCCGTACGGGTATGAACGGTAACGGAAGCCTCACCATCGAAGCCGACTACAGCGTGCTCATCGATCTGCCCGGCTACTCGACGACGGTGGAATTCCACCCTACCTCGAAGAACAAGGGCGTGTTCTAGAAGCGGCTTCTAGCTTTTAGCTCTCGTCCCTTTCTTTCTGCTTTGATCTGCTATTCTTCCGCGCATGCTGCTTCAGCGTTGGTTTCGTTGGCTGCTTTTTCTGATCTTCACCGTCTCGCTGCTCCAGGCCCGGGTGGTTCGGGTTGAGATTGCTTCACGGCAAGATGTCTTGAACGGAAAGACATTTGGCAACATCGGCGCTTATGAGCGGATCACCGGACGGGTCTTCTTTGCGGCGGCGGTTGCCAATCCGCACAATCGGAGCATCGTCGATCTCGATCATGCGGTCAACCTGAATCACGGTGCGGTGGAGTTTTCCGCCGACTTCATGGCGCTGCGCCCGAAAGATTCCGGCAAAAGCAATGGCTCCCTGTTGCTGGAGATCCCGAACCGCGGCCGGGCATTCATCGTCGGCACGATCGATGGGGGTGACTGGGACGCTGCCCATGATGCCGGAGACGGGTGGCTGCTGCGCAACGGCTACAGCGTGGTTTCGCTCGGGTGGCAGTGGGATGTTGCGAGTGAGGACGGGCTGCGTTTGTACGCGCCGATCGCCAAAGAAAATGGGAAGACGATCGGTGGCTTGCTGCGCGGCGATGTGATGCTCCCGAAAGTGATGGAGGAGATTCCGCTCGGGCACATCATGCTCGGCAACATCGGTGGCAGCGAATATCCCGTGGCGGACGCGGATGATCCTCACAATGTGTTGACGGTACGAGACTCGCGTGAAGCGAAGCGCACGGTGATCCCCCGGTCGGAGTGGCAGTTCGCGCATACGGTTGAGGGGAAGCTTGTGGCCAGCGACCGGCATATTCATCTCAAGGGCGGTTTTCAACCCGGCAAGATTTACGAATACGTTTACGTGGTCCGCGATCCGGTGGTGGCTGGACTGGGCTTTGCGGCGGTGCGCGACTTCGCTGCGTATGCCAAGCATGCGCCCGACACGCTCGTTCCCGCGGCGCGCGTCTATGGGGAAGGCGTCTCGCAGAATGGACGTTTTCTGCGCGATTTTCTCTACCAGGGATTCAACGCGGACGAAGAAGGAAGGATGGCGCTGGACGGCGTGCTGGCGCACGTCGCGGGAGCGGGCCGCGGCAGTTTCAACCTGCGTTTTGCGCAGCCGTCGCGGGATGCTCAGCCCACCTCGGCCGTCTTTTACCCCACCGACATTTTTCCATTCACGGATCAGCCGGAAACCGATCCGGTGACCGGGGACAAGGGAGGACTGCTCGACCGCGCAGCAGCGGACAAGGTCGTGCCTCGGATTTTTCTTTCCAACACGTCCTACGAATATTGGGGGCGTGCGGCCTCGCTGATTCACACCACGGCAGATGCGAAACGCGACGCAGCGATTTCTCCGAATGTCCGCATTTATCACTTCACAGGCTTGCAGCATTTTCCAGGACCGTTTCCGCCCGCGAAGGGCACCGGGGATTTGCATGGACAGGAACCGGAGTCTTACCTGCCACACCACTACTTTTGGCGGTCGATGGTCGCGAACATGGATGCCTGGGTGCGCAACGGCACCGCCCCGCCGGAAAGCAGTTATCCGAAGATCGCCGACCAGACCCTGGTAGCGGTGAGTGATTACGCATTCCCTGCCATTCCCCATATCAACCAGCCGCAGGAGGCGAACCGCGCCTATCGTCTGGACTTCGGGCCGGAGTGGAGTCGGGGCATCGTCAGCCGGCAGCCTCCGCAAGTGGGAGAAGCGTTCCCGGTACTGGTGCCGCAGGTCGATCGCGATGGCAACGAGCGCGCGGGTGTGCATCTGCCGGAAATTGCGGTGCCGCTGGCGACCTACACGGCGTGGAACCTGCGCGATCCTTCGATCGGGGCGCCCGCCGAGCGCGTGTCGTTTGAGGGTTCGTACCTGCCGTTTCCCAAGACCGGGGCCGAGCGTCAGAAGACGGGCGATCCCCGTCTATCCATTGCGGAGCGCTACCCAAGCCGCGAAGACTATCTCAGCCGCTACGGGACGGCGGTCGACGCACTGGTGAAGGAGCACTGGCTTCTCGAAGAAGACCGGGCGGCGCTGCTTGGCCGCGGCGGAGAGGAGTGGGACGAGGTGACGAAGTAGTGCGCGTCTGCGAACGTCCTTGTAGCGCTGGCACCTTGCCGACTAGCCTGCCGGCAAAAAAGCACACTCAGGCGCTCAAGGGCGGGTACTGGCTGAATTCAGCCACTACCATAAGGACGGGCGCATTTTAGCGGCTCAGCGGCACGACTGAAGTCGTGCCCTTCCCAGAACCGGCCGGCGATG
Source organism: Terriglobia bacterium (assembly GCA_020073015.1). Classification (GTDB taxonomy): domain Bacteria; phylum Acidobacteriota; class Terriglobia; order Terriglobales; family Acidobacteriaceae; genus Acidiflorens. Next base: position 116,092 of record JAIQFZ010000002.1, on the reverse strand, counting down.
GAGTTTTTCCGCAGGTTGTAGAAGGCGTGCCTTTCCCGTTTTCGCCGTGCAGTTTGCTGCGGAGCTTCGCTCCGCTGGGCGACGAGGGCGTCCGCCCCTACGCAGGCACATCCACTGTCGGGAGTGCCACAGCCTGTCTATGGCTTGACACGGGTTTGACACGGACCCGACAACCGCGGCTGGTTGCTTCTGGTTTAGAATCAAGCTGCGATCTCTTCCGTCCAACTGAAATCAGGTTCGGGCCAAGAATTGCTTTGGCGTATCGTTTACAGCCGTCCAGTGACCATCAAACTCAAAATCCCGACGGGTCGAAGTGCCGGTAAGGGCAGGAACGGCCGGCTTGGGCACGATCCGATTGTTCGGCTGGCGCTGCTGGGATTTCTGGGCGTGTCGCTGGTGGTGATCGGCGTTTTTGCCTACTGGTATGTAAAGTACGACCGGATCATCGAGCAGCGCTTCCGGGGGCCGGTGTTCGCCAGTTCGGCTAAGATCTTCGCCGCTCCGCGGCTAGTGAAAGTCGGATCGAAAGTTACCGCCTCGGGACTTGCAGGCGAGTTGCGGCGCGCGGGATACACCGAAAAAGACGGCGAATCGCCAATGGGGAGCTACCGTCTGCGCGCCGGCTCGATCGAAGTTCTGCCCGGGCCCGAGTCGTACCACAGCCAGGAGCCGGCCACCATCACGGTTTCGGGCGGGGAGGTGTCGGCGATCAGCAGCCGTTCGGCGGGAGAGCTGGCCGCCTACGAACTCGAGCCTCAATTGGTGACTGCGCTGTTTGACGCGGAGCAACGCTCCAAGCGCCAGTTGGTCAAGTACGACGACATCCCGAAGATCATGGTGGAGGCGGTCACCTCGATTGAAGACCGCCGATTCTTCCAGCACTCGGGGGTCAACTACCTCCGGCTGGTGGAAGCGGCCTGGATCGACTTCACGCATCAGCGCCACCAGCAGGGCGGTTCGACGATCACGATGCAGCTCTCGCGGGCTTTCTTTTTGAGTCCCGAGAAAACGTTGAAGCGCAAGCTGATCGAGATGCTGATCGCGGTGGAACTGGAGCAGAAGTTTTCGAAGCAGCAGATTTTCGAGTTCTACGCCAACCGGGTGGATCTGGGGCAGCGCGGGTCCTTCACGATTTCCGGATTTGCGGAGGGCTCCCGATCGTACTTCAACAAGGACTTGAAAGACATTACGGTGCCGGAAGCCGCGCTGCTGGCCGGGCTGATCCAGGCGCCGAGTTATCTCTCGCCGTATCGCCATCCCGAGCGCGCGCTGGAACGGCGCAACACGGTGCTGGAAGCGATGGTGGAGACGCACGCCATCACGCGAGAGCAGGCTGATAAAGCGAAAGCGACTCCGCTGAAACTGGCTCCCCCGAACGTAGAGGCGAGCGACGCTCCCTATTTCGTGGATATGGTGCGCGACACCATTCTCAGCAAGCTAAATGAGCACGAGGTGAATGAGCAGTCGTACCGCATCTACACGACGCTCGATCCAGAGTTACAGCGGGCGGCGGCACAGGCGGTGGAGGCCGGCATCAAGCTGGTGGACGATCAGGTCACCAAGATGCGGACCAAGAGGACGAAGGTCGGGAAGAACAAGTACGAAACGACGGTTGCTCCCGGCCCGCAGGCGCAGGTCGCACTAGTGGCGATGGATCCGCACACGGGCGAAATCAGAGCGTTGGTGGGCGGACGAAACTATGGCACAAGCCAACTGAACCACGCGCTGGCTAAACGGCCTACGGGATCGATTTTCAAACCATTTGTGTATGCCGCGGCCATGAATACGGCCCTGGACGGCTCGACGACCGTGATCACGCCGGCGTCGCTGGTGTCGGATCAGCCTTCCACATTCTCTTACGGCGACCAGATCTACGAGCCGCGCAATTACAAAGAGGAGTACCACGGCGACGTCACGCTGCGGTATGCGCTGGCGCTCTCGCTCAACAATGCGACGGTGAAGGTGGCGGAAGAAGTGGGCTACGACAAGGTAGCGGACCTGGCGCGGACGGCGGGGATTGCGTCGGTGAAAGCGACACCGGCGATGGCGCTGGGCGCCTACGACGCGACTCCGGTCGACATGACGTCGGCCTACACTTCGTTTGCGAACGGCGGCGTGCGGCTTTCGCCGGTGTTTGTGAATTCGGTGCGGAACGCGAAGGGCGACATCATCACCAATTTTGGAACGGAAAAGAAACAGGTTCTAGATCCCCGGGTCGCCTTCGTGATGACCGACATGCTGCAAGGCGTGGTGAACTTTGGCACCGCCTTCCAGGCGGTGCGCGGCCGCGGCTTCAATGGGCCTGCGGCGGGCAAGACCGGGAGTTCGCATGACGGGTGGTTCGCGGGCTATACCTCGAACCTGCTCTGCATCGTCTGGGTGGGCTACGACGACTACAGTGACCTGCGGCTCAGCGGCGCGCAGACGGCGGGGCCAATCTGGGCGGAGTTCATGAAGAAGGCGGTGGCGCTGGCCGCCTACTCCGACGTCAGAGACTTCAGCCAGCCCGAGGGGGTGGTGGATGTGCAACTCGACAAGGTCACCAACCGGCTGGCAACCCCTTCCTGTCCTGATACGTACACGATTGCCTTCATTGCCGGCACGGAACCACACGATACTTGCGACCAGTCGGGCGGCGTCGCCGGATTCTTCTCCCGCATCTTCGGCGGAAACTCGGAAAAGGCGCTGCCTCCGCCGACTGCGAGCGGGAACCCAGCGGTGCCGGGCGGTGTCCAATCCGAGGAAGAGGCCAAGAAAAAGAAGGGCCTTTTTGGCAAAATTGCCGACGTGTTCAAAGGAGATAGCGGTTCCCATGACAAAAACACGCCACCCCCGTCTAAGAATGGGGCAGATAAAGCTCCGCAGTAGTGGCAGTTTTAAAGTTTCAAGGTGTGCAGAGTTGCAAGGTTGTTGGGAGCAATCGCCACGGGTGTATGCGATTAAGCGTCTTGGGAGAGGGTAGGGGTCCTTCGACTCCGCGGGACGATTTGCTTCGCTCGTCGTCCTGCTCCGCTCAGGATGACTCTGTTCCTGGGACCTTACAACTTTAGAAACCCTGAAACCTGCTGTTCGGGAGGTTCTCATGCTTTCCGGCTATCGCCTCGCTTTGCTTTTCCTCGTTGTGGCCCTTCCCGCAATTCCATCCGGTGCGCAGAGCTCCGAACAGTTGCAGGTGGGCCCTCCGCCGCTGCACCGCGCTGAGCTGCCCGCTCTGGGGGCCTCCGCCGAGCAACTCGAAAACGGTGGCGACCAGCTGCGGGTGGAGAAGAATTTCCTGGACGCGGTGGATTACTACGAAGCCGCCCTGAAGAAATCTCCGAACAACGCCGCCCTGCTCAACAAGATTGGAATCTGCCAGTTGATGCTGCAGCGCTACAAAGAGGCGAAGAAGAGCTTCGAGCGCAGCATCAAGGCCGATCGCAAGGGCTCCAACGCCTACAACAATCTGGGCGTGATTTACTACCAGGTAAGAAACTACAACAAAGCCATCAAACAGTACGAGAAAGCCATCGCGCTCAACGACGATGCCGCCTCTTATTACAGTAATCGAGGCGCCGCCTATTTCGGAAAGAGACAGTTCGATAAGGCCGCTCTGGACTATTCCAAAGCGATGGAAATCGATCCAGACATTTTTGAGCGCGTATCGCGCGCCGGCGTGATGGCCCAACTGCCCTCGCCCGAGGACCGGGCCCGCTACGACTACGTGCTGGCGAAGCTATACGCGAAGATGGGGGTCTCCGACCGTTCCCTGCACTACTTGAAGAAAGCGATGGAGGAAGGCTACAAGGATATCAAGGACGTGTATAAGGACAACGAATTCACGGAGCTTCGCAAAGACCCCAGGTTTGGCGAACTGATGGCCGCCAAAACCCCGGTGATCCAGGAATAATCCCGTAAGATATTGCTAGCCAATCACTTATGGGTTCCAATAAAAAAATGGCGAAAGACCGAAACTTTCCTGGCAAACGGGGGTTCTAGCGGGTAATTGCTCCTGAAAACAACAGGGTGAGTAAGGAGAACAGTAAACCCGCCGGCCGCGAACCCGAGCACGCCCCAAGCAGCGGCCGGTGGGGGTTTTCCTAGCCTTCAGCCATCAGCCATCAGCCGTCAGGAAAAACAAAACCTTTTCTCAGAGATCGCGGCGAAATGCAAAATCGCGTATGGGGATTCGGGCCTTGCTATAGATCCTGCACAAACTCTCTCACGGGGTACCTGACGACTGACGGCTACTTCGGGCTTCTGTCCGAGACGTAATTCTCTACTGCGCTCTGCCATTTCCCTTGGGCTTTGAGGATGTACTCGACCGCATCGCGGGCGGCGCCGTCGCCTCCGGCGTGCGACGTGATCCAGTGAGCTTCGGCTTTGACTTCCGGGCGCGCGTTCTTGACGGCGACGGCGAAGCCGCAATGGCGCATCACGGGCAAGTCGATGACATCGTCGCCCACAAAGGCCGCCTCGGCGGCGGTGATTCCCTCTTTCTCGAGGATCTGGCGGAAGACGGTGAGTTTGTCCTGCTTGCCCTGGTACACGTGGTCGATCTTCAGATCGCGCGCGCGCAGGGCCACGGTTTCAGAAATGCGTTTCGTGATGAGGCCGGTCCTGATGCCTGCCAGTCGCGCCAGAGAGATGGCGGTGCCATCGTGAGCATGGAAGCCCTTGGCTTCGATGAGGCTGGTGCTGTGCAGGCCGAATCCGCCTTGTCCTCCGTGCTGCGCCGATTGTTCGATCACGCTCTGCTGGGCTCCGGAGGGAGAGGGAAAGATCCAGATTTTGCCGTCGGTGAGGACGCCATCGACGTCGAAGAGGATGAGCTTGATTTTCTTGGCGCGGAGTTTGGACATTGGTGCCGATTCTAGCATTCGGCCAACAGAGGGTTCAGGGGCGTGCGATCCACAAAACTGGGAAGTGGCGGCCTAGCTTCTCGAAGTCGTGGTCGGAGGTGACAAGCGTAGCTTGGCTCAAGGTTGCTAACGCTGCGGCCAGGCAATCGACATAAGGGATCTTGTGCAATGCTTTTAGTTCACCTGCTTTGAGGACCTGGGGAAGATCGACGGGCACGAACTGGATTGGAAGACGCGAAAGATCGGCTAGGGTCTGCCTCGCGGACTCTTCGCCGTGTCGTTGCCAGGAATGGTAGAACACCTCTCCCAAGTTCACCACTGACACCAGCAGCGGAGCGCCTACTCGAGCTGCATCCTTGAGTAAGAGCTCGACTCGGTCGGCTCCCGGACCGTTTGCCAGTAGATCCAGCACTGCGTTGGCGTCGAGCACATAGGTTCTATTCATCGAGCGAACCGGTCTTTCTCAATCCGGTGCTCACGCTCGCGAGCCTCCACCAGCGAGGGCGCGCCCTTGTAGCGACCCCGAAGGCTGCGGATCAACTCGTCCACAACAGTGGGGACAGCCTCCTGGCGAGCGTCCGCGATGGTCTTGCCCTCATAGCGCACGTCAAATCCTCGATCTCTCAAAATCGCGACGGCCTGGTGCGAATTCGTGGGGTCGTTCGGAGGCACTCCTGCCGCTTCCAAGACCAGCGGCCTTGCGGGCAGTTCCCGCCCCTCCACAATCACGCTCCACTTTGGCATCTGGCGGCTCCAGCTAAAACGTCTTGCCGTTGCGGCTATTTCTTCCCTCGTCAGCGCAGAGACTCTTGGGCTTGGCATTTGAGCTCCATTTTGTCAGCAAGATTATTCATATTCATCATATTCACATTCATACTCATAGTCAAGTCAAACACCCGTTTCGGGCGAACAATTTACGAAACTCACATTTCCCGCTAGAATGCCTGAATGTCGTCCGCAGCACTTCCCTCCCTTGCCTGGGCCCATCCACTGGTGCGGGAGTGGTTTGTCTCGCACTTTGGAACTCCCACTGAGCCACAGGAGCAGGGATGGCCGCATATTCTGGCCGGGCACACTACCCTGATCTCGGCTCCTACCGGATCGGGCAAGACGCTGGCGGCATTTCTCGCCTGTATTGATCGGCTGGTCTGCAAGGCGCTGGCGGGCGAACTGTACGACCGCACCGAAGTTCTCTATGTCTCTCCACTGAAGGCTCTGGGCAACGACATTCAGAAGAATCTGGAAGTGCCATTGGGGGAGATTCTCCAGATGGCGGGCGAGCGCGGCCTGCTGATGCCGGAGATCCGCACGGCGGTGCGCACCGGCGACACGCTGATGAAAGAGCGGCGGGCGATGTTGAAGCGGCCACCGCACATTCTGGTGACTACGCCGGAATCGCTCTACCTCCTGCTGACGGCGGAGAAGAGCCGGGCCATTCTGCGCGATGTTGAAACCGTGATCGTGGATGAGATCCATGCGGTGGCCGACGACAAGCGCGGCGTGCACCTCTCGCTGTCGCTGGAGCGACTGGAAGCGCTGACGCATCGGCCACCGGTGCGGATTGGGTTGTCGGCCACGCAGAAGCCGATCGAGGAAGTGGCGCACTTTTTGACCGGCAACGGGCGGCCGGATCCGGTGATCGTCAACGTCGGCCACAAGCGCACGCTCGATCTGGGGGTCGAAGTTCCATCTTCGGAGTTGGGGCCGGTTGCTTCCAACGAGATGTGGGATGAGATTTACGAACGGATCGTGCAGCTTGTCAACCGTCACCGCTCGACTTTGATTTTCGTAAACACTCGCCGCCTGGCGGAGCGGATGGCGCACCAACTGGGCGAGCGGATCGGCGAAGACAATGTGGCGGCGCATCATGGGAGTCTGTCGCGCAAGCTTCGTCTGGAAGCGGAGAGGAAGCTCAAGGAAGGCCAGGTGAAAGTGCTGGTCGCGACGGCTTCGCTGGAGCTTGGAATTGATGTCGGGACGGTGGACCTGGTGTGCCATATCAGTTCGCCGCGTTCGATTGCCGTGGCGCTGCAGCGCGTGGGCCGGTCGGGGCACTGGCGGGGCGCGGTGCCCAAGGGACGGTTTTTTGTCACTACCCGCGATGATCTGGCGGAGTGCGCGGTGCTTGTCCGCGCAATTCGATCGGGGGATCTGGATCGGCTGATTTTTCCCGAAGCTTCGCTCGATGTGCTGGCGCAGCAGATTGTCGCTTGCTGTGCTTCAGCGTCCAGTCCCCAGCAGCGAGGCCAAGGTGGCCTCGCGACAGCCGACCATCCACCCCATCACGCCAAAAGCGGGCGTGATGGGGACCCCGGCGAGGGCGCCGGCGCTACAGTCGCCAGCCACGACGGCTGGGATGAAGATGAGCTGTTTGCACTTGCGACGCGCGCTTATCCGTATCGAAATCTTTCCCGCTCGACGTTCGACGCGGTGCTGACGATGCTGTCGGAGGGGATCGCCTCGCAACGCGGACGCTACGGCGCCTACCTGCATCATGATCGCATCAATCGCAAGTTGCGGGCTCGACGGGGCGCACGCCTCGCAGCCATCACCAGCGGCGGCGCGATCCCCGACAATGCCCTGTTCACGGTGGTGGCGGAACCCGACGGCGTGGTCGTGGGCACGGTCGATGAGGATTTTGCGGTCGAGAGCATGGCTGGGGAAGTCATGCTGCTCGGAAATACGTCGTGGCGAATTCGGCGGATCGAGGGCCGATCATCTCGGCTGCTGGTGGAAGACGCGCACGGCGCTCCTCCGGGGATACCGTTCTGGCGCGGGGAGGCTCCGGCACGCACTGCGGAACTTTCGGCGCAACTCGGGCAGTTGCGCAAGGACATCAGCGACCGGCTAGCTGGAGTGATTCCGGTGGAAGGATGGAGGAACCTGCCGGTGGTTGGTGAAGTCGTGAGCTGGCTGGGTGAAGAGTGCGGGCTGGATCAGGCAGGCGCCGAACAACTGATCCAGTATGTGCTCGAGGGCCGTGCGGTGCTGGGCGATGTGCCCACCCAGGCCACGATTATTGCCGAGCGATTTTTCGACGAGGGCGGCGGGATGCAGTTGATCATCCACGCTCCGTTTGGGGGACGCATCAACAAGGCCTGGGGACTGGCGCTGCGCAAGCGGTTCTGCCGCGGTTTCAATTTTGAGTTGCAAGCGGCGGCCACGGACAACGGTCTGAATATCGCGCTCGCCGAGCAGCACAGTTTCCCGCTGGCCGATGTTTTCCAGTTCCTGCATTCGGAAAGCATGGCGCCGATTCTTGAGCAGGCGGCGCTCGCCTCGCCCATCTTCCAGACGCGCTGGCGATGGGATGCAACACGCGCCCTTGCTCTGTTGCGTTTTCAGGGCGGCAAGAAAGTTCCGCCGCAAATCCAGCGGATCCGGTCGGACGATTTGCTGGCGTCGGTGTTTCCAGATGTGGCGGCGTGCTTCGAGAACATCGAAGGGGACATCAAGATTCCAGACCATCCGCTGATCGCCGAGGTGATGAAGGATGTGCTCACCGAGGCGCTGGATATCGACGGACTGCGCGACGTGCTGCGTGGGATCGAAGAGGGTCGGATTCGATGCCTGGCGGTGGACACACCGGTGCCGTCGCAGTTCTCGCACGAAATTCTGAATGCGAATCCATATGCGTATCTTGATGACGCGCCGCTCGAGGAACGGCGGGCTCGGGCGGTTGAGATGCGGCGCGTGTTGCCGGCGGCGGTGCTGGAGGAAGTGGGCGGTCTGGATCCCGCCGCGATCGCGCAGGTGCAGGCCGAGGCGTGGCCGGATGTGCGCGACGCGGATGAGTTGCATGATGTGCTGCACACGCTAGTTGCGTTGCCGAGTGGCAGGTCTCAGGTCTCAGGTCACAGGTCTCAGGAAGGGCTCGCGGTCCGTGGCTCGATGCTCACCGCTGGCTGGGAGGCGTTCTTCGAGCGTCTGCAATCGGAGCGGCGGGCGTTTGTGGCGGAGGATTCGGGACAGCGGTATTGGGTTGCGGCGGAGAGAGCCGCATTGTTCCATGCCATGCATCCGCAAGCTCCGGTCGTAGAGACGCGGCTTGCCGCGTCTGCCATCGCGAGTGAACGGGCCGGAGACGCGGCGAGCCGCGTCTCTACGATCAGTTTGGAGGATGCTGTCCTGACGGCGGTGCAGGGTTGGATGGCACACATTGGACCGACTACGGCTGACGAACTGGGCGACTTGATTGGCGTTCCCGCGCCGGAAGTCGAGAAGGCGTTGCTGCGGATCGAGGCTAGTGGCGCGGTTTTGCGGGGGCAGTTCCGGCCAGCCGATTCAACAACAGGCTCGCGGACAGGAGTCTCCGCACACGACACGCGGGCGGGGGCGCCCGCGCCACACGAGTGGTGCGAGCGGCGGTTGCTGGCTCGGATTCACCGGCTCACCGTTGCTACCCTGCGCAAACAGATTGAGCCGGTCACGGCGGCGCAGTTCATGAACTGGCTGCTGCGCTGGCAGCACATCGCTCCGGGAACTCAGGTGCGCGGCGAACACGGAACGCTGGAAGTGATCCGGCAGTTGCAGGGTTTTGAAATCCCGGCGAGCGCGTGGGAACGGTTTGTGCTGGGGCGTCGCATCACCGCGTACGATCCCGCCCATCTGGATCAGCTTTGCCTGGCGGGCGCGGTGGGATGGGGACGTCTGTCGCCGCATCCGGCCACGCTCGAAGCGGGCGGGGATGACGATGGAGGAACGCGGGAGAATCGGCGGCGGGTGATTCCGACGCGGGTGGCGCCGATTGCGTTTTTTGTTCGCGAGGATGCGGACTGGATGCGGCCACACCATCCCGGAGCCGAGGATTCTTCGACCTCGTTTCTGAGCCACAACGCACAAGGCTTGCTGGAACTCCTCAAACAGCGCGGGGCGCTGTTTTTCCCTGACCTGGTGCGAGCCACGGGCAAACTCAAAGCGGAAGTGGAGACCGGGTTGTGGGAACTGGTGGCGGCTGGACTGGTGACGGCCGACGGGTTCGAGAACCTGCGTGCGCTGGTCACGCCGAAGAATGTTTCTGGAAGCGGGCTGGGAAAAGCGCGGCGTCCGCGACATGCCGCTGGGCGATGGTCTCTGCTGCACACCGAAGGTGCGGACCGCGATCGCAGCGTGGAATCGTGCTGCTGGATGTTGCTGCGGCGCTACGGCGTGGTGTTTCGCGACTTGCTGGTGCGGGAAACCAATCTGCCGCGCTGGCGTGAATTACAGATTGCCTTCCGCCGTCTCGAAGATCGAGCGGAAGTGCGCGGCGGGCGGTTCGTGGACGGATTCCTCGGAGAACAATTCGCGCTGCCGGTAGCGGTGGAATCGCTGCGGGCCCATCGCAAACTGCCCCTCACGGGAGAGCGCGTGACGATCGCGGCAGCCGATCCGCTGAACCTGGTGGGCATCGTTGTGCCGGGCGAACGCATTCCAGCCATCTCGGGACGAAGTGTCACATTCCTGGATGGAGTGTGGGTGGCCGAGGGAGAAACGCTGCTGGCTGCGGGGTTGTAGTACTCCACAGTTTCTAAAGAGTGCGCGTGAGAGCTGGGCCGTCCCTCCAGGACTTGAATCATCCCTTCCATTCGCCCCAGCGCTGAAGCGCTGGGCTAAGTTGGTTCGCCCCTCTGGGGCTCGATTCTCGGTTCTTTCGCTCTACCGGATTGTCCGAAAACGAGTACTCACGCGGCCCCTAAAGGGGCAGTTGAAAGTTAGGCGAGTTACGTCATCGCTAAAGCGATGCCCTGATACGAAGCGCGAGCTTTTCCGCAGCGTTCTGAAAGCGACCTTCCTTCAAAAGCAAACCGGGGACCCGATGAGGGGGTCGTCGGGTCCCCGTCACTCCCGGTCAGCAAATCTGCTAGCGCTTCCCCCGAATCGCTTGTGCTGCACGGTAGCTGAAAAACTATAAACGCGGAGGAAACAATACGCAACAGTTTAGTGCTGGTGTTGCAGCGCACGATCCGTGATCAGAAGATGTTCCAGATCAACTCGATTGAAAGTCGTTCACGGCAACCGAAGGGAGAACAGTCCGGCCGGGTTCAGGTAGATGCCCTGCCAGCGCACGGCCAGATGCAGATGAGGGCCGGTGGCGCGCCCGGTGCCGCCGCTGAGCGCGATCTGCTGGCCTTTTTCCACGGTGTCTCCTTCCTTGACCAGGAATTTCGACAGGTGGAGATAGAGGGTTAACAGGCCCTGGCCGTGGTCGATCACCACGCAGTTTCCTTCAAAAAAAAGAGGACGGGCCAGGAGGATGTGGCCACGGTTGAGAGCTGCCACCGGCGTGCCTGGGGGGACACGGAAGTCGAGGCCCTGGTGGGTGCTCTGCACGGTGCCATTGAACACACGCTGCACGCCAAACACGTCGGAGATTTCGGCCTCGACCGGTCGAGTGAAGGAACCTTTCCATTCCCGGCCGGCGCTGAGCGTTTTGAAAGCCTCGGCCTTGATTTCCTTGTCCTGTTCGATCTGGTGAAGTTCTTCCGGACTGGGGGCGGTGTAACGCCCCGGCACTTTCAGGATCGCGCGCGGATAACGCTGGCGCTGCAGGCTGATTCGCTGCTGGTAAGTCAGCGGCTTTCCAGAGGCCGTTTCGGCGGTGAGTTCGATGGGATAGGCTCCGGGCTTGGTCTCCAGACTCGCACCGGCCAGCGCGAACCAAGCCTTTTGCCCCTCATCGAAGCTGAAGGAGACCTCGTGACCGAGCCACTGGCCCGAGAGCGTGCGCACCGGCTTCGGGGTCGTAACACGAAACAGAACCGGCGCGCCGTTTACAACGCGGGTTGGCTGGTACGTGAGCTTCCAGCGGCCGGGAGTGGTGGCCGATGTGCTCTCGGCCAGCAACATCAGCACGGCGGCAATCAGTGACCAGGAATGGAGCCGCAATTCGCACATCGCGATTTCAGGCTAGCATTCCGCAATGCGAACATACATACTTCCGCCATGTTGGCGGTGTTGCTGCTTGGGATGCTGGCCAGGCTGTACCGCCAGCACCGCCGAACTGAAAGGACGTAAGCCATGAAGAGAGTCTGCTTGCTGATGTTCGTTATTCTGTTTGCCGCCCTGTCCTTTGCCGCCGACGGCAAGACCGTCTCGTACAAGAGTGGCGACGAAACTGTGCAGGGTGCTCTCTACACGCCTGCGGGCAAAGGGCCATTCCCGGCGCTGGTCGTGATTCACGAATGGTGGGGGCTAAACGATTGGGTGAAGGACCAAGCCTCGAAGCTGGCGGACCAGGGCTACGTCGCGCTGGCGATCGATCTGTATCGCGGCCGAGTCGCAGCGACGCCCGACATCGCGCACGAATTGGCGCGTGGCCTTCCCGAAGACCGCGCCAAGCGCGATCTGCACGCTGCAGTTGAATTTCTCCAGTCCCAACCGAGTGTGAAAAAGGACCGCATCGGTTCCATCGGATGGTGCATGGGCGGAGGGTACTCGCTGGACGTAGCGCTGCAGGAACCGTCTCTGGCCGCGACCGTGATCAACTACGGCCATCTTGCCACCGACGCTGACGCGTTGAAGAAGATCCACGCTCCGATTCTTGGACTGTTTGGCGGCCAGGATCGTGGGATCACGCCGGACGACGTCAACAAGTTTGAACAGGCGCTCAAGAAATTAGGCAAGAAAGTGGATATCAAGATCTACGCGGACGCGGGCCACGCCTTCGAAAATCCGAATAACAAAGACGGATACCGCGCCGAGGATGCTGCCGACGCCTGGCAACGTACGATCAGCTTTCTGGCGGAGAACTTGAAGAAGTAGGCTGGCGGAATTGGTGCTGTGAGCGTCACAACGGCAGGTCGGGACACACGCGGTGACACGACCGCCTTGCTCTCGACACATGCCCGTCTAAGAATGCAAGGAGATTTGGTGGACCTGGTCGGGATCGAACCGACGACCTCTTCCATGCCATGGAAGCGCGCTCCCAGCTGCGCCACAGGCCCAATACAAGACAACCCATGCCAAGGGAAACTGGCTAATCAATTCTCGCCCACCTTCCCCGCGGAGTCAAACTCATCTACGATATGGGATGCAAACCCAATGACACGTCGGAGCCCAATGTCAATCTCTCGAAACAGTCTTCCGCTGTGTGCGATCGTTTCTCTTGCCCTGCTATGGCCGTCCGGGACGGCGGCGCAGGAGACAAGCGGAGCACCAGCCGCGACCCAGCCTCCGGTGCCGTACGCATCGGTAAACGAACTGAACGGCATTCTGGCGCAAGTCAAGCAGACGGCGCAGAACATGCAGGCGGATCTGGAAAAAACCCGCATCGATCGGTGGAAAACGGATTCGTCGACCAAACGGCAAACGCAGGCCAACGTGGAGTCGATCCAGCGAAATCTGCAGTTCGCGCTCCCCGATATCATCGCGCAGTTGAGCAACTCGCCCGAGGACCTCGCCGCCAGTTTCAAGCTCTATCGCAACCTGGATGCTTTGTATGACGTGTTTGGATCGGTGGTGGAATCCGCCGGAGCGTTCGGTTCGAAAGACGAGTTTCAGACTCTGAGCAACGACATGAGCGGTCTGGAGGGCGCGCGCCGGAGCTTTGGTGAGCGCATGCAGAAACTGGCCACTGCCAAAGAAGAGGAGTTGGCGCGGCTGCGGGTCCAGATCAAGACGCTGCAAGCCGCGCCGCCTGCGCCGCCCAGGAAGATCGTCGTCGATGACACCGAGCCTCCGAAAAAGCCCGCAGCGAAGAAGAAACCGAAGCCTGCCGCCACCCCGCCCGCGAAACCGCCAGCGAGCACTGCGCAGCCGAACTGAGGGAGCGGGATTCAGCCATCGTCATGAGCCCCAGGGTTAGGTCGCGGAAAACCAAGTCGACTACCCACTGCCAACCTCCGCGGCTAAAAAGCCGGCCATGATTCTGCGGCAGTTGCGTTACAACTGAACAGGCGGCGGAAAAAGTACTTCCAGGTGAACAGTCTCACCTCAGCGGCTAAAGCCGACACTGAAAATAAGCCAGTTATCGCAGCGATAAATCGCTGCGCCACCCAAAATCAAGTGCAACATCGAGTTCTTCCGCAGCTGGTGAAGTTCGTGCCCTTCCCAAGACCCGACTGGCGATGGAGTCTTTCCGCAGCCTGCCAGAAGTTGCCAAAACGCTGCGTTACCGGCGTACGTTCCTCTCAAAGCATGGAAACGGCCGTACCATGTCCCATCGTATTGAAAATAAATTGTTTATTGATGGAACTCCGAGTCTGTCGCCGGAGTCTAAGTAATCAGGGCGGGATACCGAGGGAGTGGTATCCGGAAAACAAGTTTTCCCGCCGACGGGCTGCGGTCACTCTATAATCGAGGTAACGCCATCATGGCGGGAGCTACGACATTGGGCGATCTTGCAAGCGCTATCGGGGCCCGAACCCAGGAATCCGGTGTCATTGCCGAGTTGAAGGCTGGCTCCGAAGATGCCTACGCCTGGCTGATTGGAGAATTCCATCAGCCCATTTACAGCCTTGTTTACCGCATCGTGAATGATCCCGCCGACGCGGCCGACACCACCCAGGATGTGTTTCTCAAGGTCTTCCGCGGGATCAAGCATTTCCACGGCGAGTCGAGCCTGAAGACATGGATCTACCGCATCGCCCTGCATGAAGCCGCGAATCGGCGGCGGTGGTGGTTCCGGCACAAGGCGCACGAGACTCCGATTGATCCGGTCGAAGCGGGCGAACTGGAATTTGCGGGGGAAAAGCGCCTGGTGGACCCGCGCGAGTCGCCGTTCGACAGCTTCGCCCATGCCGAAGTGCGCAACGCGGTAGGACAAGCCTTGCAGCACGTGCCCGAGCCCTACCGGACAGCGTTGATCCTTCGCGATCTGGAAGAGATGTCGTACGAAGAGATCGGGGAAGTTCTGCAGATTTCCCCGGGCACGGTGAAATCGCGCATCACGCGCGGCCGTGACGCCTTACGGAAAAGACTGGCTGGATATGTGCGGGAGGTAGGCCCCGAGCTGGGGCTGATCGCTCCCGAGGAGTGCCGCGACAGGACGGCCGAGGGTTCGCGTGGTGGCAGAGAGGTAGAGGTGACACCATGAACTGCGGGGAGGCCAAAAAGCTGTTCTCGCCGTATCTGGATGGCCAGGCGAGCGGGCGCGACATGCGCGCGCTCAGCGGCCATATGGAAGAGTGTTCCCGTTGCGCGCGCGAATATGCCGCAGTGCGGCGCACGCAGTTGTTGCTTGCCAATCTTGGATCGAAAAAAGCGCCGGCCGATCTGGCGCTCAAGTTGAGGGTTGCAATCTCACGTGAAGCCGCGCAGAAGCGACGTTCCCGCTTTGAGGGTGTGCTGGTCCGGTTCGAGAACGCTCTCAACGCCTTCATGGTTCCGGCCACGGCCGGACTGGTGAGCGCGGTCCTGATTTTCGGGTTGCTGCTGGGCTTTATTGCCTTGCCCAGCCAATTGCAGGCCTCGAGCGGAGACGTTCCGCTCATGCTCTACACCGCGCCGCAACTGGAACAATCCGTGTTCGGCACGTCGCTGGGCAGCATCGGCGAGGATTCGGTGGTGATTGAAGCCTACGTGGATGCCAACGGCCGGGTGCAGGACTACCGCATTCTGTCGCAGTCTGAAGATGCCAAGACGGTCCTTCCGCAGGTGAAGAATCTGCTGATCTTCACGACCTTCCGGCCGGCGCTTTCGATGGGACGACCGACGGCGGGACGGGCGGTGATTTCGTTTTCCAAGATCAGCGTGCGGGGCTAGGACACGGCGTCTCACCAAGGCGAAGTGACACTCTCCCTTTTCGGGATCTTCTGGGCCCGCATACCGCCGCTCCGCTGGGAATTTTCTGAGCAGCCTTCAATTCATCAACCACATAAGGACACGAAGTCCCACAAAGGCGTCAATGCACGAAGGATCTCCTTCGTGCTCCTTTGTGTCCTTCGTGGTTAAATAAGGACACTCAGCTCCTTATCGGTTTGACCCCGAATTGAGCAGTTCGTACACTATTTTCTGACCATCCATTTGCGCCCACGATCACGGAGGATTCCCTGGGACAGAATTGTCGACTGGCGTTCGTTCTAAGCTTGGCCGTAGCGTCGGCATGGTGCAGTTTTGCCGAGAACACACCGCCGGTGTCTCTCGAAACCAGTGAGACCCTGTTCACGGTCCTGACCGCGATTAACACGTGCGGCTACGACCAGGAGTTGAACGCTTCGGACCCGCTGCGCACGCAGATCCGGTTGGAAGTCGCAAAGGCGGTCCAGAATACTCCGGGAGCGCAGGAGGCGATCGCTCCGCTGTGCGCGTTCTACCGAGAACACCAGGCGACCGATCCCTCGCGAGACCTGGCACCCTATGTCTCGCTGGCTCTTTATCTCGGGGAAGCACCCACCTTCACGCCCAAGGTGAAGCAGGCGGAGCTTCCACCCGATGCCGTGGCAGTGGCGGGCATGGTTGCGGCCCTGCAACCGTTCTACGAAAAGGTCGGCTTGCACGCCATCTGGGAACGGCACCGCGAACGGTACAACGAACTGACGCAGATTTATCATGATCCGCTGGCGAAGATGACGTTTGAGACGGAGATTTACCTGAAACTGCCCTCGTCCGGCTACCTCGGACGCCAGTTCACGGTCTATCTTGATGCCATGGGTGCGCCGGGCCAGACCAACGCGCGCAACTACGGATCGGACTACTACGTCGTGATTTCACCGTCGACGGGCACGGCCATGAAGATGCAGCAGATTCGGCACACCTATCTGCACTATCTTCTGGATCCGTTGGCGCTCAAGAACGGCGCGTCGTTTAAGCGACTGGAGCCGCTGCTGGACGAAGTGAAGACCGCACCCATGGATGAGGTCTTCAAGGACCATATCTCCCTGCTGGTAACCGAGTGCCTGGTGCGGGCGATCGAGACGCGCACCCTGGCTTCCAACACACCCGAGGCCGAGCGAGAGAAGAGCATCCACGACGCCGACCTGGAGGGGTACGTCCTGACCCGCTACTTCTACGATGCGTTGGCAAAGTTTGAACGAGACCCCGTCGGGATGCGCAACGCGTATGCGGACATGCTGGGTGCGATTGACATCGGCAGGGAAATGAAGCGGGCTTCGCAAATCCAGTTCGTCGGGGAAGCAGCTCCGGAGATTCTGCACCTGGCGCGTCCCAGGGATGAGCGCCTGCTCCTGAACGCGGAGCGGCGCCTGTCCGCAGGAGATCCGGAGACGGCGCAGAAATTGGCGCAGCAGGCTCTGGACCAGGAAGAAGGGGATCCCGGGCGCGCGTTATTTATTCTGGCGCAGGTCGCCACCGCCAATCGCGACATGGAAGGGGCACGAACCTACTTTGAACGCGCGCTGCAAATGGCCCGCGAGCCCAAGGTGATTGCCTGGTCGCATATTTATCTTGGCCGAATCTTCGATTTGAAAGAAAATCGGGACGCCGCCGTGGATCAGTATCGCGCCGCCTTGAATTCGCCCGGAGGAGCGCTTCCGGAAGTGAAGACAGCGGCGCAGCGCGGGCTGGAGCAGCCGTACGAGCCCCCGCAGGCGAGAGAGCCACAGTAATGCCAGGTTGCAGTGTTTCAAAGTTTCAAGGCTTCAAGGTTGCAGGATCGCCTGCCGTCTTTGAAAGCTTGAAACTCTGAAACTTTGAAACCTTAAGGATCACGGGAGACAGCATGAAGCGAATAGCAGTCATTCTAGCGGTATGGAGTATTGCCCTCTGCGCCGCGGCCCAGAACAGCGGACAGCCCGCGCAGCAGACCCCTCCGCCGGGCCAGGCGGCGCCAGCGCAGGGTGCGGCGCCGGCGGCCAAGCGTCCACCGCAAGCGAAGACTCAGCCGGAATTCGACGCATACAAAACGGCGGCTGCGAATACCGATCCGGCGGCTTTTGAAAAAGCGTCGGACGATTTTGCCACCAAGTTCCCCGACAGCGAACTGCGCGTCCTGCTGTATAAGAATGCCATGCGCAATTACCAGAGCGCTAACAATGGCGAAAAGACCGAGGCCATGGGGCGTAAGGTGCTCAGTTTCGATGGAGATGATCCAGAGGCCCTGGTAATGGTGGCCGAAGTCATCGCGGAGAAAACGCGTGATACGGATCTGGACAGGGACCAGCGCTACGACGAGGCAGTGAAGATGGCCACGAAGGCCACCTCAACGGTGGACACTGACATCAATGCCCCGGCCGGCACGCCCCAGGACAAGCTGGATGCGTATAAGTCGCTGCTGCGCTCCAACGCCTACTCCATTGTGGGGACCATCGCATACAAGAAGGAGAATTACCCGGTGGCGCAGGAAAATCTGCAGAAGTCCATCGACGCCTACCCTTCCCAGCCCGACCCCGTCGTGGTTCTTCGCCTGGCGCTCTCTCTAGACAAGCAGCAAAAATACCCTGAGGCGCTCAAAGTGGCCAACCGCGCAGTGGAATTGACGCAGGACAACACGGCGATTGGCACTCCGGCCCGCCGGGAGCGCGACCGCTTGCAGCAACTCACAGGAGGAGCGCCGCCGGCTCAGCCCGCCAGCCAGCCTCCCAAGAACTGACCGCCCGGGGCTGAATGACGGCCCCACTCTCTCATGAAGTCACGCGAAATTATGGCGCTGGAAGAAAGCCTCGGACACCACTTCCAGCGCCGCGAATTGATCGAGCAGGCCCTGACCCACAGTTCGCAGGCGCGCGAGGTGGAGGCACTGGGCGCGTCGCCCCGCGCCGGCGATAACGAACTGCTCGAATTCCTGGGCGATGCCGTGCTCGGCCTGGTCACCAGCGAGGCGCTGTTCCATCGCTTCCCCGAATTCCAGGAAGGCCACCTCTCGAAGCTGCGCGCGCATCTGGTAGGGCAGAGGCATTTGCTGCGCGTCGCCGAGCAACTTCAGATCGGTCATTACCTGCGCCTCGGCCGTGGAGAAGAAAAAAGCGGTGGCCGCACGAAAGCAACGTTGCTGGTCGACGCGCTGGAGGCGATCCTGGCGGCGCTCTATCTGGACGGCGGATGGCCGGTAGCGCGGGATTTCATCCTGCGCGCGATCGTCGATCCGGAGCTGGCGCACATGAAACTGGAGACCAGCGCGATGCCGGTGATGGATTTCAAATCCGCGCTGCAGGAAAGGTTGCAGGCCAGCGGGAGACCTCAGCCCGTGTACGCGCTTGTGAAAGAAGAAGGACCGGAACACAAGAAGACTTTCACCGTCGAGATCAAGCTCGCCGAACCGGAGATCGCTGAATTTGTGGCGCGCGCGCAAGGAACAACCAAGAAACGCGCCGAACAGGAAGCGGCGCGGCAAGTGTTAGAGCACCTGTCGACCCTGCCGGATGCAGCCAGACGGCGTGCGGTAAAGAACGGGAGCACTCTCTAGAACGGGTCCGACTTTCTCACTATGTCATGGAGCGAACAGATCTCGACCAGTGACTGGCCTGCGACGATTCAGTCGGTCGCGGGAACGGTGGTGATCGCGATCTTCGTGGTCACGTTCGTGGTGCAGGCGTTTACCATCCCATCGGGATCCATGGAGCATACGCTCCTGATCGGCGACTATCTGCTGGTCGATAAATTCTGCTATGGGGACAGCGGCCTGTGGAACCATGTGCTGCCCTACCGCAAGATCCGGCGTGGCGACATCGTCGTCTTCTATTACCCGGTGAATCCCGCACAGCACTTCGTGAAGCGGGTGGTGGGAGTGCCGGGAGACCGCGTGCGCCTGATCAACAAGCGGGTCTACGTGAACGGCCAGCCTCTCGACGAACCTTACGTTCAGTACATCGCATCGGACCGCCAGCCCTACCGTGACGATTTCCCACGCACCGACGTTCCAGCCTTTGGAGTGAATGCCAAATGGTGGTCGCAGATGCGGAAGTTGGTGGAGGATCGCCAGCTGATCATTCCCGAAGACCATTATTTTGTGCTGGGCGACAATCGGGACGACAGCCAGGACAGCCGCTATTGGGGATTCGTGCCGCGGGAGAATATTATTGGACGTCCGCTGTTGATCTACTGGTCGGCCGCCAACTTGAATAACGATCTGCCCGCATCACCGAACGCGGGTGATAGACTTTATCACCTTGCCTATGCCGTCACGCACTTTTTCCAGATTACCCGCTGGAGCCGCACCTTCCGGCTGGTACGCTGACACTTCAATTTCCTGAACGGATCGATACTGTGGCCAAGAAAGAAAAAGAAACAGAAGACATCCCGGAAGAGAAGCCGCACGAGACGACGGTGGAGTTTCTGGCGTCGCTGGCGGGCGTGCTGGTGACCGGGCTGTTCATCATCACGTTTGTCCTGCAGGCGTTTGAGATTCCCTCCAGCTCCATGGAAAACACGCTGCTGATCGGCGACCACGTATTCGTGAACCGCGAGCAGTTCGCACCACCGACAAAATGGATGGGGCCGCTGCTGCCTTATCGCAACATCCGCCGCGGCGATATCGTCGTGTTCCTGTCGCCCGAAGAGCAAGGGCTCTTTGTCGTGAAACGGATCATGGGTATCCCGGGCGACCGCATTCATCTGCGCGACGGGGTGGTGTACCGCAACGGCCAGAAACTGGATGAACCGTATGTCCAGCACAAACAGGGAGACTACAACCCTTACCGGGACAATTTTCCGGCCGTGCCGCCGACCGAAATGTACGGCGTGCGAAATGAGAAGTGGCAGCAGGAATTCCGTTCGCACCTGGACGGCGATGACATCGTGGTGCCTCCGGACGGCTACTTCGCCATGGGCGACAACCGGGACGTGAGCTATGACAGCCGCTACTGGGGCTTCATACCGCGGAAGAATGTGATCGGACGTCCCATGTTTATTTACTGGTCGTTCACAACTCCGCCCGACCAGTACCAGATGCGCAGCTTTGGGGACCGGTTGAGCTTTCTGGCTCACATCATCATTCATTTCTTTGATGAGACGCGCTGGTCGCGCACGCTTCGGGTTGTGCGGTGAAGCTTTTGCGCTCCAAGCGCGGGATGGCCGCCCTCGCGGCGATCCTGCTCCTCTTGTTTCTGGCCCGCCCCGGCGTGTACGGGTTGCGCAACCGGATTGCGAACTCCATCGGCTCCGCTCTGGGCCGCAAAGTCACACTGGACAACGTACGGGTGCATCTTTTGCCCCGGCCGGGTTTCGATCTGGAAGGTCTGGTGATCGACGACGATCCCGCTTTCAGCGCGGAACCGATGATTCGCGCACAGGACGTTTCCGCTGCCATTCGTTTCCGCTCGCTGCTGCGCGGACGACTGGAGATCGCGACCCTGAGCGCAACTGAGCCCAGCATCAACCTGGTCCGCAACCAGGAAGGCCGCTGGAACCTGGCCAGTCTGCTGGAGCGCAGTGCGCACATTCCAGTGGCTCCGACCAGTAAATCTCCTTCCGAGCTGCGACCAGCCTTCCCCTACCTCGAAGCTGGCCATGCCCGCATTAATTTCAAGATCGGGCAGGCAAAAAAATCCTACGCGTTGACCGATGCTGACGTAGCGCTTTGGCAGGATTCGGAGAACTCGTGGGGAGCGCGCATGAGGGCCCAACCCGTGCGCACCGATTTCAATCTCACCGATACCGGGCTTCTCGAAATCAACGCCACCTGGCAACGCGCCTCAACTTTGCGCGAGACCCCAGTGCAGGTCGCGGTGCAATGGGAAAAAGGCCAGCTGGGACAGATCACCAAGCTCCTGTCCGGCAAGGATCGGGGATGGCGCGGCGGCGTGAACCTTACTGCAAATCTATCGGGCACTCCGGAGGCGCTCCTCATCAAAAGCGCGATCCGGGTCGACGACTTCCATCGCTACGACATTCTGGGCAGTGAGAATGTGCACCTCGCCACCGCCTGCTCGGGCCGTTATAGCGTTATCGATGGCCTGCTCGACAATCTTCTGTGCGAGTCGCCGGCGGGCACAGGCGCTTTCAAAGTAGCGGGGCGCCTCCGCCTCAGCATGAGCCAGCCCAGCTACGATCTCACGTTGAAGGTTGAGAAGGTACCGTTGGCTTCCGCTTTTGGCTTGCTGCGCCAGGCGAAGAAGCAACTGCCCGCCGATCTGTCGGCCGCCGGACTGCTGGATGCCGAGTTTCGCGCGGTGCGCGACGGTTCGGCACCGATCGAAATGAAGGGTGAGGGCACCGCATCCAACGTGCGGCTCTTCTCGAATGCGGGCAGAAACGGGATTACATTCGGCAATATTCCCTTGAGCCTGGTCGGCGCCTCCCGTCCACGGAACCGATCCGGCAAAGCCAGTTCGGACAATCGTGGCCCGGAACCAGTCGAACCTCATCTGAGAATCGGGACGATTTCGCTCGTCGTAGGAGGCTCGACACCGGTCATCGCGAGCGGATGGGTATCCACGTCAGGCTACCGTTTCCTGGTTCGTGGTGACGCGACCGTGAGGAACCTGTTTCGCCTGGCAAATACGCTCGGCCTCAGCGGGTCGGGTCCGGCGGCCGAGGGACTCGCCAAAGTCGACATCAACGTCTCTGGCCCCTGGCAGGGATTTGCACCGCCCACCATCCTTGGCAGCGCTCAAGTGCGCAACGTGCGGGCCGAGATGCGCGGGTTGAATGCACCGATCGAGATTTCTTCCGCAACCATGACGCTGGCGCCGGACGCGGTATCGATGGAAAAGACATCGGCTCAGATTGGCAGCACGCACTGGAGCGGCAATGTCACCGTTCCACGCCTTTGCCCGGCGCCGAACTGTGTCTTTCAGTTCGATCTGGCTGCTGACGAACTCTCAACCGCCGACCTCGTCGAATGGTTCGCGCCGCGCGCCGCCAAGCGGCCGTGGTACCGTCTTCTGAACCCCGCCGATCCATCGGGGATTTCTCCTCTGCTGGCCGTGCAGGCCAAGGGAAGCCTGCGGATTGGGCACCTGCAACTAAAGAAAGTCCTCGCCGGCCAGATTGCGACTCAAATCGGATTGGATCGCGGCCAAATCAAGCTGACCAATTTGCGCGCCCAACTGCTTCAGGGGACACACCAAGGAAATTGGACCATCGACGTATCCACCCAGCCGCCGAAGTATGAAGCAACCGGTACCTTGCTGAACATCTCGCTCGCCCAGGTGGGAGCATTGATGAACGATGCCTGGGTGTCGGGCACGGCCGACGCGAGGTTCGATGGGACAGCATCGGGAGGCAGCTTTGCCGAACTGCTGTCCCATGCCAGCGGCAAATTTCAATTCCTCATGAGAAACGGGAGCTTGATCCATCTCGATGTCTCCCGTAGCACCATGCCTTTCCCCGTGCACCGTTTTACCGGCGACCTGCAACTCGAAAAAGGCAATTGGAAGTTATCGGCAGGCAGGCTGGAATCGCGCGACGGCATCTATCAGGTAAGCGGAACAGCTTCCAGCGACAGTGGCTTGAAATTCTTGCTGACGCGTAGCGACGAACAGTCGTGGAGCGTCACCGGCACACTTGCAAAGCCGCGCCTGGAGCGGGTCAATCGTGCGGAGTCGGAAGCTAAGATCGCCGCTCAGCCATAGTTTTTGTCTTCAGTCAGAGAACTCAAGCTTCCTAGAACCTATCAACTTGTTTCGTGATGGGCTTCCAGTTGTTGCTGGTGAGATGGCGATTTTTCAACAATAACGTATAGGAAACGCCGTCTTGTGTTTTTGATAGCGCGAATCAGTTTTTTGCGTTGGAGCAAATCTCGCCGGGCAGGTATCCTCCTTCTGTGCTGAATGCCCACAACATGTGTCGGTGTTGTTGTACCTGCGCGAACACGTTCGTGGGCGAGGGACATTGCATCGCAGCATAGATAAGCGGTAACGCAAAGTTCTCAGACGAATGGCCCACGATCCCCCGATCGTGGGCCTTTTGCTTTTTCGCACCAATCAAACTTGACCCAGGGAGACTCCATTCGCGTGACCACTCGACTGAAAACGGTCCTGTTAACCCTCTTGTCGTTGCTTTCCGCCGGTTCGGTTTTTGCGACGGATGGCTATTTTTCCACGGGCTACGGGATCAAGCAGCAGGGCCATGGAGGTGCTGGCGTTGCTCTTCCCCAGGATAGCCTGGCGGCGGCGACCAATCCGGCTGGTCTGGTATTTGTCGGCAACCGTTTCGATTTTGGACTGACCTTCTTTCGTCCGATTCGCAGCGGCACTATTACCGGCAATCAATTGCCCCCCGGATTCCCTGACGTCAACGGCACCTACGACGCAAATCGAAAGACAAACTTCTTCATCCCGGAATTGGGATACAACCACCTGCTGCGCCCCAATCTTTCTCTGGGAGTCTCGATTTACGGAAACGGCGGAATGAACACTTCCTACACGACCGCGATCCCGCTGCTTGGTACCAGTAGGGCCGGCGTGGATCTGCAACAGCTGTTCGTGGCCCCGACGATCGCGTTCAAAGTGAACTCCCACAATGCCTTTGGTGTCTCCCTGAACCTCGCCTACCAGAGATTTTCCGGGAGCGGCCTGCAGAATTTCGCCGCCCCCAACTTTTCGATCGAACCGGCGAACGTGACCGATCGCGGCTACGCCAACTCGTTCGGTGCGGGAGTACGCGTCGGCTGGATCGGCGAACTCAACCACGTCGTCAGTCTCGGCGCGACTTTTCAGACAAAAACGCATGCCAGCAACTTCGGGAAGTACCGCGGCTTGTTTGCCGAGCAGGGCGGTTTCGACATTCCCGCCAGTTTTGCCGGTGGCGTAGCACTCAAGCTTCATCCCAAGGTCACGGTGCTCTTCGATGCGGAACGGATTCTGTACGGCCAGGTAAAGTCGATCGCCAACCTGGACTCGAACCAGGCTCCTCTGGGTGCCAACAACGGCCCAGGGTTCGGGTGGCACGACGTCACCGCCGAAAAGACAGGCGTCGACTACAAAGTCAGCTCCACAGTGACTGTGCGCGGAGGCTACAACCACGCAGGCCTGGCGTTTGACCGCACGCAGACGTTTTTCAACCTGCTCGCTCCGGCGGTGGTTCAGGATCACGTGAGCGCGGGAGCAACCTGGACGCTCCACAACGGCAAAGAGGTCAGCTTCGCTTACCAGCACGCCTTCGACACAACGGTGAATGGGGTGAACTCTATTCCGCCCACTGCGGGCGGCGGCAATGCCAACCTTCGTATGTACCAGAATCTGTTGGGCATCAGCATTGGATGGGGCAGAAAGTAGATGCAAGGAGAACATTAATCATGATGGCGATGGTTTCCGGCCCATGGCCTTGGTATGTTGCCGGTCCGCTGATTGGACTGTTCGTACCGGCGCTTCTGCTCGTGGGCAACAAGGTTTTTGGCGTTTCCGGCAGTCTCCGGCATTCTTGTTCTGCGGTGATCCCCGGCAGGCTGCAGTATTTCCGGTACGACTGGAAGAGCAAGGGCGTGTGGAACCTCCTCTTCGTCGCGGGCATCCTGGTCGGCGGTTTGCTGGCTTCGCACTGGGGAGGACCGCAAGGCGTCGCGATTTCTGAACATACCCGAGTCGCTCTCGCTCAATTGGGCATCCACGACTTCTCCGGCCTCGCTCCCCACGAGGTTTTCACCTGGCGCGCCTTGCTGACGGTCCGAGGATTCGTGTCCGTCGTCATTGGCGGCTTTTTCGTCGGATTCGGCACCGCCTACGCTGGAGGTTGCACATCCGGGCACGCGATTTCCGGCCTCGCGAACCTGCAATTGCCGTCGCTGATCGCGGTGGTGGGCTTCTTCGCCGGCGGCCTCGCCGCTACGCATTTCATAATTCCACTGCTCTGGTGATTTCGCATGACTGCTCCCGCTACGACCGGTACGCAAGTTGTCAGTCCGACAAGGAGGTACGGCGCCTTCCTTGTTTACTTTGTCCTGGGTGTTGGCTTTGGCATTGTTCTGACAAAGTCCGAGGTTCTCTCCTGGTTTCGGATTCAGGAGATGTTCCGCTTCCAGTCGCCAAGGATGTACGAGATCATCGCTTCGGCCATTGCAGTGGCAACCTTTTCCGTGCAGTTGATTAGGCGGCTTGGGCTGAAGAGCGCCTCAGGGGAGTTGATCACCATTCCGCCCAAGCCTCTCGGCCACGGCGTCCGGTACGCAGTTGGTGGCACGATCTTTGGATTGGGCTGGGCGCTGACTGGAGCCTGCCCCGGACCGCTGTTCGCACTCATTGGCAATGGTCTTACGGTGATGATTCTGGCGGTTGGCAGCGCGTTGGCGGGAACCTGGCTCTACGGATTCCTGAGACCGAGGCTCCCGCATTGATCCCACCAGGATGCCCCCCGCCTCCCGGGTTGAGCGGGCAATCTCGCTGAGTTCCTTCGGCGAGGAAAAGAGAGTCCATCCGATCCGTGACTGACCGACCGTAAACAGACCTTTTCACTCAGAATCCGTTGTAAGTGCAATTGCCCCGGCACCGCCGATTCTCTCGCACGAAGCTATGCCACGGTTGTACCGCGGTCAGCGGTGCCAACTCCAGATGGGATTGCCTTTCTCGTCACGGAGGACGAGGGTGTCGGTACCCTTCACGACTTCGCGGGCGAGGAGGAGGTCAGCTTCGCCCTGCTTGACTTTAGACACGGTGAGGGAAATTTCGTCCCCTTTGCTAAAACTCACGCCCATGTCGTCGAGAAAGGACTTGGGACAGAGATACACGTCGACGGTGTCCGTCCCCGTCTTCACCAACAAATGGGCAACCTCTTTCTCACTACCTTTGGGAGGCAGTTTCACTTCCTCCACGGTGCCTTTCATCTTGGTCTCGGCGTGGACATCATACTTGGGCGGGCTTGCCTCTTGGGCTTTTTGCGCAACGAGGGGCAGCGTACCGAGAAGGGCGATGGCAGGAAAGATGCGCTTCCAGCAGCACCCCGACGGGTTGATCTGAGCTGAGCGACGCATGGCTCCTCCTTTCTGTGGTGAGACAGGATGAAGCCATATTGGCGAATAGCGCTATCGTACTCCAATTGTCAACGTGCCGGGTCAAGGCACGTATCCCGCTCCGCGCAACACTTTTCCGGGTAACGCCCCGGTCATTTCCCCACCCTCGATAACCGGGACGCCGTCGACCAGCACATATTCCATGCCTTGTGATAACTGGTTTGGATCATCGAAGGTGGCGAGGTCGCGGACCGTTTCAGGGTCGAACACGACCACGTCGGCCCACATTCCCTGCTTCAACACGCCGCGATCCGCGAGTCGTATACGCTGCGCCGGAAGGGATGAAAACTTGCGGATGGCGTCTTCCAGCGTCAGCTTCTTTTCTTCCCTGACGTACTTCCGCAGGATGCGCGGAAATGTCCCATAGGCTCGCGGATGCGGGTGTTCCTCGCCGAGAATGCCTTCCGGGGACGTCCCCGATGAGTCGTTGTCGATCGACACCCAGGGCTGCTGCAAAGCTAGCGCCACATCCGGCTCCGACATGCCGAACACGGCGCACTCCGTGAATGCCTTGTCTTCGATGAGGAGGTCGAGCAGCGTGTCCACCGGATCTTTGTTCCAGGCCTTGGCCACTTCTGAAAGCCGCTTGCCCTGGAACTGTTTGAGCGCGGGATTCTGGACCACGCTGACCATCACGTCCTGGGGGCCGCTAATCTCCTGCCATTCGTTGTCCCAGTTGCTCGAAGGAGTCTCCATGTCTTTGCGAATTCGCGCCCGGGTGGGGGGATCTTGCAGCCGCTCGATCAGCTTGGCATCGCCGCCGTCATGCGCCCACGCCGGGACGAACGCCGACATGCTGTTGAACCACGCTGTGTAGGCATACGTGTCAGCCTCAACGTCCGTACTTTCGGCGCGTGCTTTGTTTACTCTGGCGATCAGTTCCGGCATGCGCCCCCAGTTCCCTTTTCCCGCTGCCTTGAAATGCCAGATTTCGACTGGGATATGCGCATCGCGGCCGATACGCACAGCCTCATCAATCGATTCCAAGACGCTGTCGCTTTCGTTGCGCATGTGGGTCGCGTAGATCCCGCCGAACTTCGACGCTTCGCTGGCCAGCGCGATTAGCTCCTCGGTTTTGGCATAGGGCGCGGGCGCATACATGAGGGAAGTCGAAACACCGACCGTGCCATCGCGCATGGCATCGCGAACCAGATCCTGCATCTGTTTGAGCTGGGCGGGCGTCGGCTGAACATCCGCATCGCCCAGAACCATGCGGCGAACCTGCGTAGCTCCCACGTAGCTGGCGAGGTTGATGCCGATGCCCTGCTTTTCAAGACGGGCGAAGTATTGGCGGAAAGTTCGCCAGTCGGGATTGATTTTGTAATGCTCGTAACCAGGGCGGTCGGCCTGGATGATGGCATCGTTCAAGGGCGCCGCCGACCCGCCTTCGCCTGTGATCTCGGTCGTGATGCCCTGATAGATCTTCGACGGCAGTCGCGGATCGACCAGAACTGTCATTTCCGATTGGCCCAGCATGTCGATGAATCCGGGGGCAACGACCTTTCCCCGCGCGTCGATCGTCTGCTTGCGAGCCGCGCCAGAAAGATTGCCGATGGCGGCGATTCGGCCATCGCGGATTCCGATGTCCCCGGAATACCACGGAGAGCCGGTACCATCGACAATATGCCCGTTCGTGATGACAAGATCGAAGCCTGGGTCGGCGGCGAAGGCGCAGGGGGAGACAATCAGCAAGAGCGCTAGAAGCAGTCGAAGAGAAGCTGCAGTCATTGTTTTCCTCGGTTCACTTTTTACTGCGAATCAGCCGCGGCTAGCGGGCGGCCAATCAGAATGCCAAGAATAATCCAGAGCAGGAGCGTGAGCCACTCCCAACCGGAGAAGTGGCCTGGAACCGCCGGGACGAGCTTCATCAGCACCATCGCAAGTCCGACGAGTAGGCCCAGCAGCGCAATCATCCGGTCGAGGGTGGAAGGCCGCATCCACAGATACGCCGCGCAGGTCGCCAGCCATCCGGTGGCGGACGCAACTGAACCTACCTCGGAGATTGGAACCAGGATCGCACTCCCGAGAAACATGCACAAAGCCGTAGCGATTCCGACACAGACCACCGCCGTCGCCGGTGTCTGATTCTGTGGATGGACGCGGGCCAGTCTTCCATCCAACAGCCCGCGTCGTCCCATACCGAAGAGCAGGCGCGTGGCCGCAACAAAATTTCCGTTGAAGACCTTGAACAACGACAGCAGGGCGGCGCTCAGGATCACGCTCACGATCCAGCGCGAGCCGATCGCATGCTCAAAAGCAACCGCCGTCATAAACCGCTCGCCCGTCAATTGCCGCCAGGGCGCGACAAAGCCGACCGCAGCAATCACGATGATGTAGAAAACGAAACCGACGATAATTGCCGAATAAATGGCGCGCGTGAATCCGCGCGCGCGGAATTCCGGATTCGCTTCCTCGGCCGCCTTGGTCACCGATTCGTATCCCGTCATGTAGTAAGGGACAATTTGTAGCACCAGCAGAATCGAAACGAAGGGCGTGTGCGTGAACAAAGGTGGAAAGTTGGCGGTCGATCCGCGCGCGACGCCGAACCCAACGAAAACCACGAACAGAGCGAGCGTTCCAAACGTCGTCCAGTTCTGAAACGTGGCACTCAGACGGATGCCATGGTAGTTCACCGCCGTGAGCAGCGCAGTGAGGGCGATTCCGATGACCAGATGCGGCAGGTACACCGGTTTTCCCGCCACGCGATATAGTTCGATCGAATCCAGCGCCGGGAAAATGTATCCGGCAATGCGTCCGACCGCCACCGCTTCCCACGGACAGACAATGAAATACGCGAGCATCATCATCCATCCCGTGAAGAAGCTGACGGGCTGCGGAAATACGCGAGCGGTGTAGGCGATCTCGCTCGAAGCATCCGGCATCGCCATCACCAGTTTTCCGTACACATAGCCAATCGGCAGCAGGAGCATGCCGCCAATCGCGAAGCCCAGCACCCCACCCAGCGGGCCTCCGCGCATGAGCCAGTCGTCCATCACGACCAGCCAGCCCACGCCCACCATCGTTCCCCAACCGAGGGAGAAATAATCGCGGACGCGGAGCTTGTGCGCGAGATGGGTCATCGCGACAGGATGGATCGGAGACTTGCGAAGACGGTGGGCCGCAGAGAAACGATCATGGGCGCGAATTATAAAGCATCGCGCCCGGGATCAAAGTCGATGACGGTAGCCGATTCAGGCGACCGCGTAACGCGGAGGCGGCTCGGGCGCTCGCAAAATGCAGAGTGCCTCTTCCAGGGAAGAAATTTCAAATACCGAGTTCAAGTGGGTGGCCTCGAGCACCCGCCGCACGAACGGGGAGGGATCCACCAGCTTCAACTGCACTTTTTGCTGCAAGGCCCAGCGCCTCAACAGCAGCAATACGCCCAGGCCACCAGCATCCAGTTGCTCGACATTGGACAGATCGAGCACCAGCACCCGGAGGTGATCCAGTCGCTCCAGCCGGCTACGGAACTCATCGAGCGCCGCGCCGCGTACCAGGCGCCCCGAGCAGCCCACTACGGCCACATCCTGCAAGCATTCGATTTGGTAGGTCAGTTCCATATATCTATTCATACGAGCCAGCCTGGAGGGAAGTTCCCGAAATCGGCGCTCAGTAATTGGACGCAGAAGGAGGGGAAAGGTTATCCCAGGGTCGAGCGGGTCTCAGGTTTTCAGGAAACGCAGAGTTCTAATTAGATAAACATTTCAATCACTTGCAAGCAGAACTTGATGCTAGGGTTAAAAGATCTCCCTGAGACCTAAGACCTCACACCCGAAACCTGCCCTTCTACACGTGCGCCACTTCCTGCACCAAAATCTTCGCTTCGAGTAGCGTAGTGCAGGCGAGCGAGCGTGTAATCAGGCAGGCACGCTCTGCTTTCTCCAGCAGCCGTCCCATGCGCTCGCGGTCCTCTTCCTTCGCAATCGTCACGGTGGGCCGCAGAAGCACGCGCGTGAAGCGAAAGCCGCCTTCCTGCTTTTCAATGGTGCCCTCGACCGTGAGTTCGAGCGAGTGCAGTTGCAGTTTGGACGCTTCCGCCACCGCACGCAAGGTGGCCACGTAGCAGGTCGAGACCGCCGCTACGAGCAGGTGCTCCGGCGTCCATAGTCCGGGCTCTCCGCCAAACTCCGGAGGTGCCGCGAAATTGATCGTCCGGGGAATTCCCTCGGCTTCCACAATACCGCGTGTGTGTTCGGTCCAATGAGCGATGGTGCGATAGGAGTAGGTAGTCGCCATGGGTTCATCTCCTGCCTTCACGCTAGCAGGCAGGTAGACAGGCGGCGGTGAGTGCGGTCACCTGGGGTGGTGACGCGAGCCGATAAGGCTCCCCATCAAAGTCATTGATTCCGCGGCCGCCCTCTATTGCGCTCCCGCCTTTGTCCCCGGCGGCAACACTGCCATGTTCTCAGCCTTCCACCGCATGGCGGCGGTGATGCGGGTGCGTCCGCTGGGATGGTCGAAGAAGAGCATCTCTTCGATCGGCCCGGGATCCAGCTTGCGATATTCACCCAGTTTCAGGTCCACAGTGGCCTCGCCATCCGGTTGGCGGCCGGCACTCAAGCCGAAGATGTCGGCCTCGTACTCCTGCATGCGAATCCAGCTGTTGGTTAGGGGAGTTAGCACGAAGAAGAAAATCGAAAACAGCAGGACAGCCAGCGGCAACGCAGCCACATCGGTGATCTCCTTCGCGCCCCAGCGCTCGCCCCAGTGCGCCAGGCTCCAGTGCATGCCCCAGTTGAGGTAGGCGAATCCGATCAGAAACAGCACTCCGAAGAATAGGAGGTCCTTGTAAACATGGTGGAGCACGTAGTGCCCCATTTCGTGTCCCATCACCGACTGGATCTCTTCCGGCGAGCAGCGGTTCAGCAGGTTGTCGTTGAGGACGATGCGCTCCGTACCCAGAAATCCGGCAACGTATGCGCTGATGCGCGTGGACTGGCGGGAAGCATCGACCTCATAGACCTCGGTTGCCGGAATCCCATTGGCCCGCGCCATGCTCAGGATCGATTCCTTGATCGTCGGATCCTTGAGTTTGTTGAACGTGTTGAACAGGGGTGCGATGAATACCGGAGCAATCACGATGGTCACAGAAAAAAAGACGACGCTCGCAACCGTTCCCCATACCCACCAGTTTTTCCCCAGCCGGCGCACGAGTGCGTACAGCCCGACGACCGCGATGCCGCCGAGCACCGCACCCACTGCCAAGCCGACCATCTGATCCCGCATCCAGGGCGCGAAGGTTTGCGTGGCCAAGCCGTACTTGTGCTCGCGAATGTAGCCCTCGTAAGCGGCGAGGGGAAATTGCAGAACGGTCGTGACGACCAGAAACTGCAGAAAGTAGATCAGGTCCTGAATGGCTCTCCACGATGAGAGGCGTTGTGCCCAGTTGCGCATCCGCGCTGACAGACGCCCGTGGAGCAGAAAGATCACGATGGCGCTCGACAGCAGAAAATCCCAGAACTGCAGCCAGTAGCCGCCTTCGAAATAGGCGTCGGAGCGGGCCTTCTTGTCGGGCGGAACCGTCGCCAGATAGGCGTCGGTGGCAGCCTTCACATCGAAGGCGGGTCCGGTACGGACGGCGGTGGCGGCTGGGCTGGCGGGCGCACTCACTGCCTGGGGTTGCGCCCACTGCAGGGGAACCAGCAAAACCAGTGGAAGAAGCGAACTCAGTTTCCGCAGCAACATGATCGACCTCGGCACAAAGGGATGTGCGACAGCGCGCATTGTACGGAAGCGGGGCTGGAAGTTAAAGTCCGGCTTCAATCCGCGAGCGCGGATCGAGTACGTCGCGCAGCGCATCGCCAATAAAGTTGAAGGCGAGCACTGCCAGCATGACAGTAACAGCCGGAAAGAGCACCAGATGGGGTGCGTCAAACAGATGCGAACGCGCGTCGTTCAGCATCGACCCCCAGCTGGCGGTCGGCGGAGGTACGCCTAATCCCAGGAAGCTCATGGTTGCTTCGGCTAGAACCGCGCCTGCCATGCCGATCGCCGCCTGCACAATCACGGGCTGAATAATGTTCGGCAGAATGTGCCGCAGCAGGATGCGCAAATCGCTCGCCCCGAGAGCGCGTGCGGCTTCGACGAATTCCCTTTCGCGCACGGCCAGCACTTGCGCGCGAACCAGCCGCGCATAGCCGACCCAACCGCCAAGCGAGAGGGCCAGCACCAGATTGAAGATGCCGGGGCCGCGGAAGGCGACAAAGGCAATCGCGATCAGGATGCCGGGAAACGAGAGGAACGCATTCATCAGTACGATGTTGACGAATCGGTCGATGCGGCCGCCGTAGTATCCGGCGAGGCTGCCGATGATGAGGCCCAGCAACAACGAGCAGGAGACTACGCTGCTGCCCACGAACATCGAAATGCGCGCGCCCCAGATGAGGCGAGACAGAATGTCGCGGCCGAGTTCATCAGTGCCGCAGAGATGCCGCACCGAGGGCGACTCCAGTCGATTGGGTAAATCGATGTGAGCCGGGTCCTGGGGAGCCAGCCAAGGGGCAAGGATTGCGGAGAGCAGGAATAATGCCACCAACACGACGCCCACTGCCGCCAGGGGATTGTGGCGGGCGAGACGCGGGAGCGAGATGGCGGCGGTGGACATGGTGCAATCCTAAACCAGTTCCAGCCTCACTTGCCTCCGCGGCGCTGGAGCAGCACGTAGGCTCCGATGCCCATCCAGACGACGTTGAGGGCAGCCGACGGATAGGCGCCGTTCCAACCGCTATTCACGACAAAGCCAGCGGAGCCGACCACGTTCATCCACTGGTACAGAGCAGAGCGGCCCTGTAACTTGCCCAGGGACAGAAGGGCGTAGGCAGCCAGGATCAGCACCGCCCCTGCCCACCCGACAATTTCTACGAAGTAGTGCATCGCACCCCCATCCGGCGCAGAACCGCGGCGGCTGTGAACAAACGAGTCGTGAATCGAAGATAACTCCCCACTTGTGGATCGGAAATCGCCCCACCTCAACGGAGCAAGAACAGGCGGACAAGCGGCATTGGGCGCGATGTCAACACGGCTTCACCAGGGTGCTCCCGTGATCCACCCCCACTTGCCGAGACTCGAGGTCCGCCAGAACATGAGCAAGTACGTCGCGGCAATCCACAGTCCTTCTGTGCAGCCGGCACGCAGAATACCAGTGCCTTGCCAGCCCAACTGGCGTCTGGAGCGCCCTAGGAGAAACGCATAAAGGATGGGCAGAACATAATCCAGCAGGTAGGGTGCGCCGTAGCGGAGGTTGACATACGCGAAGAAACCCAGGCCCAGGATGCCGAGAGCTGTACCGCCCAGCGCTGCAAAGGCGAGCGCGGTCAGGGTCAGCGCAACTGCAGCCACGAAGAAAGTCACCTCCGACATGGGGAATCCATGCGCGACCCAGTACTCGGCCTCCATGCCGACCAGTCCCAGCAGCGTAGCCAAGCAGGCAAACGCGACTGCGCGCTTGCGCCGCGAGGAATACAAGAGCGCCGCTCCTCCCGCGGCTGCCGCCAAACCCGGCAGATACCTCGTCCAGATCATCACTGCCGTATCCTCGGGTTCACCGCCGAATACAAAAGATCGGTCAGAAAATTCACCGCCACATACGTCAATCCAATCGCCAGAATGCACCCCTGTACGAGATAGTAATCGCGGTTCCCAATCGCTTGGATCGTCAGCCGCCCAATCCCGGGCCAGGAAAAAATTGTCTCGGTCACGATGGCCCCTGCCAGCAAGGCTCCAAACTGCAAACCGAGCACGGTCAGGATCGGGATCATCGCGTTGCGCAGCGCATGTCGATAAACCACCGTCCGCTCGGGTAGGCCCTTGGCGCGCGCGGTGCGGATGTAGTCTTGCCCCAGTTCTTCGAGCATCGAGGTGCGCACCATGCGCGTCAGGATCGCCGCCAGCGCGCCGCCCATGGTGATTGCGGGAAGCACCAGGTGCGCGAGCGTGCCCGACCCTGATACCGGCAGCCATCCCAGCTTCACGGCGAAGAACAAGATGAGCACCGGCCCGAGCGCGAAGTTGGGAAACGACAATCCGAACAGGCTGACCACGCTCAGCACGCGGTCGTCCCACTGGTTGCGATGCCGCGCGGAGCGCACGCCCGCGGGAATCGCCAGCACAATCGCCACGAACAACGACGCCAGCGTGAGCTGCAGGGTAAACGGATAGCGCTGCGCGATCAGCTTCGTCACGCCCTGGTTAAAGCGCAGCGATTTGCCCAGGTCCCCGTGCAGCACTCCCTTCCAGTAATTCAGATACTGCTGTCCTAGCGGGACGTCGAGCCCGTAGGCGTGCCGCATGGCCTGAATATCGCCCGCCGCCGCGCCTTCCCCCAGCATCTGTTGGACTGGATCGCCCGGAACGAAATGAATCAGCAGGAAGACAGTCGAGACGACCAGCCAGATGACCGGAAGTGTGTACAGCAGCCGTCTGACGATCGGACGCCACATGAGCCTCAATCCCCCGCCTTTGGCACCGAAGCCGGAACCGGCTCAATCCGCACGGTTGCGATGCGATGGCCATCCATCTTCTCGACAGTAAAGCGCCGCCCTTCGTAGTCAAACGCCTCGCTCTCCCGCGGAATTTTCTGCAGCCGCGACAGCACAAAGCCGGCCAGCGTCTCATAGCCTTCGTCCTGGGGAAGCTTCATTTCGTACTGCGCATCGAGATCGCGAATGTTCATCGCGCCGTCGAGCGACAGGGGAGCATTCACGTCGGCCACGGCCGGCTGAGCGGAGGTCACGTCAAACTCGTCTTCCAGTTCGCCGACTAACTGTTCCAGCACATCTTCGACTGAGATCACCCCGGCCGTCGAGCCGAATTCGTCCACCACCACCGCCAGGTGCCGCTTGCGCTGCTGAAACTCACCCAGCAACTCCAGCAGAGGTTTCGTTTCGGGAACGACCAGCACATCGTGCATGATCTGGCCGATCGGCATGCGCGCAACGCGCAGGGCGGCCGAGGGCGCAGTGATCAGATTGAGGCGCAGCCGCGTCCAGCGCATCAGATCCTTGGCGTAGAGTACGCCGACAATGTGCTCGGGGCCGCGTTGCGGGTCGTACACCGGAACGCGGGAGTGTTGCTCCTCGACCACCCGCGACACCGCCTCCTCCAGGCTCATGTCCGCGGGCAGCGAAAAAATCCTGGTCCGCGGCACCATCACCTGACGCGCCGTGATGTTGTCGAGATCCAGCGCATTGAGCAGCACCTCCTCCTGTACCGAGGAGAGCTGTCCAGAATGATGCGCTGCCGTCACAATCAGCTTGAGTTCGTCGGGAGAATGAACCGAGCCATGCCGGACCTCGTGGGTCCCAAACGCCCGCAGCACCATGCCGGCGACACGACTCATGCCGGCCGTCAGGGGGCCGGTAATGGTCAGGAAAACATCCATGGGCGCGGCGACCGCCAGCGCCACCCGCTCAGCCCGCTGCAGGGCGAGTGACTTCGGCACCAGTTCGCCCAGAATCACGTGCAGGCTGGTGATGAGGATGAACGCGACTCCTACAGCGATCGAGTGTGCGTAGAGCAATGCGTGCGGAATGCTGCCGATCCAGTTTTGGAACAATTGTGCCAGCACGGGCTCACCTAGCCAGCCAAGCGCCAGGCTCATTACCGTGATCCCCAGTTGCACGCCGTTGACGACGCGCGTGAGCTGCTGGTGGAGTTTGAGGACGGTCCGCGCGCCCGCCCGGTTGGCTGCGATCAATTGCTGGATGCGCGTTTCGCGCACGCTGACCAGGGCAAACTCAGCCGCCGCGAAGAAGGCATTGGCCGCCACTAGGAGCAGGATGACAAACACCCGCAGCAGCACAGGCGCAATCATGGAGCTGCAATTTTAACATTCCAAAGGGATAAACCAGGTCTCAGGTCTCAGGAAGAGCAAACAGCGTGCACACGGCTATGTCAATGACTCTCTGGGCGTTCCCGAGTCCCGGCGTTTCAACACCGCAAGATTTTCCTGAGACCTGTGACCTGACACCTGATTTCCGCTTTCTTTTTCAACGTGTGGCGGTCTAACTCAGCAGTACCGTGCGGGAGTCTCCAGAGCACTTTTCAGGAACTATTCCGGTGCTTCCCCCGTAACACTCAGTGAGAGAGCCAGGTTCCAGGATTGAATTCAAGTAGGAGGCAGTCGTGAACGGCAACGGCAACGGCAAAAAGAAGCGGCGCAAATTATTCATCTATGGTGGCATCGGGGTTGGCATCGTGCTGCTGGGTGCGGTGGTTCTGTATGCCTTCGCCAGCGGCGGCACCAAGATTGACCCCTCGAAGCTGGCCAAAGTTGAGAAGGGCGACTTGGCGAAGAGCGTAGTCGCCACCGGCAAGATCGAGCCCATCACCAAGGTTGAGATCAAGTCCAAGGCCAGCGGCATCGTCAAGAAGCTCTACGTGGATTACGGCGACAAGGTCAAGAAAGGTCAGGTTCTCGCCGAACTCGACAAGGAAGAGATACAGGCCCGTGTTGATCAGGCTCGGGCGCAGCTCGAAGCCGCCACTGCCAGCCTGAACGGCACGCGCGCCGATCTCGAACGCGCCAGAGTCGATGCCGAAGGCCCCGATGTTCCGCTGCTGAAGCGAGCATTTGACCGCGCCAATGGAATGGCGAAAGACGGCATCGTTTCCGCTTCCGCGCTCGATGACGCTCAGAAGAATTACGAAATGTCGCTGAACAAGCAGAACGTCGCCAAGGCGCAGTTGCAGGTTCTGCAGGCCAAGATCGGCCAGGCCCAGGCCCAAGTGGCGCAGGATCGCGCCAACCTGAAGCAACTCGAAGAACAACTGGGCTACACAACCATTGAGTCGCCGATTGACGGCATCGTCCTTTCCCGTGATGTGGAAATCGGTGATGCAGTCAGCTCCATCCTCGTGTTGGGCTCTTCCGCCACGCTCGTCATGACGCTCGGTGACACCAGCGAGGTGTACGTAAAAGGCAAAGTGGACGAGAGCGACATCGGCAAGGTCTACATGGGTCAGCCCGCCCGCATCAAGGTTGAGTCTTTCAAGGACAAAACTTTTACCGGCAAGGTAACCAAGATCTCTCCCATGGGCGTCGAGAAGGACAACGTCACCACGTTCGAAGTGCGGGTCTCGATTAACAACCCCGAGGGTGTCCTCAAAGCCAACATGACGGCCAATGCTGAGGTCATTCTGGAAGAACACAAGAACGTGCTGCAGATTCCGGAAGGCTCGATCATTTACGACAAAGATAAGAAGGCGTCGGTCGAGGTTCCCGATCCCAAAGGCAAGGAAGGCAAGCGGAAAGTTGCCGTCAACATCGGAATCTCCAACGGCGCCAAGACAGAACTGCTGGCCGGCCTGAAGGAAGGCGATCAGGTGGTGTTGCAATAAACCGGGCTCTAGGCTTTCGGCTCTAGGCTCTGGGCCACTCACTTCAGACTCCGTGGAGGGGAACCAACTGCCTAGAGCCGAGGGCCTAAAGCCGAGAGCCGGTTTCTATGACTTTCACCGAGATCTTCCGTCAGGCTTTCGCCACCTTCCGGGCGCACAAGATGCGCACCTTCCTGACCATGTTCGGGATCGTCTGGGGCATCGCCTCGGTGATCCTGCTGGTGGGCCTGGGGCGCGGATTCACGGTCGATCAGAAGAAGCACATGGAAACCCTGGGCAAGGACCTGGTGATTGTCTGGGGCGGCCGCACCAGTTCCCAGATCGGCGGACTCGCCGCCGGGCGCGAAATCACCCTCATCATCGACGACGCCCGCCTGATTCGCGACGAATGCTACCTGGTGAAAAATGTGAGTCCCGAGATGCGACGGCAGATTCCCGAGGTAAGCGCTTTCAACTCCGCGAATCGTGGAGTCGTCGGGATGTGGCCCGCGTACCAGGACTTCCGTTCTCTAAAACTCGAGTCAGGCCGCCTGATCACTGACGAAGATGAGCGTGAGGCTCGCCGGGTGGTGGTCCTCGGCTCGGCAGCGCGGCAGCAACTGTTCAGTGGGCAACCGGCGGTTGGCGCCATGCTCTCCATTAAGGGCATCCCCTATGCCGTGGTGGGAGTTCTGGAAAAGAAAAAGCAAAATTCCAACTACAGCGGGCCCGACAACGACTACCTGTTCGCGCCCTACTCCGCGGTGGCGCGGGATTTTCCGCCTCCGCAGAAACCTGGCATCGTAAAGGGCTATCTTGACGACATCGTCTTCCAGGTCGGAGATCCGGAGACGCATGATGACGCCGTCCTGCAAGTCCGCCGCGTGCTCGGCCGCGTGCACCACTTTGACGCCACCGACAAAGATGCGCTCTTCATCTGGGACACGATGGAAGGCGCCAAGCTGCTGGAGAATATCTTCGGAGTCGTGACGCTGTTTTTTGGCTGCGTCGCCGTCGTTACGCTCTGCCTGGGTGGAATTGGCGTGATGAATATCATGCTCGTCTCGGTTACCGAACGCACGCGTGAAATCGGCGTGCGCAAGGCCGTCGGCGCAACCAGCGGCGACATCCTGCGGCAATTCTTTGCCGAGTCTGCGCTCCTCACCGTGGCCAGCGGCGGCCTCGGACTCGCCTTGGGCATCGGCACCTGCGTCGCACTGGGCCAACTGCCCCTGCCGGACTTCGTGCCGCATCCGATCATTTCTGTAATTTCTGTAGTACTTTCGATCCTCACCCTTTCGCTGATCACGCTCACCGCCGGAGTGTACCCGGCGCAGCGGGCAGCCGAAATGACACCCGTGGAGTCGCTTCGCTATGAATAACTACTCTGTGTTTCGCCATCCAGCTGTCCTTACGCTGATCTTCGTCATGGTCAGCTCGCTTGCCGGTTTTGCGTCGGTCGTCGGGACCTTCGACCGTTCGTTCCAGGTCAGCGGCCCCGTCGATCTTGAGGTACTTACCCGCTCCGGCGACATCACCGTCCGCAGCGGTTCGTCCGGCACGGTCTCCATCCACGCCAAGATTCATTCCGGAAGTGGCTGGTTCGGCGGTGACAACAAGCCCGAGGTACAGGAACTCCAGAACAACCCTCCCATCCGCCAGAGCGGCAATAGCATTCGCATTGACTACGTCAACCTGCGCAACATTTCCGTCGACTACGAAATCACGGTCCCGGAAGACACCACCATTCGCGCCCACACCGGAAGCGGCGACCAGACCATCGAAGGCGTGCGGGGCAACACGGATCTTGAAAGTGGCTCCGGCGACCTGCGGCTCGCCCGCTTGACCGGTGACCTGCACTTCCAGACCGGATCCGGCAACGTGCGTGCGAACCAGATCTCGGGCCCGGCCAGAGGCAAAGCCGGCAGTGGAGATATCGAAGTCGAGGAAGTTGGCTCTGGTGACGTCGACATCCGCACCGGCTCGGGCAACATCACCGTGCATGGCGTCAACGGCGGCTTTCGCGCCGAGGCCGGCAGCGGCGACATTCGCGGCGAGGGCACGCCCACAAATATGTGGAGCCTCCGCACCGGTTCCGGCAACGTGACTCTGCGTGTCCCCTCCAACCTGGCGTTCGACGTGGACATTTCCACCAGTTCCGGCAGTGTGACGATGGATCATCCCGTGACCACGACCATTCAGGGGCGGGTCCAGGAATCGCGTAAGAGCATAGTCGGCAAAGTGCGCGGCGGCGGTCCCACGATCTCGGTTCACACCGGTTCGGGCGACATTCACGTGCAGTGAAAAACCAGGTCACAGGTCTCAGGTCACAGGTCTCAGGACTTGAGACCAAAGGATGAAGCCGACCAGAGACTTCGGATGCGAAGCTGGTCGGATTTTCCTGAGACCTGACACCTGTGACCTGTGACCTCGCATAGCTCGAAACGGAAACCATGCTTCTAAAAGAACTCATCTGGCAAGGTTGGCTGTCACTGAACCGCAATCGTCTGCGCTCGGTGCTGACCATGCTGGGGATCGTCTGGGGCCTAGCCTCCGTCGTCCTTCTGCTGGCCTAC
Organism: Terriglobia bacterium; assembly: GCA_020073015.1. Lineage (GTDB taxonomy): Bacteria > Acidobacteriota > Terriglobia > Terriglobales > Acidobacteriaceae > Acidiflorens. The sequence continues at coordinate 75,599 of JAIQFZ010000002.1, read as the reverse complement.
GGACAGGGCCTCGGCAACAGCGTGCTGCATGCCTTCCTGAACATGGGGAACAACGTGATTGTCCTCTGGCCCGGGCAAACCAGCATGCAGGCTGGAGGACAGCGCGCCGGCAAGAAAGTTGCCTACGAGTACGCCGACATCGAAGCCATCCGCGAGGAAGTCCCGCTGGTGCGCGCCGTCAGCGCGGAAATCGACCGCGACTTCGGCTACAAAGTGGGCACGCGCGTCGTGTCACTGAACACGCGCGGCGTCGAGATTCAGTATCCGCAGATGCGCAAACTCGACTTGGAAGAAGGCCGGGTCTTCACCGAAACCGACTTCCTCCAGCACAACCGCGTAGTCATTCTCGGATACAAGGCCGCGGAAAAGGTATTCCAGGGCGCACCCGCTGTCGGCCAGGCCGTCAGCATCGGCGGGCTCGATTTCGAAGTGATCGGGGTGCTCAGGAACAAGATTCAGGACTCGATGTACAACGGCCCCGACAACGAGAACGGCTTCATTCCATTTCAGCTCTTCCGGGACCTCAAGAACATCAAAGACCCGGACATGATCATCTTTCAGCCGACCGCCGCCGAACTGAACAAGAAGTCGCTGGCAGCGGTGCGTGAGGTCGTGGCCCGCCGCCACCATTTCGATCCCAGAGATGAAAAAGCCACGCCCGAATGGGATACCGTGGACAGCAAACAAATGATTACGGCTTTTTCGCTGGGCCTGCAAGCGGTGCTCGGCCTGATCGGAGTGGTGACGCTGGCCGTGGGCGGCGTGGGCGTCATGAACATCATGCTTGTCTCCGTCACCGAGCGCACGCGCGAAATCGGCCTGCGCAAAGCCATCGGCGCGCGCCCCCGCCACATTCTTGTGCAGTTTCTGCTGGAGGCGCTGGTGCTCACCTTCTTCGGAGGCATGTTCGGCATCCTGCTCGCCGTGCTTTTGACCTGGGTCATCCCGCCGATGCCGCTCTACAGCGAGTTCTACAAAACCAGCAATCACGAAGGCGACATTTTTCTGCACGCCTCGCTCCTGGTCATCACCATCTCGTTTGTTCTGCTTTCCATGATCGGAATTGTCTCCGGCTTCTTCCCTGCCCTCAAAGCAGCCAGACTCCATCCGATTGAGGCCCTGCGCTACGAGTAGCGCCGGCGCCTCGCCGGTGTGCCCATCGCCACAAGATCACCAGTCTCAAATTCCGCTACACGATTACCTTGACTCCCGCCTTACCCGCGCCCGATACTTCCCTCGTTCCCGAAACTGACTCCGACGAGGCAACCAGATTGGCACGCGCTCCCATCATCACTCTCACCACCGACTTCGGAACCAACGATCACTTCGTCGGCACGATCAAAGGCGTCATCCTTGAAACCGCGCCCGAGGCTTGCATCATCGACATCAGCCACGCCGTGCAGCCCTTCGATATCCTCGACGGCTCACTCACCATTTCGCAGGCCTACTCCTACTTCCCTTCCGGCACCGTGCACATGGTGATTGTCGATCCCGGCGTCGGCACCGTGCGGCGGCCCATCTTGATGACCGGGGACCGCCACCAGTTCGTCGCTCCCGACAACGGCGTCCTCTCGCTGATTTATGATCGCGAAGAGCGCATCTCCGTCCGTCACATCACCGCGAGCCACTATTTCTTGCCGTCATCCAGTAACACCTTCCACGCACGCGATATCTTCGCGCCGGTAGCTGCCTATATCGCCAAGGGAATCGATCCCAGCCGGTTCGGCGAAGAGATCACGGACTACGTTCGCTTTGCCGCGCCCCGCCCTAAGCCAGTCGATGAGCGCACCCTCCGAGGAGTAGTCCTGAAAGTCGACCGCTTCGGAAACCTCATCACCAACATCACGCCGCAAGACGCACCCAAACTCTTCGAGTCCACGCCGCCCGCCTTCCAGATTGCAGTCGGAACCAAAGGACAGGTCACCCGCATCTGCTCAAACTACGCCGAAGGCGCCCCCGGCGAAGCCTTCGGAATTCTAGGCAGCATGGGTTTCCTCGAGATCGCCACGAACCGAGGCTCGGCCCACCAACTCCTGAGTGCCGGCAAAGGCAGCGAAGTGAATGTCGTGATGGAAACCCGCTAAGCGGCGAGACGATCCGTTACTGAACAACCAGGTAGGTCGAATACTGCTCATCCGAGACAGCGGTAAACGGAAGCATAGTCAAACGTGCCGTCGCCGTTTCGACTTGCCATTTCTGCTCTCCAATCTTCTTCGCGGATAACAGTTGCTGGCGAGTGACGGCGGGCGCCGCGTCGGTGATCGCAAACAGAACCAGCGGCCCACACAGCAGCGCGACCGTGTTTGGATGTCGCGCATCGATCAGTTCGAGGCGCTTCGTGAGCTGCAAATCCACTTCGACCCGATCGTTTGTTTTCCATCGGCGCCGGACCGTCGCAAAACTCCCCGGAAGCACCGGTTCCGGAGCTCGTTTTCCGTTCACGGAAATCGATGCGCTCTCAGCCCACGCTGGAATGCGGAAATTCACTGCAAACTCGACTGGCCGGGAAGCCTTCATTTGAAACTGCAACAGACTGTCGAAGGGATACGAACTCTTCTGAGTCAGCGAAAGACTTGCGTTCTCCTGAGTCCATCGCAAACTAGACGGGATGTAGAGATTGACGTAGATACCGTGCGAGTCGCGGAAGTAGGTGTTGATCCGATAGTCGGCCGCCACCTGCGGCAGTGTGCCCGAACAGCAAGGCCAACGATGATTGGAGTAGACCTTTCGTCCTTTGAAGGTGTAATCCGAATAATAGAACGTCCTTCCGTCCGCCTGTAACGGCTTGGCTCCCAGCGCGGTGTTGTACATGACGCGCTCCATGCTGTCTCCGTACCGCGAATCGCGAGTCACGCGCAGCAGAGAGCGCGTCAGCTTGAAGTGCGCGTAGGCTCCACAGGGTGTTTCAAAGCTGCTATGCGTGTTCGTCAGGCTGGTATAGACGTCATCGCTATTGGGAGCGCGCAAAGTCTCGTCCGGCCCCCAGCCACCTGTCGCGAAACTTTGTGCGGCGAGCATATCGAAGGCATTCCGGGCTGCTCGCAGATACTTCGCGTTTCCCAAAGTCAGATAAGCCTGCATCGCCGAGCACAACGCATTCACGTGGCTGTAGGCGTGCCGTCCAGCAAACGCGCACCGGCCCTCGGCGAGCGGATTGAAATATTCGTCGTTAAGATACTGAGCGCCCAGCGCACGGTAGCGCTCGCCCGCACCGCGCTGGTACGCCAGGAAAAGATTTTCCGGGATCGTGTACGACTCATCCCAGGTATAGGACTCGTCCTTACCGGGCCGCCAGCTTTGGCCGTGCTCGATGGCCTTCCCGGGCAAATGCGGTAAGGCCGTGTCGGTGGTGTGTTCCAGAATGCGATATGCGTCAGGATCGCCCGCCAGCTGGTGCGAATCGATCAGCCCACAAACCAGCTTGTCATAGCAGTAGGCCGGAAAACGGTTCTTCTCGTAGAAGTCTCCCGAGATCGTCTCCGCGTACAGACGGTTCAAGCGCAGCACCTTGTCGCGAATTTTCCGGTCTCCCGTAATCGCGTAAGCGCGCGCCAGAGCCGACACCCACTGCCCGAAAGTTGCCGCCGGCGCAAAGCCCGCGTCGAACGTGTGCCAGTCATAGTTCGGATCGTAGTTGTACCAGCCGCCGAGTTCGTCGCCGGGCGCCGGTTGCCCGCCCATCTGCCGAAAGGGTTTCAGCAAGCTGTCTTCGCTCAAGCCCATCAGCACCGAGTGGGTCTCGTGGAGCTGCTTCTCGTGGAGTTCGCTGGCCAAGGTTACGTCGCTGTAGCTGAACTCGCTCAGCGGTTGCCCAGCGTCGGAAGCGGCGAGCAGGCTGGGGAACCACGACGCGGGAGCCGCAAGCCCCGCCGTCAGCAACGAGGCAGAGCGTACGAACTTACGTCGCGAAATCTTGCGTGTGAGGGGCACGATGCCTCGCCATTATCCGCCAGAACCGTCGTTCCTGCATGATTTTGAGCGAAATTCTTGCTCCGGCGCTCAGTTCTTGGCCTTGGGATGCACATAACGATCCATCTCCGCCGTCCACTTGAGGAAGCGCCAGAGACTGGTTCGCTCGGTCCACAAGAACTCCCAAAATTCCAGGAATCCGATCTGCGTCATCTTGACACCCGTGTAGGTTTCAATCCGCCAGAGCAGGAAGGGGCTGCGCCACGGAGCAATCCGGTGGCCGCGAGTGGAATTCCAGAGGAAGCGCAGCATCGGCCGCATCGGATCTCAGTATAGCGCTTGCAGGCAAGTGAACACCGGGCGGACTCTTATCTTCCGAAGTTCGCTTTCACTCCGTCGTCAACTTCTTCAGCCTCCGCAACAGCGAGGTCGGATGGATCCCCAGCATGCGCGCCGCCTGCGTCTTGTTATTCCCGGTCGCCGCCAGAACTTCCCGGATGTACTCATCCTCATACTCGCGCAGGCTCACAAACTGGTGGCCAGTCGGAGATACTTCGTATCCAGACACGACGCTTTCTTCCAATTCTGCAGCCCGGTGCTCGCGAATCTCTTCCGGCAGATACATTGCGTCGATGTCCCCATCCGGCGCCAGAATCATCGTCCGCTCGATCACATTCTTCAGCTCGCGAATGTTGCCCGGCCACGGATAGTTCTGCAACAGCTCCGCCGCCGCCGGAGAAAACCCGGTAAACGATTTGTGCAGCTCCGGATTAAGGTGCCGGACCATTTCCAAAGCCAGCGGCAAAATATCTTCTTTGCGCGTCCGCAACGGCGGAATCACCAGCGGCACCACGTTCAAACGATAGTAGAGATCCTCACGGAACTGCCCTTTGCTGACGGCTTCTTTCAATTCTGTGTTGGTCGCCGCCACCAGCCGCACATTCACCGTAATCGACCGCGTACCGCCCAGCCGAGTGAATGTGCCATCTTCCAGCACGCGCAGCAACTTGGCCTGCATCGCGGTCGACATGTTGCCAATCTCGTCGAGAAACAGAGTGCCGCCATGCGCCCGCTCCACCAGGCCCTCCTTGCGCCGGCGCGCATCGGTAAACGCTCCCGGCTCGAACCCGAACAGTTCGCTCTCCAGCAGGTTTTCCGGCAGCGCCGCGCAGTTCAACTCGACCAACGGCATCTGCGCGCGCGGGCTGGCATAGTGAATCGCGCGCGCCAGCACGCCCTTCCCCGTCCCGCTCTCCCCTAGAATCAGGATCGTGGTGTGATCCGACTCCGCCGCTTTCTTCGCCATCTCCAGCATGCCCCGCATGGCGGGGTTTTCCGTCACCACACGCCCGAAATCGTACCGCCCCTTGGCGCGCTCTACGTCCCCACGCACGCGCACCCGCAGTGCCAGCATCTCGCTCGCCCGCCGCAGCGTAGTCATCAGATCTGCCAGGTGGAACGGCTTCACCAGGTAGTCGTACGCGCCGGCTTTCATGGCGTCCACCGCGCGGTCCACCATGTGATACGCGCTCATCATCAGCACGATCGCCGCCGGGTTGGCCGCCCGCATCCGCCGCAACACTTCCACCCCATCGATCCCGGGCAGCACGATGTCGAGCAGGACCAGATCGGGGTTTTCGCCCGCAAACACCCGCAGCGCGTCTTCGCCCGAACCCGCGGTGAACACTTCGTACCCCTCTTCCCGCAAACCGCGCGAGACAGTGCGCAGCGTCAACTCTTCGTCATCTACCACCAGCACGCTATAAGGCATGGCAATCTCAAACCACGATCTGCGAGTCTTCCCTTTCCTGTTCTGTCAGTTCTTCCGTCCGCAACGGCAAGGTGAGCGTCACCGTCGTTCCCCGCCCCACTACGCTATCCACGCGCATGTCTCCGCCGTGGCTTCGCATGTAGGCACAACTGATGCTGAGCCCAAGTCCGGTGCCTCTTCCCAGCTTGGTGGTGAAGAACGGTTCAAACACGTGCGGCAGAACTTCCGCCGGAATCCCGCTGCCCGTATCACTGACGCGAATTTCGATGCTCTCCACCAGGGACAGCTTCGCCGCCGAAACCGTAATGCGCCCCCCGGCCGGCGTCGCCTCCGCCGCATTCAGCAGAAGATTCATCAGCACCTGCGACAGCTGGTTTGCATCGGCCCGGACGGAAGGCAGGTCCGCCGGCACCTGGTTCTCCAGCACCTTGCCGCGCAAGATGGGCTGGTTCTCCAGAAACCCGATCGTATCCACGACCAGGCGCGCCAGGTTAATCTTGCTCAACAGCGGCGGCGACGGACGCGCATAGTTCAGCAGCCCGCGCAGAGTCGACGAAATACGCTTCGCGCCCGCGATGCACTGCTCAACTTCGATGCGGTCGGCCGGGTCCTCGCAGTTCTTCAACTCCAACTCGAGGTGCGAGAGAATGCCCAGCAGCGGATTGTTGATCTCGTGCGCCGCCCCCAAAGCCAACTGCGCCAGCGACGCGTATTTCTCATACTCCGAGAGCTGCGCCTGGAACTGCATTTTCTGCCGGTCCAGTTCGCGCTGCTCATAGAGCCGCCGGAACAACTCTTCCTGAATGGAGTCGCGCTGCCGATCGCTCTCGGACGCGCGCTTGGTGGCTTCTTCAATTTGCCGGCTAAGTCGTTGTGCCTTATGGGCATACCAGAACCACACGGCCAGAGTTGAGGCCAGGAACGCGCCCGCTGCTAGTAATTCCAGACTCATCCAGTTTCAGGATGCCTTGGCTCGCCCGCAACCGCTGTGATGCCAATCACCTGCAGACGTGGCGCGGAACACCGCGGGTAGCGCCGGCCCCTTGCCGGCTGTCGCGAGGGCCCTCGCAGGCGGACATGGGGAAACAGGTGTGTAGAAGCAGGGCTATGGCGAGCACGAACAGGCCATTCCCTTGCCCCCATGACCCCAAAAACTGCTGGCAGGAAAGCTCAGCTTTTCTTGTCCGTCACGGCAAAAAACGCGGTGGCTTCCTGCTCCACGTTCTTGCTCCCGCACTTCGGGCACTTGATATCTTTTTCGTGCTCTTGCAGGGTCAGGACCAGTTCGAAGGTCTTGTGGCAATCGTTGCAGATGTAGTCGTACACGGGCATGGAGGCCTCCCGCTCGAATTCCTTACGAGCTACAAGAAGGATTGTAGCGCGAAAGTCTGTGGATCGTCCGTGATCAAGATGGAGGGGCGGGCGCCTTCGCCCGTCCTGCCGTGCGATGTTGGAAAAATGGAAAGCTCTCGTCCGAACTATTTCTTTGCAATCTCCACGCTGGCGCGGGTATTCTCCCACTCCATGCGCAGCGTGCATTTGCTGCCGGCCTGGTCGAAGGCGATCGTGAAGTTCTCCACCGGCGCCGAAGTTTTCGAGACCTGCATGTCAACTCGGGCCAACTCGTCAGCTTCGTACTTGTAAGGAATGCCCCACTCGGCGGTCTTCTTGTTGATGATCAGCGTCCACTTGTCTGGATTGGGAACGGTGAAGATCGTGTAGCTGCCGGCAGGAATGTCCTTGCCGCCGACCGTGAGGTTCGCGTCGCTAACAAACGTGGTTGCTTTGTTAGCCCCCGTGCGCCAGATCTCGCCAAAGGGCACCAATGCTTTGTCGCTCGCCGCTCCAAAAATCTTCCGTCCTCTCACGCGCGGGCTCGAATAATCAACCTTGATCGTTTTCCCGTCAGAGAACTTGCACTCGGCGCTGGCCGGGGGGCTGAGCGGCGGTTTCGATTTGTCCTGCTCCATGTTCATCTGTGCGGAAGCAAGGGTTGCGCTTGCGAAGAACAACGCGGTGAAGAGAGCAACTTTCTTCATGATGTCTTCCTCCTGAGAGCATTCAGCATTTCAGCGATTCGGCTCCAAAGAAGTGGTTTGCCTGAAGGCTGATGGCTGAAGGCTGACGGCTGAATTATACCCACTTCCCGGCTACAATCTCTCGATGGCCGTCTTCGACGAGAAGCAGGAAGAACTCGAACACTTCGAAACCCGCATGGGCGTTCCCCGCGGACGCCTCGCCGTCACCATGGACCTAGTCACTGACGCCATGGCTCTCGTCGGTCAGCACGGCGTCTATTGCCAGAGCCAGCGCTGGCCCGGCAAGCCGGTCATGGATATCCAGTTGATCCTCAAAAACCTCACCGATGCCAAAGAACTGATTCAGAGCGTAATGCAGGAACTGGCGCCCAGGGCCTGATTTCGGCCCGGGACGGCAAGGGGCCGAAAAGACTTACAATCCAGAATATGGAGCGCAAGATCTTCTGGACCTCCTTCATCGTGCTCGGGCTGGTGGCCGACGTCGTACTACCGATCTGGTGGGCCCTGGTTGCGACCATTCCCATCGTGTACATCTCGTGGTGGGTGGCTTACCGCAGCGGCTGGTTCGAGTGACTACAGCTGCGCGATAAACTCTTCCGCTCGAACTCCCGCTTGCTTCAGGATCCCGCGCAGTGTGCCGATTGCAAGTTCCGAATGCAGGCGAACCACACAACCAGTGGCTCTGTCCGGCCCAATGCCCTTGAGCACAACGTGACTCCCGCGTTGCCGAACCCGATTGAAGCCCGGTCGTTCGAGAGCGCGGATCGGTTCTGCCCCTGATACGCGGGGCAGTCTAGGCATAGCGCGCCTCGAAGACGGTGACCAGCGGGCGACTGGAGCCTTCAGGAGGGAACTCCTCCAGGTACAGTTCAGTCGCTTCTTTGAGATTGGCGATGGCTTCTTCGACAGTCTTTCCCTGGCTGACTGTGCCCACTTCCGGGCACTCGGCAACGTACAGGTCGCCCTCTTTATGCAGAACCGCGGTGAATGTGCCAATCGGTATTCTCGAACTCCCGAGAAAGTTGTGCCATCTGCGTAAGAGCGCGATGCACAATCCTTCTGCTCTATCCCAGCCGATACTTCCCTGCTTCCATCGTCTTCGCCGCAATCTGCTCCCGCAGCGCGATTGTATTGAACGGTTCGTACTTAGCCAGCCGGCGCAGAATGGCCACTTGCGTCCGCAGCATATCGCCATCAGCAACGGCTGCAATCACTCTCCGGGCCGCCGCCTCGATCTTCTCCATCGCCTGCGTGAGATAAACCCGCGTCATCGCCACCGGCAAGGCAGCCGCTGCCTCACCCTTCTGCTCGGTGATCTTCTGCGCGCGCAGCACGGCCGACTCCATCGCGTAAACCTCAATGGTCATGTCGGAGATGGCGCCCATGACTTCCTGCTGATCCTGGATCGCCTGCATGTATTTCTGGGTGGCCGCTCCGGAGGCAAACAGACCCAACTTCTTCGCCTGCCCCACCAGTTTGCGTTCTTCGGCTAGCGGTCCTTCGATCTCCTCGCCCGCCGACGGCCCACTTAACACTTCGTCCATCAGCTTCTTGATCGCCGGCATGAGCGGTAACTGACCGCTCATGGCTCGCTTCAACAGGAATCCGGTGATGATCAGCCGGTTGATTTCGTTCGTGCCCTCGAAAATGCGGTTGATGCGCGCATCGCGGTACGCCCGTTCCGCCGGATACTCCTCGACGAAGCCGTAGCCCGCGTAGATCTGCAACGTCTCGTCGACGACGTAATCGATCATCTCCGAACCCCAGACCTTGACGATCGAGCACTCGACCGCATACTCTTCGATCGCTTTGCGCGTTTCCTTGGCCACATCCGGACTTGTCTTATCGATTTCCGAAAGCAGGCCGTCCATCAGGCCGACCGTACGAAAGACCAGCGACTCGCCAACGTAGATCAGCGTCGCCATGTTGGCGATCTTTTCCCGCACCAACCCGAAGTCGCCGATCACCTTTCCGAATGCCTTGCGCTGCTTGGCATACGCAACCGCATTTTCGATCGAAACCCGCGCTCCTCCGACGCACATCGCACCCAGTTTGAAGCGTCCGATGTTGAGGATATTGAACGCGATGGTGGCCCCTTTGCCAACTTCGCCCAGCAAGTTTTCGACCGGCACTTTGCAGTCGTTCAAAATGATCGGGCAAGTAGAAGACCCACGAATTCCCATCTTGTGCTCTTCGGCGCCGACGGAAAATCCCGGGAAGGTCCTCTCCACCAGGAATGCGGAAAACTTATCGCCGATCTTCGCGAACACCGTGAACAAGTCCGCAAAGCCCGCGTTCGTGATCCACATCTTCTCCCCGTTCAGGATGTAGTGCTTGCCATCGGCCGAAAGCTCAGCCCGCGCACGGCAATTCAACGCATCCGATCCCGAAGAGGCTTCCGAGAGCGCGTAGGCGCCGACGATCTCGCCCGTCGCCAGTTTCGGCAGGTATTTCTGCTTCTGCGCCTCGGTTCCGAAATAGACGATGGGGAGCAGTCCAATGCCGCTGTGCGCGCCCCAGGTCGTGGCAAAGCCGGCGTACTTGGCAATGTGGTCGGCGATCACGGCCGAGGTGACCTTGTCCATTTCCAGGCCGCCATACGCTTCCGGAATCTCGACGCCGCTCAGCCCAAGCTCACCGGCTTTCTTGAGCAGGTCACGGCTGACGGAGAAGTCCTTGTGCTCGATCTTCTCTACGTTGGGCAGAATCTCGTTGACCGCAAACTCTTCGGTCGTCTGCCCGATCATCTGGTGCTGTTCAGAAAAATCTTCCGGGGTGAAGACATCGGCAGTCTGCCGCTCCTCGAGCAGAAAGCTGCCGCCAGAAATCTTGGTTTTCGGAATTGCAGTCGTCGCCATAGTTACCTCAATGAAATCAATTACACCACGGAGGCACAGAGACACGGAGATAAAATCTCCGACCTTCTTCGCACACCGTGGTTACGAAAGATTTTCGAAAATGCCAGCCGCGCCCATGCCTCCGCCGACGCACATCGTGACCATGCCGTAGCGGGCTTTCCGGCGCTTCAGCTCGCGGATCACGCTGGCCGTCAGCTTCGCTCCGGTGCATCCTAACGGATGACCCAACGCGATCGCTCCGCCGCTCGGGTTCACGCGTTCCGGATCGAGTCCGGTCTCTTTGATCACCGCCAGCGATTGCGCCGCGAACGCTTCGTTCAACTCGATCACGTCAATGTCGGAGAGCTTCAAGCCCGCCAACTTCAGCGCCTTCGGGATGGCGAACACCGGCCCGAGGCCCATTTCCTCCGGCTTGTATCCAGCCGTAGCGAATGAGACGTAGCGCGCGAGCGGCGTGATGCCGAGAGCCTTTGCGCGATGGGCGGACATGAGCACCGCCGCCGCCGCGCCGTCCGACATCTGCGACGAGTTCCCGGCCGTCGTGACTCCCTTCACATGAAACGCGGCCTTGAGCGCGCCCAGAGCCTCGAGGGACGTGTCAGCGCGGGGACCTTCGTCCACTTTGAACGTGATCTCATGCTTCTTCGGTTTCGATCCATTGGGAGTCGTGAAGCTGACCTGCACCGGCACGGTCTCTTCTTCGAACTTGCCTGCGTGGATCGCGGCCAGCGCCTTCTGATGGCTGTGGAACGAAAACTCGTCGCACGCCTGGCGCGTAATGCCGAAGCGCTGCGCGACGCGCTCGGCGGTCAGGCCCATCGAGAGGTAGGCATCGGGATAGTGATCGACCAGCCAGGGGTTGGGAGAAATTTTGTTGCCGCCCATGGGGATCATGGACATCGACTCGGTACCGCCTGCAACCATCACCTCGGCGGCGGCGATCATGATGCGTTCGGCTGCCATGGCAATCGCCTGCAGGCCCGACGAGCAAAACCGGTTGATGGTGATGGCTGCGACCTCAACCGGCAAGCCCGCGCGCAGGGATGCGATGCGGGCCACGTTCATTCCCTGCTCCGCCTCAGGCATGGCACAGCCGAGGATGACGTCTTCAATTTCTTTCGGATCAAGCTGCGGCACGCACGCGAGCGCGCCTTTAATTGCGATGGCTGCCAACTCATCAGGACGCGTGGCGCGCAACGTGCCTTTATACGCGCGTCCCACCGGGGTGCGAACGGATGAAACCAGAACGACTTCTCGCATAGGAAAACTCCAGCCCCATTGTAGCGAGAATTACACGATCGCGAAGTGTTCCACGTGGAACATTTGACTATTACTTCAAGCTAATATTAGTGCCTGTAAGTGATTGGCGGGTGGTGGCTTACGGCGCCACGCCCTGACAAAAATAAAGTCGCAGTTGTCAAAAATGTGTGAAAGCGGTTTTTGGGGGGTGGGACTTCTGGGGCAATGGGAGGTACGTCCGCGGACGGAGATCCGGCAGCATCCCACTCATCGCAAAAAGCGCGAGGAGTGGGGCGCCCGGGTGTTATACCTTCTTCTCCGGGATCTTCATCCCGGCGTACGCGGCCGAACTGATGCCCATCAGGCCGAGCAGACTGGGGTCGAACTGCGGCATGGCCAATGTGTCGTAGACCGTCACGATGAAGACGATCATCAGCACGACGCTCCAAAGGCCGAACTGCACGCGGTGCAGGCTAGCCCCGCCGCTGGTGGAGAGCAAGTCAGGAAAGATGCTTTCTGTCTTCGCGACCGTTGTTCCCGTGCCTCCGGCCCCCCGTTCTTTGTCCTTGTCGACGGCGGCGGCGGTGGCGTAAGTGCCCGCGGAAATTCCCAGGATCGCCAAGATCGTGCGCGGGATCTCGGTGTTGTACTCGCCCGTGATGAGCCAAATGAAAAGATAGGCATACACAACCAGCAGGGTCCAGACTGCGATTTGCGTGCGCGATAGACTGAAAGCCCGTTCCGTGGGCGCGATCTTGATTTCGTTGCCACCCGCGTCCAGCGGCGGCGGCTCCTTGTCTCTCAGAGCCCCGGTCTTGTAAGCGACGCCTAAAAAGCCGAGGCCAAGGAGTATCGCCACGAAAAGGAAGATAGTGAGGCGTATGCCGCCGAGACGGACAAATTCCGCCTTGTAAGTGGACGGCAAAGGTGGTCCGTTGATCAATCCGATGCTGACCGGCACTTCTTTGCGCTCTTTACCCAATCCTCCCAACAGCTTCGTCCAGCTCTCCTTGCCCTTCGCGCTCGATAAGTCGCGGGTTACAGGAAAGGTCAGCCTGAAGGTAACTACCCAATCTTCCTTCTGGTTCTTTTCTTCCTGATCGCCTGCGCCAGAGGGCAGTGGTTCGTCGGTTTGATTCTCAACCACCGGATGTGTGCCCGGCAGAGGTTGGCCGTCCACGAACAGGATAAGATCCGTCACTTCCGGCGCGCCTTCCTCGTCCATCAATTCGTGGGTTGTGGTCACATCAAAGCTGACCCTACTCCCGATGCCGATTTCCCTATCCTGGCGGGGATGGGTCGTGCATTCGGCGGTCTTCTTGCCCCCGCCGGCATCATTCATCTGGACCATGCACGCAATGTGATAGATACCGTCGGCTCGCTGAGCCACCGCGGCTAAGGAGGAACCGACCAGGAAGAACATCAACAGCCAGTGTTTCGTCTTCATAATTTGGCCTCCGCCTTACGGGGAAGGGCTCCAACCTTCCAAAGCCTTCCAATCAGCGCTCTTCGTGCAACTTCCCGACTCGCATACGAAGAACTTCAAGGCGGGGTGAATCTCCCATACGGAAAAGCGCCTGGGATTGCCGCCTGCGTTTCCACTCTTCTGCGTGTTCGGCTTGTGCTCACTATCAAAGAACAGCCGGCCCTGGATTTTGACCGGCAACTGCTTTGCCTGGATCTGCTTGAGCTTGTCGAGGTCCCAACGCTTGCTCTTGCGATTGGGGTCCTGGGGGATCATTTCCACCACCACGCCCTCGGTCTCATCCCCGTTCTTCGCAGGAGTGATGTTGATGTGATAGTCGTTGCTCGGCTCATCCGTGAATTTGCAGTTGACCGATTCGCCGGTGTTGGGATGAGGCGGCAATTTCTTGGATGCGATGAAGCCGGACAACTCGACGTAGTCTCCCTCGCTGAACTGCCCGCTCCCCGCCTTCAGACCTGACAGCAGGATCTTGCGGGCAGCCCCTTTCATGTTGCGAGGGCTGGAGACCTTCTCGCCATTGACGACGGCGGGGCCGTTGCTGAATTTTTTGTCGACATCGGTCTGAAGCTCGTCAAGATCCGCGAAGGTAAGTTCGGTCGGGCTGCCGTTGATGGCGGTGGTCCGCTTCTGCGAGTTGGTTACTGCCAATGGAGAACCAGGCTTGGAACATCCGATCTTTGGGCACGCGGCCAGGCTCTTGTAATTGCACTTGACCGCAGTGTCGGCCCGTACGGCCAGCACAAAGAAAGCAAACCATGCAAAAGCAACCGGAGGAATCTTGCTACACATAGGGGACCTCCTTGCTGACTGGCTCGCAAGAGGACGTCACTTTAGGGAAGTGGCGGCATTTTGATCCTTGTCTGTAAATATGTCAAGGACAATCGCGAAGTAAGAACATGGAATAAGTGTGCGGCCGAGGTGGTATCTCGGAAACAGACGCTGTCCACGAACTACTAACCACCACTCTTCTTCAGTTGCTGCTTCCATCCCAGCACGCGAGCCTTGTTGGCTTCGGCTTCGGCTTCGGGGACCATGCCTTTTTTCTGATAGAGGATGGAGAGGCTGGTGTGGGCGAGGACGTCGTCGGGGTCGACTTCGGAAATTCGCTTGGAGACTTCGATGGCCTCGTCGAGTCGGTTCAGGTCTTGCAGGGCTCGGCTCAGGCCGTGGAGGGCGTCGGTGAAGTTGGGGTCGGCGGCTAGGGACTTTTGGTATTCCTCGACGGCTTGTTCGTGGTTGCCTTCGGCGACCCGGTCGAGGGCGGCGTAGTAGTGGTCTTCAGCTCGTTGGCGGGCTTGGGGGCTGGCCGGATTCTCTGGCATCGTGATCATTGCTGGGCTGGCGTCAGTCTAACACTCGGCTTTTCGCGGACAAAAGTGTCCGCGCCCCACCTTTTCGCGGACAGGAATGTCCGCGCCCCACGACCACTGCAAAATGCAGTACCTCCCTTCGCTCCGCAGAACGCATTAGCAAAATGCTTGGGTAAGCGAATTGCTGGGATTTGTAAGTTGTTGAAATCGCCTCCAACTCCTTGATTCGGCGTGACCGATTTCCCGGTCCGAGTTTGGCATACGCGTGCACTAAGAACGGTGTTGATGTCCCTGCAGCCAGATGAGGGCGCGGGGCCTTGGGAGGCGCGTATGTCCATTCTTTTCGTCCTGTTGATGTTTCTGCTGATCATATCGATCAGTTACTTCCGCTCGCCGTCGCAGGAAGTGGCCGTGCGCACACAGCCCTCGCCGGGCCCGATTGTCGCTCCCAAGATGGAGCGGTCGTTGGGAATGGCGATCCCGCAGGGGTATTGCTTTCATCCGGGACACACCTGGGCCTCCAAAGAAGGGTTCGACAATGCGCGCATTGGGCTCGACGGCTTTGCTGCCAACCTGATCGGGCAGATCGACCGTATCGACGTGGTGGGCGAGAACCGTTGGGTGCGCCAGGGGCAGAAGGTGATGACGATTCACTGCGGCGAGACGGCCATTGATCTGGTCTCGCCGATCGAAGGCGTGATCACGGCCATCAACCACGATGCGATCACAGACCCGAAGACGATTGTGCGCGATCCGTACGAAAAGGGATGGATTGCCATGGTCAAGTCGCCCGACCTGACGGTCAATCAGAAGAACCTGGTGCAGGGGCCGATGGTAGCTCCGTGGCTGCAGAACAGCGTGACACGCCTGGCGAGCATGGTGCCGCAGATGGCGGGCGCGATGGCGGCGGACGGTGGTCTGCCGGTAGCAGGGCTGCTGCGGCGCGTGGAACCTGAGGTACGGAAGAGCCTGTTGCAGGAATTTTTCCTGGCTTGAGAGTGAGTAGGGATTGGCCGTAAATGCCGGCGGGACGCCGACGCTACGAGGAGAAAGACAATGGAACGCACAAAAGCAATCCTGGTGGATATCACGAAATGCATCGGCTGCCGGAGCTGCGAGCAGGCGTGCAAACAGGTCCACGGGTTCCCGATGGAGACTGAGGCGAAGCTTTCGCCCACCGCGCTGACGGTGATCGAGGAACACGATGGAAAGTTTGTCCGCAAGATGTGTATGCACTGCCAGGAACCGGCATGCGCGTCGGCTTGCCTGGTGGGCGCGCTGAAGAAAACTTCGGCTGGGCCGGTAACTTACGACGCCGGCAAATGCATCGGATGCCGTTACTGCCTGGTAGCGTGCCCGTTCAGCGTGCCGCGTTATGAGTGGTCGAAGCTGGTGCCGTATGTGAAGAAGTGCGACATGTGCGCGGCGCGGCAGGCCAACGGACAACCGCCGGCCTGCGTCGAGGCTTGCCCGACCGGCGCGTCGACCGTTGGATGGCGCGACGAAATTCTGGAAGAGGCCCAGCGGCGGATCATGGCGGGCGGCTACGTGAAGCGCATCTACGGCAGCGAAGAGGTGGGCGGGACGTCAGTGTTCTTCATCTCCGACGTGCCGTTCGAGCAACTCGGGTTTGCCGCCCCGCCGCAGCAGCCGATGCCGGTGCTGACCGCGAACGCTCTCGGCGACGTGCCGACCGTGGTACTGGTCGGTGGCGGACTGCTTTCGGGACTGTACTGGATCACGCAACGGCGACAGTCGGTTGCACTCGCGGAAGGCAAAATTGCCGTTCCGCGGCCGACCGACAAGGAAAGGAGCTAGGCCATGACCCGCACTATGCCTAAGTTTCGGAACACCATCACATTGTGGCGCGCTATCGTGGCGCTGATTGTGGCCGCTGGACTCTACGCGACCTACGCGCGCTTCGCGCTGGGCTTTGCGAAGGCCACGAACCTGACTGACCCGCAGCCCTGGGGATTGTGGGTTGGGCTGGGAACGCTGTGCGGGGTCGGTTTGTCGGCCGGCGGATTCGCCATTGCGGCGGCCGTGTATCTGCTCGGCTTCGAACGCTACCGGCCAGTACTGCGGGCGGCGGTCCTCGTCTCGTTCCTGGGATACTCGAGTGTGATCGCCGGCATGATGTATGAGCTTGGGCTGCCGTGGCGAATCTGGCATCCCATCTTCATGTGGAACCGGGCCTCGGTGCTGTTCGAGGTCTCGTGGTGCGTGATGCTGTACTCGACGGTGCTGGCGCTCGAGTTTTCGCCCGCGCTGGTGGAGAAGATTCCGTGGGCCGGACTGCGCACCTGGTATCTGAGGTGGCACCACGAGATTCTGGTCGGCCTGGTGATGGCGGGCGTGGTGCTTTCTTCCCTGCACCAATCCTTTCTCGGCGGACTCTACCTGCTGACCAAAGGCAAGCTGGATCCACTGTGGTACAGCCCCTATCTGACCACGCTGTTCTTTCTCTCGGCGATTCCGGCGGGCCTCGCGATTACAGTGATGGCGCTGTACCTTTCGGTGCGCTCGCTCAACGTGAAGCTGGATCCGGCGATCCTGAGCGAAGTGGGGCGGGTGATCGCGCCGCTGCTGGCGCTGTACGGAATCTTTCGCGTCGTCGATCTTTCGAAGAACGGAGCGCTGCCCTATCTCTGGATGTGGCGCGAAGAAACCCTTTCGTTCTGGCTGGAGATCGGGTTGTTCGTGCTCGCACCTCTGGTGCTGCTGAACCTGCCCAAGGTGCGCAACAACCCGCAATCCCTGTACTGGACTTGCGCCACGGTAGTGGGAGGCTTTATGGCAAACCGGCTGAACGTCTCCATCACCGGGCTGCAAGCCAGTTCAGGGGTGTACTACGTGCCGAAGTGGACGGAATTTGCGGCCACTCTGATGGTGCTGACGTTGGCGGTGCTGGTGTTCCGCTACGCGGTGATTTATCTCGACATCCTGCCCAAGAAGATCCCGCCGCAGCTACGGTGGACGGCGAAGGGCGCGGCGGCCGAAGCGTAACCTCCTACGCACGTTCACCAACTAGCCCCCGGGGGCCGGACGCCCCCGGGGCTTTTTTGTGGTGTAGAAGCTACCAGGAATCGCCTTGGGAACACGCTCCCGGGCAGCATTCGAGTTTTGCGAAGAGCTGCTAAAGGTAAAGGCGGAAAGTGCCGATATGTCCAAGGGGACTTAGCGAAACTCGTGAGCGATGGCCAGTTGCATTCGATCCGGCATCCCGCGGCCGTCGTCAGGAATTCGGCATGGTTCTACGGTTCCCGAGAACGATCACAGATAGCTTGACCATTCCTGCGCTTTCAACTGCAAGAGACCGACACGGAGAGCAGAATCGTGATTTCGCTGAAAAAGTATCTGGAGATGCAGGTTCGCGAACCCCAGGCGAACGAGGCCGATCCGATTGACCTGCTTTCAGCGACCCTGGAGTCTTATCGCTCCGTGCTGCTGGCTATGGGTAAGAGCGGAGTTCAGGCCTGTCCAACTGTGGGTTCGGACCTGCAAAGCAATCTCGCCAACGTTGTGAACCGTCTGGCCGGCGATCTCACACCTCCGCTCGTGAAGGAGACGGGGACCCAGGTCACCCAGCAAGTGCAGCTATGGGGAGACCGCACCGCAGAGTACTTCAAAGCCAGAACCACCGAAGTCAAAGAGCTTCTGATCGTGCTGGCCCGCACGGCTGAGTCCGTGGGCGAGCGGGATCAGCGGTACACCGGCCACTTCAGTCAGTTCACGAGCCGGTTGCAGACCATCTCCAACCTCGAAGACTTGACCCAGGTCCGGGCATCGCTGGTGCAACAGGCAACGGAACTGAAGACCTACGTTGACCGGATGGAGCAAGACAGCCACAAGCTGGTAGCACAGCTGCAAACGGAAGTCTCCACCTATGAAACCAAGCTGAAGGAAGTCGAAGAGCTTGCGCTACGGGATGCGCTGACGGGCCTGGCCAACCGCCGCTACGTCGAGGAACACCTGGAATTGCGCATTGCCCAGCAGCGGGCGTTTTGTGTGGCGATGCTCGATCTGAACCGGCTGAAGCACGTCAATGACCGGTACGGACATCTGGCCGGTGACAATCTGCTGCAGCAGTTCTCGCAGGAGTTGCGATCGAGTTTGCGTTCGACGGACATGGTTGGCCGCTGGGGTGGAGACGAATTCATCGTGGTGATGGACTGCGATCTGCCCGGAGCGAACGCGCAGATCGAACGCCTGCGGAAATGGGTATTCGGTGAGTACACCATCCGGCCCGGCAAGGGCACGGGAGAAGTGAGAGTCAACGTGGACGCGGCCGTGGGCCTGACACAATGGCAGCCCGGCGAAAGGATTCAGGAAGTCATCGAGCACGCCGACACGGATATGTACAGGCAGAAGGAACTGGGACGGAAGCAGAAATAAGATCTGCGCACCAGCGCAGGCTACGTCCCACGAATGTCCGGCTTTCCCTTTTCAAACCTTACGGCATACCTGCATCTCATCTTGGCGCGCTGTCCCACCCTATTTTTGTACTGCGGGAGGGGCGCTGCTCTCGGCACTGGCGTCTGCCACGCTGCCAATCGCACTCCCCGACACGACCAATTCCACGCGACGGTTCTGCTGGCGGCCTTCGGGCGTGTCGTTCGACGCTACGGGCTCGCTCTTTCCGAAGCCGCTGGCCGTGATTGCGTCAGAGCTGATGCCTTGCTGCACCAGGTAGTCGCGGACGGCGCCGGCGCGTTGCTCCGAAAGCCGCCGGTTGTATTCGTCGCCCCCGATGCTGTCGGTATGACCTTCGACCGCCAGACGCAGGCCCTGATAGGCCAGCACGATGCCCGAAACTTTGGCGAGCCGCTCCCGCGCGCCGGGCAGCAACTCGAAGCTGCCACTCTTGAAGAGCACGTCAGACATGTTGGCGATCAGACCGCGCGCCGTGTCGCGGGTGGCCAGCACGGAATTGAGCTGCTGCAGGAGCCGGGCGCGCATTTCCTGCTTTTCTTTCTCGGCTTGCTCGCGCAGCTTGTCGGACTCGGCTGCGGCCTGGCGTGCTTTCTCGGTTTCGGCGGCTAGCACCTGCTGCTGGGCCAGCGCCTCGGCCTTGGCCTTCTCGGCTTCCTGCTGTTGGCGCGCAGCTTCCGCGGCGGCTTTCTGCGCTTCGGCCTTGGCAGCTTCGGCCTGAGCTCGCGCGGATTCTGCTTCCGCTCGCGCCCGGGCCTGTGCTTCTGCGTCCGCACGAGCTTTCGCGGCTTTCTCTTCAGCTGCTCTCTTTTCTGCGGCGGCCTGAGCTTGGGCTTCTTCTTCGGCCTTCTGTTGGACGGCCATGACGCGCGATTCCTCGGCGGTCTGGGCCGCTTCCCGCGCCGCCGCTTCGACCGCGCTGCGGGTTTGTTTCTGGCGGTAGGCTTCCTCCGCCTGCCGCAGTTGCTGCTCTGCTTTTGAGAGGATGGCCGGCGCATACCGGTCCGCCTGCGCGATATGCGCGATGCGGACGGCGTTGCGCGCTTCAAACAACGCGAGCGGAGTCTTCGAGTCGATGCCGAAGATCGCGTCCTGAATATGCGTGTTGGCGGAAGAATAGGTGCCGCTGCGAAGCAGTTCGTACCTGGCGGTAATATCCTCGCCGCCCGAGCCCGCCGGGAACACGTTTTCCATCACCACCATGTTGCCCGGCTGGGTGACGGCAGAATACGGCTCGGCGGTCACGATCAGGCCAAAGGTCTGGAGGTCGGTGAAGGCCTTCAGGCGGCCTTTGCCATGATCCAAGACGAGTTCGCCCAGGTTCACGGCGCGGCCCTGCGGAGAAACCGCCCACGCCACGTAGGTCAGATACTCCAAGCCGAACTTGGTGGCGTCTTCCATGCCTTCGAACTTGGCGTCTACTTGGATGTTAGTTTTCTTGCCTTCGACCTTGGTTTCGCCCGAGCCGCGCTGCATCAACTCTGTGCCCCGAAACTCAATCTTGGCGGTTGCGCCGGGACGATAGTGGAGAGCTTTGGTGGTGCGGACCACGGACTCCGGTTTCGCCGGAGAGGAAGCTTGCGTTTGCGCAGTCGACAGAGAAGCGGCGATACAAAGCAGTACAGCCAAATATTTGTGCACGTCATCCCTCGTGAGGAGACTCGGACGATCACTCGAGTTTACTAAAGTCTACGCCCTTTGGGCGTGGGGCAAAGAACGGGACGTGCAGGGGTTGGATTGGAGTTTGGTCACGTGAGAAGACCGAACGGAGGCGACTGGGAATGCCCCAAACGCGCGATCCGCGCATGTGGCGAAGCATCCAGAACGAACGACGGGCCTTTTGCGACTCAACCGGCGATCGACTTCATCGTCTCGATCAGGAGACCTGTCCTTCGGCACACACGGCACACCACCATTGCTGGTGCTTACTTCACTGGAGAACCCATGCTGCTGAGAACCGACTCGATCCGATTTACGCTCTCGTAGTCATCATCACTTTCCGTGATGAATTCCACACCGTACCGGTAGCCCGTGCGGTTCTTCACGAAGCATCGAACCCGGATCGGCTGTCCAGAGTATGGCGGCGTAAACTCGACAATCACCTGGGCATCGATCGACAGTTCGGTCCCGGCAAATATGGCCATCCCGCCATTGTTGAGTTCCGAACCGCGGCCTTGCACGATGGCGACTTTGGCCACACTCTGAACGATCACTCGGACGGGGACATCCACTTTATATCGCGGCCACCGCCGCTGGCTGGCGTATTTCGGCTGCGGAACAATAACTTGAATTGACATTGCGATGATATTGCTCGGAACCAGTGTAGCCGGCCGAACAATTCCGGAGAAGATTACTGAAGTCGGGGGATATTCAGAATCCGGAGGGTTCTAATTCGGAACTAATCCTGAATCGGGTTTATCCGTACTGATCAACGCCAGCACCAGGATCCAAAAACTGATGGGCATGAATCTCCGCCTAGGCTATGACCGTGGACGATCGACTCGCCAGTCCTCCCTCATCCACCAGACCAGGCCAGCAGGTCTATTGCGCGTTCTCTGGCTTCCACCGCAGCACGGGCTTCCTCGCCGCCTGCGTCTCATCCAGACGCGAAATGCGCGTGTTGTGCGGAGCATCGAGGACGAACTGGGGATCCTCTTCCACCTCTGCGGCGATCGACTTCATCGCTTCGATGAAAAGATCCAGTTCTTCTTTCGGCTCGCTTTCGGTCGGTTCGATCATCAGCGCCCCATGCACGATCAGCGGGAACGCCATCGTGAAGGGATGGAATCCGTAATCAATCAGGCGCTTGGCAAGGTCCAACGTTTTTACGCCCTTCTGCGACTGCAGCTTGTCGCTGAAGACGACCTCGTGCATCGAGGGCGTCGAGTAGGGCAGATCGTACACGCCTTCGAGGCCCTTGCGGATGTAGTTCGCATTGAGAACGGCGTCTTCGGTGGTTTGGCGCAAACCGTCGGGCCCGTTGGCGAGGATGTAGGCGAGGGCGCGGATGAACATGCCGAAGTTGCCGTAGAAGGCGCGCACGCGGCCGACCGACTGTGGACGGTTGTATTCGAAGGCGAGCGTGCCGTCGGGTTTCGTGATCACGACCGGCTTGGGCAGGAAGGGCTCGAGGATTTTCTTCACCGCAACCGGGCCCGATCCCGGGCCGCCGCCGCCGTGCGGCGTGGAGAACGTCTTGTGCAGGTTGAGGTGCATCACGTCGACGCCAAAGTCGCCCGGGCGCGCCTTGGCGACCAGCGCGTTCATGTTGGCGCCGTCCATGTAGAGCAGGCCGCCCTTGGCATGCAGGAGTTCGGCAATCTCGTGGATGTCCTGCTCGAACACGCCTAGGGTGTTGGGATTGGTCAACATGAGCGCGGCCACGTCTTCGTTCATCTGCGCCGCCAGCGCCGCCACATCCACCATGCCACGCTCGTTCGACTTCAGATTCTCCACCGCGTAGCCCGCCGTCGCCGCCGTCGCCGGATTGGTCCCGTGCGCGGAATCCGGAATCAGAATTTTCTTGCGCGCGTTCCCTTTGGACTGGTGATACGCCCGCACCAGCAGTATTCCGGTCAGTTCGCCGTGCGCGCCGGCGGCCGGCTGCAGCGTGATCGCGTCCATGCCGGTGATCTCGAGCAGGCAGTCGCTCAGCGTCTTGATGATGCGCAGCGCGCCCTGGGAAATTTTCTCCGGCTGGTAGGGATGGCCATTGGCAAGCCCTTCCACGCGCGATACAAACTCGTTCACCCGCGGGTTGTACTTCATGGTGCAGGAACCGAGCGGGAACATCCCGAGATCGATCGCGTAGTTCCAGGTCGAGAGCCGCGTGAAGTGGCGGATGATTTCGATCTCGCTCACTTCGGGCATGTTGCCCAGGTCTTGTCGCTCTTGCTTGCCCAGCAGCTTCGCAGTGTCGACTTCCGGAACGTCGAGCGGCGGCAGTTTCCAGGCCGCCTTCCCCGGCGACGACTTCTCGAAGATCAATCCTTCGTTCTGGCTGATGTGACGCGTGGCTTTGCGAGTCATGTGTTTCATCGCGCCACCTCCTGCTCGACTTCCTTCATACTTCGCACGGCACGCTCGCTATCGGCTACCAGACCGACGGCGGTATCGATCATCGAGCGAGTCGTAAGTTCCGTGCAACACCAGAGCGCCGCATGGCCCAGTTCGGGATAAAACTTCTTCAGCGGCAGGCCGCCGACAATTTTGTGCCCGAGTAGCCGGGAGTTAATAGCGTAGGGATCTTCACTGGTCTCGACCACGAATTCGTTGAAACGCGGCGCACCCGTGAAACGAACTTTCGCATGCCTGGCGAACTGATCGGCTGCGTATGCAGTTTTTGCCAAGTTTTGCTTTGCCAGTTCTCTTAGCCCGACCTTGCCGTACACCGTCATAAAGATGTTGACCATGAGCGCGACCAGCGCCTGGTTGGTGCAGATGTTCGAGGTCGCCTTCTCGCGCCGGATGTGCTGTTCGCGGGTGGCCAGCGTGAGCACAAACCCGCGCTTGCCTTTCTTGTCGACGGTCTGACCGGCCAGACGGCCCGGCATCTGGCGGACAAACTTGTCTTTCGTGGCCAGCACACCACAGTAGGGCCCGCCGAATCCGAGAGGCACGCCGAACGACTGCGCTTCCATGGCCACGATGTCGGCGGCCCGCGGCGGCTCCACAATTCCCAGCGAGACGGCTTCCGCGATTGAAACAATCAGCAGCGCGCCGTGCTGGTGCGCAATCTCGGCAATGGCTTCCACATCTTCAATCGTGCCAAAGAAATTCGGCGACTGAATCAGGATGCAGGCCGTATCGTCGCTGACCGCCTGCTGTAATTCTTTGAGATCCACGGGCCCCGATTCGGCAAACCCAACCGTCTTCAGCGGGATGCCCTGATGCGTCGCGTAAGTCCCCAGCACCTCGCGATATTCCGGGTGCAGGCTGCGGGCGACAACTGCTCCGCTCTTTCCCGTGATGCGAACCGCCATCATCACCGCTTCCGCCGCGCCCGTAGAGCCGTCATACATCGAGGCGTTGGCCACCTCCATGCCGGTGAGTTCGGCAACCATGGTTTGGAATTCGAAAATGGCCTGGAGTGTACCTTGCGCGAATTCCGGCTGGTAGGGCGTGTAGGACGTCAGAAATTCGCCGCGCTGCACGAGCGCGTCGATGACAACCGGACGATAGTGAAAGTAGGCCCCGGCGCCGAGAAAACTGGTGTAACCGTCGCCGTTTTCCTTGGAGCGCAGCTTGAACCAGTCCACGATCTCGGACTCGGCCATCTGGCGCGGGATATTGAGGTCGCGCTTCAGCCGGAACTCAGGGGGAACGGGCGCAAAGAGATCGTCGACGGAGCGGACGCCAATTGCTTTGAGCATGGCTTCGCGATCCGCAGGAGACTTCGGCAGATATCTCATAGGGAACTCACTTTAGATGTAACCGGCAGTCGATTTAATTGGGGCGTGCCGGAAGCTGTTTGAGGACCTAAGGCCTGAAACCACCAAGGACACGAAGGTACACAAAGGAAAATCAATTTCAGTGCAGGGCTCCGTCGGTGCTCCTTCGTGTCCTTGGTGGTTACTGGTTTTCTAATGGCCCGCCTCTTCGCTCACGAATTTTTCGTAGTCGGCCGAGGAAAGCAGCGCGTTCATCTCGGCCGGGTTCTTCACCGTAATCTTCAGCATCCAGGCGCCATGGGCGTCTTTGTTGACCTTTTCAGGAGCGGTCGCCAGTTCTCCGTTCACGCTTGTCACTGTACCCGAGACCGGGGCGTAGATATCGGAGACAGCCTTCACCGACTCGACCGTGCCCAAGGTTTTGCCTGCGGTGATTTCGGTGCCCACCTTGGGCAGGTCCACGAAGACGATGTCGCCGAGCGCCTCCTGCGCATGGTGCGTGATGCCGATGGTGCCGTCCGGCGTGATCCATTCATGTTCTTTTGTATATCTGCGGTCGGTTGGGTAAGACATTAGTTCTAGCTCCTGGCTTCTAGCTACTAGCTTCTGGCAACCCGATCCTTCGTGAACCTTCGTGTCCTTGGTGGTTGACCGTCTTCCTCTGTGATCCTCTGTGACCTCTGGGGTTAAGGTTTCTTCGGACGCTTATAGAACGGCGTGGGGACCACCTGCGCTTTCACACCCTGCCCGCGAATTTCCACCAGCAACGTGGTCCCGATGGCGGCATGCTGGGGCGGAACGTAGGCGAGCGCAATGTTTTTCTTCAGGAACGGCGCCGGCGAACCGCTGGTGACGTATCCGATCTCGCGTCCGGCTGAATCGAGAATTTTGTACCCGTCGCGGGCGATGCCGCGATCGATCATCTCCAAGCCGATCAGCGTCTTCCTTAAGTCACCAGCGTGCGCTTTCTCCAACGCCTCGCGCCCGATGAACTCGCGCTTCTCCATCTTGCAGAAGCGATCAAGCCCCGCTTCCCAGACGTTGATCGTATCGGAAATCTCGTGCCCGTAGAGCGGCAGCTTACCTTCCAGTCGTAGCGTATTGCGCGCACCCAAGCCGCAGGGCACGACGCCAAACTCTTTTCCCGCTGCCAGGATTTCGTTCCACACCCGGGCACTGATCGCTTCGTCGGCGGGAATGTAGATCTCGAATCCGTCCTCGGCGGTGTAACCGGTGCGCCCGATTAGAATATCCTTCAGCCCGCAGAGTGTCCCACGCGTGATCCAGTAAAACTTCACGCCGCTCAGATCGGCGTCCGTCAATTTCTGCAGAAGGTTGACGGCTTTCGGTCCCTGGATGGCGATCTGGGTGAAGTCGTCGGAGAGGTGCTCGACCTTGCAGCCGAACTGCCGCGTGTTGTCGCGCACCCAGTTGAAATCCTTCTCGCGCGTGCCCGCATTGATCACGAGCAGGTAATCCTCTTCGCCAAGCCGGTGGACGATCACATCGTCCACGAACGTCCCCTGCGGATAGAGCAGCGCCGAATACTGCGCCTGCCCGGCAGCGAGCCGCGAGGCGTCGTTCATGGAGATGTGCTGGACGGCGGCGAGCGCCTCTGGCCCGGAAAGACGAATGTCACCCATGTGGCTGACGTCGAAAATGCCCACGCCGGTGCGCACGGCCGTATGCTCGGCGATGATGCCGCCCCCAATGGATGCGGGGTATTCGACCGGCATATCCCAGCCGTTAAACTCCACCATCTTCGCGCCCATGTGCCGATGGACGGCATTCAGTGCAGTCTTACGCGCGACCGGTGCAGTGGTTTCGAGAGTGGACAAAGGGTCAACCCCAGTCCCGACAGTGGCTGGGCCGCCGGATTTATGGAACTGACTACGTTATCACCCGCGCGGAAAGGCAGCAAATGGGGATTTGGGCATTGGGCGCTAGGCTCTGGGCTTCCGGTGGCTAGACTTGCTGGAAGATGGTGACTTCCGTCATGTTTGCCGGCCGCGCGCGCCGCACTACACTTCAATCATGTCGTCCAAGCCGGGCCTAAGCCGGATCGTTTGTGCCCAGTGCGAACAGCCCGAAGCCAAGTGCTGGTGCGAAAAGTTTTGCGTCTTCTGCCAGTCACAGACCGACGTGCGGCTCTGCACCGACGGCCTGATGTACTGCGAGGCATGCCGCACGGCCTGCGAGTACAAAACGGCGGACTGAATCTGGTCGTCCCCGCTTTGATTCGTGTAGCGCGGACACTCCCGCCCGCGTGTTAGCAGCGAATCCGCAGTCCGCGCGGACAGGAGTGTCCGCGCCACACAACTTCACAGTGACTCAGATCACCACCGCTTCCTTGTACTCCCCGTACACCTTCCGCAGCGCATCGGAGATCTCGCCGACCGTCCCATTCGCTTCGACCGCCGCCAGAATGCGCGGCATCAGGTTCTCGCCCGTGCGCGCCGTGTCTTCGACCGCCTTGATCGCGGCTTGCCAGGTCTTTGGATCCCGCTTCGCTCGCGCGGCGCGCACCCGCTCCACCTGCTTCGCCTCCAGAGCCGGATCAATGCGCTGGATCGGCACCGCCTTTTCTTCTTCTACCTGGAAACGGTTCACGCCCACCACCACCGCCTCCTGCCGGTCGACGGCCTGCTGGTATTCGTACGCCGCGTTCTGAATTTCCTGTTGCACATAGCCGCGCTCGATGGCTTTAAGCATCCCCCCCATGGCTTCGATCTTTTCCAGATAATCGGAGGCGCGCTTCTCGATTTCGCCGGTCAGCGACTCGACATAATAGGACCCAGCCAGCGGATCGATAGTCTGCGGCGCTCCGGATTCGAAGGCGATGACTTGCTGGGTGCGCAGCGCAATCCGCGCGGACTGTTCGGTGGGAAGGGCCAGTGCCTCGTCAAACGAGTTCGTGTGCAGGGATTGCGTTCCGCCCAGCACGGCCGCCATGGCTTGGATCGCGGTTCGTACGATGTTGTTCTCGGGCTGCTGCGCGGTTAGCGTGGAACCCGCGGTCTGCGTATGGAAGCGCAGCATCCAGGATTTCGGGCTCTTCGCCTTGAACTGGTCGCGCATAATTTTCGCCCACATGCGCCGGGCCGCGCGGAACTTGGCTACTTCTTCCAGAAAATTGCTGTGCGCGTTGAAGAAGAACGAAAGCCGGGGCGCGAATTTGTCCACGTCGAGTCCCGCTCGAATCGCCGCCTCGACATACGCGATCCCATTCCCCAGCGTGAAGGCCACTTCCTGCACCGCCGTCGACCCCGCTTCGCGCATGTGGTAGCCGGAAATCGAAATCGTGTTCCACTCGGGTACGTTCTCGTTCGTCCAGGCAAATAAGTCCGTAATGATGCGCATCGCCTGCTGCGGCGGATAGATATACGTCCCGCGCGCGATGTATTCCTTCAGCACATCGTTCTGCACGGTGCCGGAGAGCTTGCGGATGTCGCCGCCCTGCCGTTTCGCCACGGCCACGTACAAAGCCAGAAGGATCGAGGCCGTCGCGTTGATGGTCATCGAGGTCGAGATGGCGGTCAGATCAATGCCATCGAACAGCCGCTGCATGTCTTCGATCGAATCAATCGCCACCCCGACCTTGCCGACTTCTCCCATGGAGAGCGGGCTATCGGAATCGAGGCCGATCTGGGTAGGAAGGTCGAAGGCGACGGAGAGTCCCGTGGTGCCGTTGGCGAGCAGATATTTGTAGCGTTTGTTCGACTCTTCGGCGTCACCCATGCCCGCGTACTGGCGCATGGTCCAGAGCCGGCCACGGTACATGGTGGCCTGCACGCCGCGCGTAAACGGGAACTGCCCGGGATAGCCGACTGCGTGATCATAGTCCCAGCCGGCCAAGTCATCGGGCTGGTAGAGCGGTCGCACTGGAATGTGCGAAGAGGTTTGTTGCTCCGCAAGTTCACGCTTCGAATCGGCCTTAGGGCTGGCGGTTTTCGAATTGGCCATTTTTCTCACGCCTTTCTCGGCACGTTTCGGCGTCTCGGCAGTTTCGGTCTAGGTTTAACTCGTAGCTCGTAGCTCTTAGCCCTTTCTCCTCACCCGCCAGAACGAACTCAGCCCAAACCATGCGAACGACACCGTAAAGCAGATCGCCAGGATCAGCCTTCCCGGGCCGGCAGCATGTCCGGCCGTGTACTTCCCATACTCGCGAAAGCCAGCGAGTCCGCCAATTCCAGCCAGCACTAGAAAAGTGAATCCGGTCACTTCCAACCAGAGTTGGCGCAGCACTCGCCCGAACGACCCGACCGTCGCCCGGATGCCCTTCAGCACGGCCGATCCCGTCCGGCTGCGTCCGGCCTGCTGGGCCGCTACTCGGGCAACGATCCCAAGCTTCCTCAGCATCGAGACCTGCATCATGGGTCGATTTTAGCAGCCACGGAGCGTACAATAACGGTGGTCGATGTCACAGCAGCCTGTGATGTTTGTCGCCAGCCGCGTTCGCGCGTGAGAGGGGAGACTCGTGGACCAGCAGTTGAAGCAACTGATGAAGGAACTGGGAGAAGCCATCAACGAGTCGCTGTCGGACTCCGACCAGATCGCCGAAGTCGTTTCCCGCATCAAAGAAGGCGGCTACGACATTTTCCTCGTCCTCGAGGCCACCATCGGCGTCAGTAAGCAGGGCGAACACCCCAGCGATAAGACCTCCCTGGTATCGACCCTCAGCACGAATCCTGAACTCAAGATCAGCGATCAGGATTTGAAGTTCCTCCGGTCTCTCCGCATCAAGCTCGACGAGGAAGAAGAAGAAGAGTAGTAGTGTGACGCGGGCATTCCTGCCCGCGTACTGTCTGATCCGCAACGATCTGTTTCCCGCAGGGTAAGACGTCGACTTGGATATCCTCGCTCGTGTGCTACGATTCTGCCCGATTGCCATGAAACCCTATTTTCTCCGGACCGTCCTCACTGTCCTGCTCTGCTCCACCTTGCTCTCTGCCCAAGCCGTGCCCACCTTCGTCGGCGTGCGCACCTTTCTCGGCGCGCCCCACGTCACCAACCTCGAGAAACTCGACGCCGACTTCGCGGTGCTGGGCGTTCCCTTTGACGAAGGCACGTGGGGACAGCCCGGCGAGCGCTACGGTCCGCGCGAGATGCGCGAAGCTTCACAGGAGTACAACCACGATCTGACCGAGGGCTTCTACTACATCGATGGCGATCGCACCGTGTTAAGAGGCAAGCGCTGGGCCGATGTTGGCGATGTCGAAATCTGGCCCACCGTGCCCGCTCAAACGAACGACAAAGTCACGGCTGCTGTGAAGACGATCCTCGCCCACAAGGCCTTCCCCATCGTGATCGGCGGCGACCACAGCATCAGCTATCCGTCACTGCGCGCCTTCGACCAGCCGCTCACCCTGATCCACATCGACGCGCATCTCGACACATGGAACGGCGCACCCGGCAATCTGGATCACGCCTCCTGGGTGCTGCGCGCGGCGCAGCTGCCTAACGTGAAGAAGATCGTGCAGATCGGGATGCGTGGTCTGGCCAACGATCCCGAAGCGGTCGGCAATGCCCGCAAGATTCACACCCAGGTCATCACGGCCGAAGAACTTCACCGCCGCGGCGTTGCCTGGGTTCTGTCGCAAATCGAGCCGGCCGAAAGTGTCTACGTCTCTTTTGATGTCGATTCCATGGACCCCACTCTAGCGCCGGGAACAGGTACGCTCGAACCCGGAGGCCTGAGCTTCGCCGAGATTGACGATCTCATGATGGGGATCCCGTCCAAGGGCAAGCTCATTGGCCTGGACATCATGGAAGTCAACCCGCTGCGCGACTCGAGCGGGCGTACCGCCCAGACAGCAATCCGCCTGATGGTGGATATGCTAGGTGCGGCTTTCCATTGAAGACGTGATCAATTGGCCTACGACACGACTCAGGGGCTGTCCACTCCGGACTCAGGGTGGGCGGAAAAATCTCCCAAGTCCCTTCGAGGATTTGCCCTAAAGAGTGGGAAAAAAATTGCAGGTAAGCCCTTTTGATCTGATAGGATAGATTTTTTCCACGGTAAGTGGCTGCCTGTCAGCATCTTACTGCCAAGAACCGCCGTTGGAAGTGGCCTTCGGCGTGCAATTCTGAGTCATGTACTGGCTCTTCTCGACCCCTCTCCTGTGGGTACCGAAGCCTGCTTTGGAGTTGTCGCTTAAGAGCTGGGAATTTCATCTGGCAGACGCGCTCCGGCAGGCTGCTCAAGGGGACTCAATATGGACTCCCAGGCTTCACAATTGACCCTAGGTCTTCTCCCTGAACGTCGTACTCCGTGGGAGAAGTTCGTTTTCAGTTACGGCGTCCAGTCCCTGGTGGTGGCGTTCTTTGTACTCACTGCGCTCCTTTATCCGGAAGTTCTTGTGATGCCGGTGCACGACTATCACTTCATCAGTCTGGTCAACACGCCGCCACCCGTGCCGCAGAAGCCAGCTCCGGTCAAGAACTTCCCAGTGCCAAAAACGGCGCAACTGGTCACACCACGGCCGGAGGCGTTGCGCGTTCCAACTGAGCTGATTGCACCCAAGAAACCCGACCTACCCGAAGTACAAGCGCCGAAGGTAAATCTGGCGGCGAACAAGCAGGTAATTCTGCCAGACACGGGTCCGGTGATTCCCAAGCAACTCGTCAAGACCAACGTTTTCTCCACCGGCAGTTCGGCCACTCCGACCATGGCAGCGGCCCCTCAGAAAGTGCAAACCGGAGGCTTCGGCGATCCCAACGGTGTGCCAGCGTCCGAGAATCACGGCCGCCCCATTACGATTGCCCAAGCCGGCAGCTTTGATATGCCGAGAGGCCCAGGGTATGGCAACGGTACTGGGGGCGCAAAGGGCGCACGCGGCGTAGTTGCCAGTTCCGGGTTCGGCAGCGGCGTTGCCACCGGAGATGGTTCCGGTAGAGTCTCTGCCTCGCGCGGCACCGTGCGCCAAGGCGGGTTCGGAGACGCCGACGTTGTTGCCACTGCCCAGCCCAAGGCCAAAACAGCCGAGCCGGTCGTAAGAACCGTACCTGCGGAGATCACCTATAAGCCCCGTCCGGTTTACACTGATGAGGGACGCCAGCTTAAGATTGAAGGTGAGGTTCTGCTCCAAGTCGTGTTCACCGCGACCGGGCAGATCCGCATCGGGCGGGTCGTGCAGGGTCTCGGCCATGGGTTGGACGAATCTGCGATTCGCGCTGCGGAAAAAATTCAGTTTAAGCCGGCGCTGAAGAACGGCCAGCCCGCGGATTTTGAGGCTGTCCTTCATATCGTCTTCCAACTCGCTTCATAGGTACAATGAAACACAAAAATATGTTGCGCTCCCTCTTGGCTTTGACGCTCCTCCTGGTCTGCGCCGCAGCATTGTTTGCCCAGACTCCGCCCACGCCACAGCTGGCAACTCGAGATGCGGCCACCCAGCAAACCACCACAGCCGCCAGTAGCTTCGACCAGGTGGTTGATCGCGCAATCGAGCGCGAACATTTCTTCATAGCCCAGATGAGGCAACTCCATCCCCTGGTGGAAACCTATCTCCAGAATCTCAAGGACGACAAAGATCTGGGCGCTCCCGTCCCCGTCAGTGACGTGTACTTCCTGGGCCGTTTGGACATGAGCAGCGGAACGGATGACCGCACCTTCGTCTCGCCCACCACGGCCGGTCTGGGCAAGCGCATGCTCAGCAAGTTAAGCAATGTCTACACCATGAAGTTCCTGCCCCTAGGGTTTGCCCAGATGGTGGTTCTCGACGAAGATTTTCAACGCCGGTATTACGACTTCACCTTCGTGCGACGGGAGTTCCTGGGGGAACTTCGCTGCATTGTGATGGATGTCGCGCCCAAGAAAGACGCCGGCAAAGGACGCTTCCTGGGCCGGATCTGGATCGAAGATCAGGACTACAACATTGTCCGCTTCAACGGCACGTACTATCCTCATCCGCGAGCCAGCTACTACCTGCACTTTGACAGCTGGCGGCAGAATCTTCGCCCCGGCATCTGGCTGCCCTCACTCATCTATTCGGAAGAGTCCGACCTTAAGGCCCGTCTGGGACAGACTCTGCACTACAAAGCACAGACTCGACTGTGGGGCTACAACCTGAAGGATCTGCGGCGCAACTCCGAGTTCACCGAGATCACCGTGGATGCCCCCCAGTCCGTACAGGATCAGAGCCAGAAGGCCCAGGATGCTTCGCCCATCGAAGCCCAGCGCGCCTGGGAGCATCAGGCCGAAATCAACGTCATTGATCGCCTGCAGCAGATTGGCCTGCTCGCTCCCGAAGGCGAGATCGACAAAGTTCTTCAGACCGTCGTCAACAACGTGATGGTCACGAATAACCTCGACATTCAACCCGAAGTGAAGTGCCGTGTGCTTCTGACCACGCCGCTCGAATCCTTCACCATCGGCCACACCATCGTCATGAGCCGCGGCATGATTGACGTGCTGCCCGACGAAGCATCGCTCGCCATGATCCTGACGCACGAACTGGCGCACATCGTGCTCGGACACCGGCTCGATACCAAGATGGCCTTCAACGACCGCATGTTTTTCCCCGATGAACGCACCTTCGAACGCATGGACTTTGGCCGCGACCGCATCGAGGAGGAAAACGCCGACAAGAAAGCCATTGAGCTGCTCAACGGCTCTCCCTACAAAGACAAACTCGCGAACGCCGGCCTGTTCCTCAAAGCGGTGCAGTCGCGCGCGCCGGCGCTCAAGAGTCTGATCCGGCCTCATCTTGGCGACAGCCTCTTGAATGGAGACGCGACCAAGATGTCGTCCTTGATGACCTCGTCTCCGCAGTTCGACCCGAAGAAAACCGACCAGGTCGCCGCGCTTCCCCTGGGCGGACGTGTCAAGGTCGATCCCTGGAACAACCAGCTTGCCTTGATCAAGACCAAGCCGGTGGCGCTCACTTCGGCGGCTGACAAGATGCCCTTCGAAGTCACGCCCTTCTTCCCGTTCCTGACGAGACTGGCTCCTCCCGCACCGGACAAAACGGCTCCGGAAAAGACGGCTCAAGCTCCCACCGGGCAGTAGAAGAGGCTTCCGGCTCGGAAAATGGCGGGGCTTGGCTACAGACTCGGGGCTGCGTGCGTCACGGGTGCAAACGGAAAAACCTGCCCTCGAATGCGCCGTTCATTCACCACGAAGACTTTTCTGGGGGAACGACAACCCCGCAACGAAAACGGCTCATGCCGTAGCATGAGCCGCTGGAGCAAAAGAATTGCAGCGAATTCACTGACGGGACGGTAGGCGGGCGCCTAGGCTACTGCGACATCTGGCTATTCACTTGCGAGAACACGTTGTTGGCGTTGCCGCCGATCAGTCGGACGGTACCAATCACAATTACTAGGATGACAGCCAGCATCACCGCATATTCGGCGACGTCCTGCCCCTGCTCTTCTGCCCAAAGTTGACGGATCATCTTGATCACAGTTGCTCCCATCCGACGATGTCCAGACGCTATGTTTTCCTGAACCGGCACAGACTTCGTCGTTGTACTGCTAGGCTATCGCTAACCAGTGATCGAACCCAATGGCACAGCCGTGACAACCTATGGCACTTTCGTGCCACAACCGGTAACTTACTGATTACAATATAGTTTTGAGCGGTAGACCCTGGTTTACAGCAAACAACGCCAGCTCCAGACGGGTCGAGACGCCCAGTTTGTCGAAAATATTGCTGAGGTGGTGCTTCACGGTGTCTTCGCTGATTTTGAAGTATTCCGCGATTTCCCGGTTGGCGTAGCCCGCGACCACCGCCGACACAATCTCCAGTTCGCGGGGCGTCAATCCGAATTTCTTCTGCTTCGACTCCTCGGTCGAACTCTGCATCAAGTTGCGCAGGTACTGCACCAGGTTCGAGACGCTGTCGCGTCCCACCCAGTACTCCCCTGACATCACCGCGTGAATACTCTTGAGCAACAACTGCGTCGCGGAATCTTTCAGCACGACCCCGCGCGCCCCCAACTGTAGGGCCTCGACCACCTGCTTCTTTTCGGCTGCTGCCGTCAGCAGAATGATGCGCACCATCCCGGCAGCTCCGGGGCTGGTGCTCAGGTCGCGCAGGGCATCGAGACCGGTGTGATGCGGCATGGCCAGGTCGAGCAGAAGAATGTCGGGCTTGAGCTCGGTCGCCAGTTTGACGGCCTCCAGGCCGTCACAGGCTTCCCCGACAACTTTCATGTCGAGTTCGGACTCCAGCAGGCGCCGGAGGCCGTCGCGGAAGATCGGATGATCGTCGGCAATCACAATGCGAATCGGATGGGTGTTTCTATCCATGATTTGTTTTTCGCATCGGCGGGATGCGGACCTCCAGCCGAGCGCCATGTCCAGGGTTCGATTCTATCGTGAGTTCGCCGGCAAGCAAGCGGACTCTTTCCCGGATGATCGCCGGCCCTTTGCCCATGGTCTCCAATTCCTCCCCCGACAGCCTGCCGGCAAAGGCAAACCCCTGGCCATCGTCCTCCACCGTCAACTGCAGGTTGCCGGCTCTTTGCGCCAGCCGCACCAGCACATGGTGCGCGCCGCTGTGCTTCCGCACATTGACGAGGCTTTCCTGCACAATGCGCGCCAGTTCCCGGCATACCTTTTGTGGCAGCTCCACACGCGCCAGCTCGCTGGCAAACTCCGCTGAAATCCCCGTCTCGCGCCGGAATCGCTCGACCGTGTCGGAAATGAAGCTGAGAAGCCGTTCCGCGTTGACCTCAAACGACTTCATCGCCTGCATCAGCTCGCGCAGTTTGAGAACTTCTTCCCGCAGCAGTTTCTGGATTCGCCCCAGTTCGCTGTTCACAACCGGCGATTGCGTTCCCGACTGCCG
The DNA here is from genome assembly GCA_020073015.1 of Terriglobia bacterium. Lineage (GTDB taxonomy): Bacteria > Acidobacteriota > Terriglobia > Terriglobales > Acidobacteriaceae > Acidiflorens. The sequence continues at coordinate 40,371 of JAIQFZ010000002.1, read as the reverse complement.
GCGCAGCACATCCAATTGCATTTCGACCGCAATCAGCGACTGAATGGCGCCATCATGCAACTCGCGCGCGAACCGCGCCCGCTCCAGCGCGCCAGCCCGTTCTCGCAGCCGCCGCATCAGGTACACGTTGTAAACCGCCGGTCCCACCTGCTGCCCGAACTCCTGCAGAAAGTGCAGTTCTTCCTCGGGCTCTCCCATCATCTCCGGATCAAACAGAAATACACGGCTCGACCACTCGCGCCCAAAGCTGAATGCGACCGAAACCATCGTGTCAAACTTCTCAAGTCCCGCGAAGGCGTCCAGGAATCCGGTGTCCACATCCCGCAGCCTGTTCCCAGCGCGATCCAGTGCGACCGTTTGGAAACTCTTCGAATTTCGGACCGCGTAGAGCACATCGGCCGGTGATTCGAATAGATATTTTGCCTCCGTCTCCGGTAGCGCTTCACGCCAGCGCAATGCACCGGCGCCTTCCGCACTGCGATTCACCTCCGCCAGGAAAACCCGGTAGCTGTTCGTTTCCTGTGAGGCACTGACGACCCGGCGGGCACCATAGAGGTTCAGGATCTCCCCCAGAATCTGCTGCATGGTCCCGCTCAGTCCCGCCTCGACCCGCGTAGAACTGAGAACGCGAATGATCACGGCACGCTCGGCGCGCATCTTCTTCTGGTTTTCCGCCATGTATGCCAGCAGCCCACCCAGCACCATCAGGTACACCGAACTCATGAACAACTGCTGCGGCTCCAGCTGCCGCATGCTGACCTTGAGTGGCGGCAAATGGACAACGCGCAACCAGGCATTGCCTGCCTGCTCCAAGCCCGCGCGCACGGCGAGCGCTTCTGTCCAAAGCAACGCAACCGCAGCTGCCGCGGTGCCCACCGTCTCCCAGAGCCCCCACCGGTACGCCGCTGCCACCATCACAAAAACAAAAAACAGGAAAAATGGCCCGCGCTGGGCGGTCGTGAACATCGAAATCAGCACCGGCCACACAATGTCGACGCTGTGCACCACCAGGCGAAAGGCCGGCGTGGACTGGGGACGGAAACGCAACAGCAACATCACCACCACCCCATGCACAAGGTAGAGCGCCAGCAGCAGGTACATCCACGGCGAATACGCTGCGCCGCTGGCCGGCTCCCACCACACCGCGAAGACCGCCGCAATGGAAAGCGCCACCCGTGCCGTCGCCAGCCAGCGCTCGGTGCGCCGAATCTCACCCGAACTCAGGGGGGCCCGGAAGCGCCAGAGATTGCGGAACCGCGGAACTATCCAAGACAAGGGAATCACGGTGTTAAGGGCCTAATTCTACGGTCAATCGCCCTAGAACTCCACACCCCATGTAGCGCGGACCTCCGGTCCGCGCTGTTCCACGGCAGAGACGCTGAACGGAGCGGGATTACACAAGTAATCCCCTCCGCGCTGCCTCCCGCTCTACAATAGGGGTCGGAGTCTCGTGCCTTGTCCCCCCGGGTCAAACTCTGGAGTTGCCTGCTCGCCGCTCTGGTTCTGGCCCAGATTGCGGTCTCACTGCGCTTGACCCGAGGCGGGACCCTGACCGTGACCAGCGACCTCATCCAGGGCGCGCTGCTCTTGGTCGCTACCGCCGCCTTTCTCCCCAACATTTTGCCTTCGCGCAGCCCCAGGCCACGCGCCCGGGCCTTCTGGATCCTCATGAGCGGCAGCATGTTGTTTTGGCTCGCCTATCAGGCCATGTGGAATTACTTCGAGGTGGTCAAACGGCAAGACGTGCCGGATCCGTTTGGCGGCGACGTTGTCCTGTTCCTGCACCTGGTCCCCATGATGGCGGCCCTGGCGGTACTTCCCCATCTTCGCGACGACGAGCGGGATTCCCGCATCCGCATGCTCGATCTCTCGCTCCTGATCACCTGGTGGGTCTTCCTCTATGTGTACGCGGTGATCCCATGGCAAACCGTGCAGGTCGACGAGGCCACCTACGGAGCCAACTTCAACTTCGTTTACCTGACCGAAAAACTGGTTCTGCTGGTCTCCCTCGCGATTCTGGCCTACACCGCGCAGGGCGGCTGGCGCCATCTTTACGGGCAACTGCTCGGAGCCAGCGCCCTCTATGCCTCCAGTTCCTATGTGGCGAACTGGGCCATCGTGCACCAGAGATATTTCAGCGGAAGCATCTACGATATCCCCCTGACCATTTCCATCGCGTGGTTAGCAATCGTCGCCCTTTTCGCTTCGCGCTGGGATCTTTCGGAGTCGAAACCTTCCCAGCCCGTATTGGGGGTATGGATCAGCCGACTCGGGATGCTCGCGATCTTCAGCCTTCCCGGATTCGCCCTGCTCGCCCTGCTCGACGCTGCGGCACCCTCGCCGGTCAGACGATTCCGCATCATTCTCGCCCTGCTGACGACGGTTGTAATGGGCGCCATGGTGTTCTGGCGGCAGAGTCTGCTGGGCAAAGAACTCACCCGGTTTCTCGAACAATCTCGCCGCTCCTTTGACGACCTGCAAACCCTGCAGGTCCAGCTCATTCAATCGGAAAGGCTCGCATCGCTCGGCCAACTGGTCGGTGGCGCCGCTCACGAGATCAACAACCCTCTTACCGCCATGCTTGGATACTCCGACATTCTGGTCGAATCCGGCTTGCCACCCCAGGAACAACGACTGGCAGACCGCATTGCCGAGCAGGTGCGTCGTACCAAAACGCTGGTCGCCAACCTGCTCACCTTTGCCCGTGAGACTCCCGCGCGCATGACACCCGTGGACGCGAACTCTGTTTTGCAGACGGCCATGCGCTTGATCACGCCCCAACTGGAAGCGCAGCACATCTCCCTTCACCTCGTGCTGGGCCCATCCCTGCCGCCCGTGGTCGCCGACTCCAACCAACTCCTCCACGTTTGTCTGCATCTTGCGGGACAGATCACCAGCCACCTCAATTCAGAAGCGCACCCCGGGCTTTATGTGCAAACGCGCCAGGACCACAACTTCGTGGTGCTCGATTTCAGAAGCAACGCTGCCTCCAGTGAGGCGTACCAGCTTCTTGGCGCCTCGGAGGGCGGAAACAAACCTTCGACCCTCTCGCTGAACGCCTGTTGCCGAATCGTGGAGGAACACGGTGGACACATCCTATCGCGGCCTTCTCGCGAGGGATACTCGGCGTTCCGGCTCGAACTGCCCGTTGCCTCGAAGACATCGAGTGGGTCTTCGCCTTCCCACCCCGTCGGCCCCACCCGTGCTGCAGTCGGCTCCTAACCTCGCGGCTCGCCCTGCTCTGCGGGTCCAACTTCTACCGTTCTCTTTAGTTGCCCGCAGGCCGCAAAAATATCGCGCCCCCGTGGCCGCCGGATAAACGCCGGAATACCCGACGCCACCAGAATCCGTTGGAACTCGAACACGCGTTCCTGCTCGGGCGTCCGGTACGGCAATTCGGGCCCCGGATTCAACGCGATCAGATTGATCTTCGCGCGCACGCCGCGCACCAGTTCTGCCACCTCGCGCGCCTGGTCCGGCGCATCATTCACGCCCGCCAGCAGCACATATTCGAAGGTGAGACGCTCCCGCGTCCGCAGCGGGAACTCCCGCGCCGCTTTCATCAGGTCGCGCAGATTCCACTTCCGGTTCAGAGGCATGACTGCGCTTCGCAACTCATCATTCGATCCATTCAGCGAGATCGCAAGCTTGGGCCGCACTGATTCCCTGCCGAAATCGTGGATGCGGGGTACGATCCCCGCTGTCGAAACCGTCATCCGCGACTCCGGTATCCCTACGCCTTCCACCAGCAGCCGCACCGCCTTCATGAAATTCTCGTAATTCAGAAAAGGTTCTCCCATGCCCATGAACACCAGGTTGACGCGCTGCGTCGGCGGCTCCACTCCTTGCTCCCGCAGCACCGCCGCCACTTGTCCTACAATCTCTCCCGCTTCGAGATTCCGTTTGACCCCAAGCAGTGCGGTAAGGCAGAAGCGGCAATTCACCGCGCATCCCACCTGGCTTGAAACGCAGATCGTTGCCCGCCGCCACGTAGCTGCTGCCGTCCCGGACTCGATCTCGTCGCCCGCCTCGCTTCCATCTCCGCTCTCTCCGTCGTCACCCTCCGGCATCCAGACGGTTTCAACCGTCTCCCCGTCCACCATTTCCACCAGGTACCGCACCGTGCCATCGCGCGACTCGAACTTTTGTGTAATCTTCGGCATCCCGACTCCCCAGCCCTGTTCACCCAAGCGCGTGCGGTATTCGCGCGGCAGCGTAGAAATCTGATCGAGGTCTTCCGTCCTTTGCCGGTACAGGGCATCAAACAGCTGCTGGGCCCGATAGGCAGGCTGGTTCGACTCCAGAACCAGGTTCGTAAGTTCCTGAAGCGTAAGACCGAGGAGCGAATTGTGGGTCGAGCTTGGCATGATGGGGTTGCCTTGCCGGTGGAGAGCCGGGCATCCCCGCCCGGCTGAACGGGCGAGACGCCCGTTCCTCCATCGCACGGTTGTAAGTTAAACAAAATTAAGCACTAGGATCAACCACCGGCAACATCGCCCGCATTGTGGGAGAATAGGGAAAGCAACCCGCCACTCCAGTCGCGCAGGATCGGAATCAGATGGTGAAGGAGACCCGCAACATTCGTCGTCAAGTATTGCCCAATGGCCTCACGGTCATCACCGAGCAGATGTCTCATCTCCGCTCGGTCGCGATCGGCATCTGGCTCAAGTCGGGCTCGCGCGATGAGGATTCCGAGTGGAACGGCATCTCCCACTTCATCGAACACATGGTGTTCAAGGGCACGGAGACGCGCTCCGCCGAGGCCATCGCCCGCCAGGTCGATTCGATCGGCGGCAACATGGACGCCTTCACTGCCAAAGAATGCATCTGTTTCAACATTAAGGTCCTCGATGAGCACCTCCCGATCGCCATGGAAGTGCTGAGCGACCTCGTCCTTCATCCCACCTTTGATGCCGGTGATATTGCCCGCGAACGCGGCGTCATCCTGGAAGAAATCAAGATGGACCAGGACAATCCCGACTATCTGGTCCATGAAATCTTCACGCAAAGTTTCTGGAAGGATCACGCTCTCGGCCGCCCCATTTTGGGAACGCGAGAGACGGTGAAAAAATTCGAGCGCTCCGTGGTCTCCCGATTCTACGGACACCACTTCGCCCCCGGCAATCTCATTGTCGCCGCTGCTGGGAACCTCGACCACAACAATTTCGTCGAGTTGGTGGCCCAACACTTCCAGCACGTGAAACCGGGAGAAAATGGCTTGCACTCGCCCGCGCCGAAAACCTTCTCGCGCATCAACCTGCGCAACAAGAAGGCGCTTGAGCAAGTGCAGATCTGCATCGGCGTACCTTCCCATCCCGTCGCCCATGAACACCGCCACGCCTCCTACATCTTGAACACGCTGCTCGGCGGCGGCATGAGTTCGCGCCTGTTCCAGAACGTACGCGAGCGCCAGGGATTGGCTTATTCGATCTACAGCGATCTGAATCCCTACCGCGATACCGGCTCCATGTGTGTCTACGCCGGCACCTCGCGCGAGTCCGCCATCAAGGTCATCGAGTGCGTAGTCGCCGAGTTCCGTAACCTGAAATCAACCCCAGTGCCGGAAGAAGAGCTGCGCCGCTCGAAGGATCAGCTCAAGGGCAGCCTCATGCTCTCGCTCGAATCCTCGACCGCGCGTATGTCGAACCTGGCCCGTCAGGAAATGTACTTCGACCGTTTCTATTCCCTCGACGAACTCATCGAACGCATCGAAGCCGTCACCACCGAAGACCTCCAGCAAGCCGCCAACGAGTTCTTCAGTACCGACCAGATCGCAGTCACCATCCTCGGCAACTTGACGGGTTTGAAACTGACGCGCGACCAGTTAGCCTGCTAAGCGCTCGTGTAGCGCGGACACTCCTGTCCGCGCTGTGTGCGGAGCCCGGGCCCCCGATCCGGCACAGCAGCCGCGGAAGATTCCCCCTCTCCGATCGCCGCTCGTGTTAATCTGCACGATTCAATTTCCTGATGAACTCTTCACTGCTCTGGCGCATCGTCGGTTTCGTTCTGGCTGCAGCACTTCTCCTGGGATACCGGCGGCTGTTCAAGCCCCGCACTACGCTATCGCCGGCTTCCGAAAAGTGGCATCTCGCGACGCTGTTTCTGGCCAGCGCCCTGACGTTGTTTGCGGAACTGGCCCTTATCCGCTGGGTGGCCACCGAGGTTCGGGTATTCGCGTACGTGAAGAACCTGGCGTTGCTGCTCTGCTTCCTGGGCTTTGGTCTGGGCTGTGCGCTGGCCCGCCAGAATGCGCGCTGGCTGACCGCCACCAAAGCGCTAGTCGGACTCATTGTCGTGGTGCGCCTTCCCTGGTACAGCGAGCGGGTCATGGAGCACCTTTCGCAAACGCTCGGGGCGGGGCGGGACCTGGAACTTTGGACCGCAAAAGCCAGCAGCGACTGGACTGGCTTTCTGCTGGCTTCGGCCGTCACCACCGTTTTGCTCCTCTTAATCACCTATATCTTCATCCCCTTGGGACAAACGGTCAGCCGCCAGATCGAACTGGCTCCGCGACCGCTCCTCGGATACTCGTGGAATCTAGCGGGAAGTCTGGTCGGCATCGTAACCTTCTTCGCAGTGTCCTGGATGGCTCTTCCGCCCTCCGTGTGGTTCGTAACTGTCCTCGCTGGTATCGCACTTCTGCAATCCACCCGGCGAGAACAGATCCTGCTGGCAGCGGCTGCGGTCCCCGTTGCGCTGCTGCTCTTCGACCCCTCCACCCTGCATTACTTCAAGCTTTGGACGCCGTATCAAATGCTTGAGGTCGAGGACCAAGTCCTGCCGAACGGTGAACTTGTTAAGACACAGATTCGCGTGAACCATCACAGCTATCAGGATATTGTGAACCTCTCACCCGAGTTTCTTAAGCGCCATCCCCATCTCATGGCTGAGCCGCCCGATGAGAATCCCTACAATCTTCCCTTCCGCTTCACGGCGCCGAACCCCAAGGTCCTGATTGTCGGCTCGGGTACGGGAGACGACGTGGCGGCCGCCTTGCGTGGTCAGAGCCGGGCGGTCGATGCCGTCGAGATCGATCCGAAAATCCTTGCGCTGGGACGCCGCCACCCTGAGCACCCGTATGACGACCCGCGCGTTTTCGCCCATCTCAACGATGCCCGCGCCTTCATGAAACGGACCAACGCGCGCTACGACCTCATCCTTTTCGGCCTGCTCGATTCCCATACCCAGCTCTCCGACTATTCCAACGTGCGCCTGGACAACTTCGTTTACACCGAGGAATCCTTTCGCGAAGCTCGGGCGCTGCTCGCTCCCAACGGCGTCTTGTTCGTCAAGTTCATGGTGAATTATCCCTGGCTGGGCCGGCGCATTGTGGAGATCATGACCCACGCCTTCGGGAAACCTCCGATCGTGTTCCTGGCGCGATCCAGCTATACCCTCAGTGCCGCCTGTTTCGTGATCTCGAACTCGGACCAGGTGGTGGAGCACCAACTGGCATCGGATCCGCGTTTGGGGCACTTTGTCGCCGAAAACCGCTCCAACTTCGTGAACTTGTCTGACGTGGCAGTCACGACCGACGACTGGCCCTACCTCTACCATCAGGGCCACTGGATCCCCAGCATATTCTTTCATCTCAGCTTTCTCGTGGTGCTGCTGGCCGCTGCGTTTTATCTGCAAATTCCGGAGGCGCGCACGCGCGTGCCCTCGCTGTTTTTCTTCAGCATGGGCGCGGGGTTTCTGCTGCTCGAAACCCAGGTCGTCAGCCGCCTTGCCCTCTATTTTGGGACGACCTGGCAAGTGAACGGCATCGTCATCGCTGCCATTCTCGCCGCTCTCCTGGTCGCCAACTACGTGACCGAACAGCGGCGCAGCCCGTGGCCGCGACCCTGGACGCTCGCTCTCCTCCTCCTGGGCATCGCCTGCGCCTACTGGTTTCCCTTCAGCCGCATTCCACTCCCGGCCGCATCGGTGGGCCTGATCGCAGCCGTGGTTTTTGCCGTTCCGGTCTTCTTCGCCGGATTGTTGTTTGCTTCCGAATTCCGCGCGGTCGAATCTCCCGCCGCCGCACTGGGAGCGAACATGTTGGGAGCGGTTGTCGGTGGCCTGCTCGAGAACCTGTCCCTCATCATTGGGATGAAGGCCCTCTTGCTGGTGGCCGCTGTCTTGTATTCGCTGGCTGGCCTCGGCTTCCGCGGACTCCACCCGCCCGCACCCAGCCGCAAGGCGCTACCGTAGACTGTCTGGCGCAGATTCTCCGGGTTGCCGCAGCTCACATGGGTCCGCGCTCTCCTTTAGTAGAATCAATAGACAGGGAGTTGCTGCCCTTATGCGAATCATGATCGACGTCTTCGGGCAGATCTTCCGCACCCTCTGGGCGCACAAGCTCCGCTCCTTCCTGACCATGTTTGGGATCGCCTGGGGCGTCGGTTCCCTGCTTCTGCTGGTCGGCTTGGGAGAAGGTTTCCGCTCCGGCAACAAGCGCGGTCTCTCCGAGTACGGCGAGAACATCATGATGATCTTCCCCGGCCGCGCGCCCGTGGTCGCCGGCAGCATGAACTCCGCCCGAACCTACCGCCTCACCTACCGCGACTATCTCGACATTCGCAAGGAGGCTCCCCATGTGCTGACGGCCACGCCCGTTTTGACCAGCATGGACGTGCGCGCCGTCAGCGAGTTTGCCAGCGCCAGTGGACAGATCACCGGAGCCGAGCCCCAGTTCAGCGGAATCCGCTTCCTGCCGGTCAAGCAGGGACGCTGGCTCAACGACCTCGACGAAATTCAGAAGCGCAACGTAGTCGTCCTCGGCGACGAGATGGCCCACAACCTGTTCCCCGGCCGCCCCGCCGTCGGCTCCGCCATTCTGCTCAATGGACATCGCTTTGAAGTCGTCGGCACTTTGAAGCGCGTCGGCCGGGGCGACGACAACTCCACCAACATGCGCTCCTACATCCCCTTCCAGGTGATGAATACTTATTTCCCTCTCAAGGGCGAAGAGGCGTATGACGCAATTTCCATGATTAACTATCAACCTCGGGTCGCGGCCGAGCACGTCCTGGCCCAGGATGAGGTCCGCCGCATCGTCGCCCGCAACCACGGTTTTGATTATCACGACGAGGACGCGTTTGAAGGCTGGGACACGGTCAAACAAGCCGAAATGATGGGTACCATTTTCGATGCCATGAACGAATTTCTGGGCACCGTAGGACTAGTCACCCTCGCCTTGGGCGCGATCGGTGTCATCAACATCATGCTGGTCGCAGTCACCGAGCGTACCCGGGAGATCGGACTCCGCAAGGCTCTGGGTGCAACCAGCCGCAGCATTCTGCTGCAGTTTTTTATTGAGGGTGTTCTGCTGACCCTGGTCAGCGGCCTGATCGGAATCGCCTTCGCCGGCGGTCTGATGGCTCTGCTCGGCAATGTCAATGGGCCGGAGGGCTTTGATCCCCCGCGTTTGGTTCCGAAAACCGCCATCCTCGCCATCGTCAGCCTCACCCTCGCAGGGGTCGCAGCGGGTCTCTATCCTGCGCGCAAGGCGGCAAGACTCGAACCCGTCGAAGCCTTGAGGCAGGAGTGACGCCATGATGCGCGACTTGCTCCAGGAAGCCTACACCGCGATGCGCCACAACCGGCGCCGCACCACCCTCACCATGCTGGGCATGGCCTGGGGCATTGCGACGGTAGTTATGCTGCTCGCCTACGGAGACGGCTTCGGCCGAGCCATCGCCAACATCTTCAAAAATTTCGGCACCAAGCTCATCATCGTCGTTCCCGGAACCTCCTCCATGCAGGCGGGCGGCCAGAAAGCCGGCGTTCCCCTCCGCATCACGCTCGACGACGTCGAGAGGCTCACCACCAACATTCCCCAGATCGGCCACCTCACTCCGAGTTGCCACAAGCAAGCGACGCTCCAGTACGACAACCGTTCCTTCCCCATGGGCGTCAACGGCGAGTATCCCAACACGTTTGCCATCCGGGCCCTCACGCTCGACAAGGGACGATTCTTCAACGCTGAAGACCAGATGCAGCGCGCCCGCGTCGCGGTGATTGGTTCTGAGACGAAAGAAAAACTATTCTCCGGACGCAATGCCCTGGGCGAGCGTATTCGCATCGACGGTCTCAGCTTCGAGGTCGTAGGAATTCTAAGTGCCAAGATGCAGGCCGGGGACGACAACATCAACCGCGTGATCTACATCCCCTTCACCACCATGAGCGACCTTAAAGACACCCACTATCTCGACACCGTCTGGTTCAACTATGAGACCAACGACTACGAACGGATCGAGCAGTCCGTCCGCAACGTACTGGCGGAGCAGCACAAGTTCAATCCCGCCGACCGCCGAGCGTTGCTGGTGTTCAACCTCATGGTGCAACTCCACCAGTTTGAGGTCATCACGCTGGGCCTCAAGATCCTGCTCGGCTTCATCGGCACCCTCACGCTCGGCATCGGAGGCGTAGGCCTGATGAACATCATGCTCGTCTCCGTCACCCAGCGCACGCGCGAGATCGGCGTAGAAAAAGCGCTCGGAGCCCGCCGCCGTCACATCTTCTTCCAATTCCTCGCCGAGGCTCTCACCATCACATTTCTCGGCGGACTCTGCGGGATCATCCTCGCCTACGCAGTTTCGTTCTCCGTCGGCCGCCTCACCCTCTACAGCGCCATGGCCAAACACGCGGAAGCCGGCGACATCCGCCTCATGATCAACCCCGGCACGCTGTTCGTCGCCGTCCTGATCCTGATCGCCGTCGGCCTCGTCAGCGGCATGGTCCCCGCCATCCGAGCCTCCCGCCTCGACCCCATCGAAGCGCTGCGCTACGAGTGAGACGATTCCTATCCGGACAGAAACCCTACCTTTGTCTCCCCCTCTTCTGTAGGGTGGAGTAGGTTCACTCCAATTCGGGGACTACAAGCGGTTCTTCCGCTGCCGCCGCCAGCGATCGAGCGCAACCATGCTCGCGGCCCAGATGGTCCCCGCCAGGTATCCCGCGATGACGTCGCTCGGATAGTGCACGCCCAGATAAATCCGCGACAGCCCGATAGCCAGCACCAGCAAAGCGGCGACCAGCCAGATCAAGACCCGCGCAGGCATGGACCGCACCCGTCCCGCCAGCAACCCGGCCAGCACACCATAGAAACAAAAAGAAAACAGAGAGTGCCCGCTCGGAAAGCTGTAAGTGCGTGGAATCGGGCCAAAGAAAGGAATTGGCCGCGGGCGATGAAATGCAAACTTCAAGATAAGGTCGAGCACCAAAGCGCCCGCCAAAGTTACCACCAGCCAGATGGCAGCGCGACGCCACTGAAAATACCGAAAGAGAGCAAACGCAACGAGGGCGGCGGCAATCAACCCACCCGATCCCATGAATGAAATCGCAAACATGAGCCGAGTGAGGACAGGAAAGGCGAAAGAGTGAACGGCAGCCCGCACCGAGGAATCGAAGTTGGCGGTGTGTTGCTCAACGACATTCTCGGCCAGCCATGCAAAAAGAAAGATGGCCAACACCGCCATGACCAGGCTGACCAGAGGCCCTTCAACCAAGACCGCGGCCTCCGGAGCGTTCTCGGGTCCGGGCAGGGGATGATCGTCGGGCGTGGTCAATTTCGCCCTCGCGTTGAATTCGTAAGCTCTGCGATCAGAGCGTCGAGTTTGGCGAAAAGCGCGTCATTCCCTTGCCGGGGATAGCTGGCCAATTTTTCACGGAAATGCGGCAGGTTGAAGAGAAACGATTCCACCCGTTCCTTGTTGAGCCCTTCCCAGTAAGCGCCGTAGCCGGCCTTCTCCAGCCAGTAGGCGTTGAAGATCTGCTCAAACTGGTGCGCCACGGGAACCGCAAGATAGGGCTTGCCGAGATGCAGCGCTTCCGTCACCAGCGAGAAGCCCGCGTTCGCGATGACTGCTTTCGCCGCAATCAGGTCGGCAAGAAATCCATCGAGACTCGGCTTCTTGTACACGATGTTCCCTGCCTGCCCTTCGCGCCCGAATCCATACGCAACAAAGGAGCAGCGCACGGAAGCCAGAAGCTTCTCCAAAACCGGCGCGGGCGAAGTCACATACACCAGGACGTGTTCTCCGACCCGAGGCTTTGCCTGCAGAATGCAGTCGCGCAGGATCGGCGGAAACAGAAACGTATTCGGTCGCGTAACTTGGGCGGCAAAGAACGACGTCACCAGATATGCATTCGCGCGCGGAACCATCAGCCGGGTCACGATCTTCGCAGCGGATGCATCGCGCCGGTACTGCCTGGGATACGAAACATCGGCGTTCGTCAGGCAGTGCTGATTATCGATCGAGATCACGGGCAGACGCTTGCGCTGGCCAGCATGACAGGAAAGCGGCTCAAAATCCGTGACCACGAGATCGATCCTTCTCTCATCGATCAGTGTCTTCAGCCGCGAGACGCTGGCCGCGGTCCGGCGCGCCGTCAGCAGATTCCGGGCAACGGTGCGCCGATAACGCACCTGATTATTCACATAGGCGAGCCGCCATCCGAAGATCTCCGTGACTTCAAAATCCTTGCGGAGGTTGGCCAGTCCGCGGTCGAAGGACACTACGTGGATGGCGTTTCCGCGTTCCTGAAGATGAGAAATCACTTCCTTGGCGCGGGTCGAGTGGCCCGCGCCTTCACCGTTCACTCCGTACAGAATGTTTGTCATCGGGATGCAGGCGGAAGTATATCGCGGGGACTGATCGATCACCTCTGATAGAAGAAATCCCCGCCTTTCTCTTCTTACGAGAGAAAGCGGGGATTTTGAGGGTTGCGGTTGCGCACGACTGCGCCGTTACTTCTTTTCCTGATCCTTGGCGGGATCCTTGGCGGGATCCTTCGCTGGTTCCTTAGCCGGTTCCTTGGCTGGTTCCTTGGCTTTCTCTTGGATCGACAATAACTCCACCTCAAAAATGAGCGTGGCGTCCGGTCCGATGTCAGCCCCTGCACCGCGTTCGCCGTACGCGAGGTTGGAGGGAATGAAGAGCTGCCACTTCGATCCCACCGGCATCAACTGGAGCGCTTCCGTCCAGCCCTTGATCACCCCACTGACGGGAAAGGTTGCCGGCTGGCCGCGTTTGTAGGAGCTGTCAAACTCGGTACCGCTGATCAGCGTGCCCCGATAGTTACAGACAACCGTGTCGGTCGCTGCCGGTTTCGGTCCGGTACCCTCGGTCAGAATCTTGTATTGCAAACCGCTGGGCAGTGTAACTACGCCTTCCTTTGCTTTGTTGGCGGCCAGAAAGGCTGCGCCTTCGGTCTTGTTGGCCTGACCAGCTTTTTGCGCTTTCTCCTGTTGCGCCTTGCGGACCTCGGTGCCAACTTCCTGCATCACCGCTTGCGCTTCCTGTTCGGTGAGTTGGGCCTTGGCGCCAGTCAATCCATCCTTGAATCCCTGAATCACGAGCTTCGGGTCTATTTCTACGGACTGTTTCTTCAGGTTTGTCCCGAGCCCGGTACCGTAACTCATTCCAAGGGCATAGCTGAACTTTTCTTCGCGCGTCTTGAGAACTGCGGGAGCAGCGCTCTTCGCTGCCGCCGCCCCGGGTGCCTTCTTCGCCGGAGCTTTCGGAGTGGTGGCTGCTGGAGCCGTTTTGGTTTTCGCCGCCGGAGTTTGCTGTGCGTGGGCATACCCACTGCCAACCAGCATCATCCCGGCCGCCAATAGGTTTACCGCCGCGGTGAGAGATCTTTGCATGGCCTATTGTCCCATTCCGGGAGCGATCCGCCAAACCATCTTTTTGCGGGTCCAACAACGCAAGTAACAACCCGTCTGAGTCTATCCTTTAGAAATCCGGCCCATTTTCCTGGTCGTCAGCCTGGTCCTGCTGCCAACTCTTTACGTCTCTGGGCCCGTCCCGACGACAAGCTGCCTCCACCAGAACTCGGTTTCATCAAAGAGGGAGAACACGTAGACTAAAAGAACTCGCGTGATGGTTCAGCTGATGCGAGGTCAGGCCAAGTCCAGCAAAGATTTGTGTTACAAGACTGCCCAGCGTACACTTTCGGCGTCATTTTTTGCGTGGGGGTCCGAATAAATGGGGGGGAATCCGCGGCCGTGGGCAGAGCCAGACGAACTTCGGGCGGACGATCTCCTCGAGGGCTGGAAAGCGATCGCGGACCACCTTCGCAAGACCGAACGTACGGTGCAACGCTGGGAGAAGAACAAAGGACTCCCGGTTCGACGTCTCCGCACCGATCCAGCCGAGGAGCAGGGGCGAGTCTACGCTTACAAGAGCGAACTGGATGCTTGGTGGAATCGCCACACAGATCTAACCTTAGAGCCAGAGGTTGAGCCGCCAGCAAAAGCTGACACCGGCCCGCGCGGGACGGCAACCGAGGAAGCCTCACTTCCAAGGCCGAGGACTTGGGCCTTGCGGTTTGCCCTGGTGTTCGCTCTGCTGCTCGCAGCGGCCGGCGCTTATTACTTCCGGCCGAAAGTCAAACTTAGCCCGACGCTCGGGGTACTGCCGTTCGATACCTCGAAAGGCGACGCCGACGGCTCGCGAATCGCGCGCGGACTCACCGATGAGTTGATCAGCCGGCTCGGCCATCTTAATCCCGGATCAGTTTCAGTTATCGAAGACCGCTCGGCAGACTACAACCTGGCGGGTAGCGTGCGGACGGAAGGCAATCGCGTCGCGATTACTGCGAGGTTGGTTGCTTCCAAGCCGCAAACCCATGTCGTGTGGGGGAATAGCTGGGAATTCGAGCGCGGAGACCTCATTCCCAAAGAGATCGAAATCGCTAACGGGATCGTCGACGAAGTGCTGCGGGCTTTGTCGCTTAGCAGTCACGCGTCGCATCCTCCCGCCCAGGACACTTACGAGGCGTACTTGATGGGACGAGCTCTTTGGAGCAAGCGTTCCGCCGAAAACTTGCACGACGCGATTGGTTTTTTCCAGCGGGCAATCAGCACCGATCCCCAATTTGCTCCGGCCTACGCCGGGTTGGCGGACAGTTATTCGCTATTGGGGTCGGCGCCCTACACCGGCTTGCCGCCCAAACAGGCCTTCCCGCAAGCGAAGGCAGCTGCTCAAAAAGCGATTCAGCTCGACGATTCCCTGGCCGAGGCCCACATCTCTCTGGGCTATGCCGAACTGGTTTACGATCGGGACTATTCCGAAGCGGAGAGGGAGTTTCGACGAGCGATGCTCTTGCGTCCCAATTCTGCAACCGCGCACCAATACTATGGTTACTACCTTACGGCCATGGGCAGGTTGGACGACGCGATTGAGGAGAGAAAGACAGCCCAGCAACTGGAGCCCGATTCGCCCCTGATGGATTCTGCGCTGGGGGAAGCGTACTACCAGGCCAGACAGTTCGACAACACCATTACTTATAACAAGCTATCCCTCGTGCACGACCGCAGCTGGCCGGTTGGCCTGATCAATCTGGGGCGGGCATACGAGCAGAAGGGCATGTTTGCGGAGGCACTTGCCGCGTACCAGACAATCCTGGCGGTAGCTCCGGATGATCCTGGTCTTCTGGCGCTGGCAGCGCATGTTCATGCGGTATCGGGAAAGCCTGCACTAGCACGTTCCACCGTCGCCCACCTCGAGCAGATGCGCACGAAGAGGTACGTCCCGGCCGTCTACATCGCTCTGGTGTATGTGGGACTGGGAGACAAAGACAAGGCTTTCGAATGGCTGGACCGGGCCTACGAGGAGCATTGTGAGTATCTGGTCTACCTCCCCACGGAACCCCTGGCAGACCCTCTACGGCACGACCCGCGCTTCCCTCGACTGATCGAACGGCTCGGATTGAAAGTTCCGACAAATTTACCCAGGTAGACCCAACGCTACTTCTTCGGGCAGGAGTTCAAAGTCATTCTACAACGACAAAGTACGACATTACGTTTCCTCGCGAACGTGTCACACGTTGTCGCTTGGCAGTATCCGAAAACTCCGATATGACCTGATTCCGGAGGGTGGCGACCGGCATTGCCGGGATCCTCATATAGCTCCCATGCAATTCCCCGACTTCAGCCGGAAGCAGTGGCGGGTGCTGATCATCCTGATGTTGGTCAACTTCGTCAATTATGTGGACCGCCAGGTCATTTTCTCCCTGTTCCCTGCCATCCGGCATGATTTTGCCTTGAGTTACGAGCAACTTGGCTATCTGGCTGCGGCTTTTACGGTCGTGCTCTCCCTGAGCACGTTCCCCCTGGGAATGCTGGCGGACCGTTTTTCACGGCGCTCGGTGATCGGCGCGGGAGTCTTGTTCTGGAGCGCGGCCACATTTCTGAGCGGTCTGGCCGGTTCGTTCCGCACTCTACTGACTGCCCGAGCCATGGTTGGAGTCGGTGAGGCCGCCTATGCACCGGCTGGCACTGCGGTTCTTAGCGCCGTGTTCCCGAAGGACATCCGGGCACGCATCCAAGGTTCCTGCGACGTCGGAATGTTCGCGGGCGGCGCCACCGGGATTGCGCTTGGTGGTATCATGGCCCAATCTTTTGGGTGGCGTTCGGCTTTCTTCCTGGTGGGGATTCCGGGTTTGCTGTTGGGACTCAGCGCTATGCGACTCCCGGAGTCGCCCCGCGAGCAGTCTGAGGAACGGATGCGCTTGCGGGACCTGCTGCGGGTGCCTGCGTACCTGGCAGTGTTGCTGGCCGGCTGGTTCGCCAGTTTCGCCGGATATGCCTACGTCGCATGGGGGCCGGATCTAATCCAGGAACAGAAGGGCTTCACTGCAAGGGAGGCTGGAATGGCATTGGGCCTCACGGTGGTTCTGGGTGGCGCGCTCGGCATCGCGGTCGGCGCGTACTTGTCCGATCGGATCGCTCGCCGATGGACTTGGGCACGGGCCCTGATTATCCCTGTCGGCTTTCTTCTGGGCGCGCCGACGATCTACGTCGCGCTGCATTCCACCGGCAAGCTGCTCGTCCTTGTGTTCTTTGGCCTGGGCTCATTTTTCATGAGCTGGTACCACGGCCCGCTGACGGCCACCATCCATGATCTTGTGCCGCCTAGTGGTCACGCGACCGCTCTCGGCCTGTATTACCTCTTTGTCAATCTGTTCGCCATGGCTTTGGCGCCTCTGATCATTGGGTGGGCCGCTGACCGCTACGGCCTCATCAATGCCTTACACATCCCCATCGTTTCGCAGTTGATCGGGGGTGCATGCTTTGCACTCGTCGTTTTCCTGATTCGCCGTCACGGTTTGCACCATCCGGTCTTCGAACATCATTGGGAGAAAAAACCGCTCCTGCCTTCTCAGTTTGCAGTAGAGACGGAAAGCTAGAACATCGAGTAACGCCCCGGGCCAACAATTTCCTGAAGGAGCAATGATATGGGAACGCTGGTGACCATCGATACCAACATCCAAGAAACCGTTAACCACTACACCGCCTACCGTCCCAAGCCGTTCACGCGGGAAGAGCGCGACAAAGTCACAATCCTGTTCGGCGGCCTCACCTGGAAACATGAGCGCCTGATGCAGGGCGCCATGCACAACCTGAAATACAAAGCGGAGCCACTGCCCAACATCGCGCGTGACGACCTGGACGCGGGCAAGGAGTTGATCGATGTCGGGGCCTGCTGCCCAACTATCTTTACGACTGGCAGCCTAGTGAACTTCCTGAAGAAAGAAGGGGCGCTCAAGGGCAAGGAAGAGGTGGCCAAAAGCTACGCCTACATCACCGCTGGCGCCTGTGGTCCGTGCCGCTTTGGCCAGTACCACGAGTCCTATGCCATGGCCCTCGATGGTCTCGGCCTGCGCGATTTCCGCTTGTTCCTGTTGGCCCAGGATGAACTCGATCAGGGGGAGAACGGTGGCGGCGGGCTTGATATCAACTTGTCATTCAGCCTCGGCCTGATCTGGTCGATCCTGTGCGGCGACGTCATCACGGACCTCGAATACGCGACGCGTCCCTATGAAGTGAAGCCCGGGCAGACCGATGCAGTCCTGAAGGAATGCATCGAGTTTATGTACACCGTGTTCAACGAGCGGCCAGATCACGGAAAGAAACTCGGTACGCTGGCCTGGCACCTGACCACGAGTTATTTCACGAATGCGCTGCGCGAGGTTCGCAAGAAGTTTGATGCGATTGAAGTGGATCGCACGCGCGTGAAAGCTCGCGTGAAGATTACCGGCGAGTTCTGGCTGCAGACCCACGAAGGCGACGGCAACTACAACATCAAGCATTGGCTCGAACAGGAAGACTCCGAGGTCGTGCCTCCTCCGGTCGCGGTGTGGTTGCACTACCTGATGCATCCCGTGATTCGCAGACTCGAACACCGCCACTCGACCAGCAAACATCACAAGCGCGACGAGATGATCCTGAAGCTACTCGAGCGGATCTACGTCGGCACCTACAACCGGTTCCGCAAAGCGCTGGCGAACATTCCCAATGAACTGCCGGACCAGGTGGAACTGAAGGACCTCGCCGAACCGTTCTACCACTTCGAACTCCGCGGCGGTGAGGGCCACATGCTGATCGGCAAGGCCCTGTATGCCTATCACCACAAGAAAGCTCACATGGTGTGCGAGCTGTCTCCGTACTCGTGTATGCCCAACACTATGTCGATCGGATCGATGGCCAACGTCATCGGCAAATATCCCGACCTGCTCTACGCACCGATTGAAGTCAAGGGCGACGCCGAGGTGCATGCGCTCTCGCGCTGCCAGATGATCCTGACCGAGGCCAAGAAGCGCGCCCACGCCGAGTTCGAAGAGGTGCTGAAGAAAACCGGCCTGACCGTCGAGGCCATTCACGAATACGAGAAGCACCATCCCGAGCTGCGGCGAGCCACTTACAAGATCCCGCACAAGGGTTATTCGGGGACCTCCGCGAACTATGTGCTCCACCTTGCCCAGGATCGTGGACTTGCGCGGGCCTGAGCCAAACATGAACCAACCACGAAAGCGAAAGAGGTGAATGTTCATGGCAAGCGGATTGGTGCAGATTCAACCGATCGAAGGGGAGCCGGGCGCGCTGCTGGCTCCCGCACCTTCGCCTGCGGTATTTGAAGGCGAAAGCATGTTGTGTGGGCTCGACGTCGGAAGCACGACTTGCAAGTACGTGCTGGCGACGCCGCGCGGCGATGTGGTGGCGCAGGCCTACGAGCGCCACAACACACGGCAGGCGGAGAAAATCCTGCAGTTCCTAACTCTGCTGGAGTCGAAGCACGGCCTCACGCCCGGACGTGACCGCGTCTTCTTCACCGGTTCTGGCGCGGGCATCATTGCGCCGTTGATCGGAGGCAAGGTTGTCCAGGAAGTGGCGGCGGTTGCTGCTGCGGTGGAAAAGCTTCATCCCTCGGTGCGATTTGTCAGTGAAATCGGCGGCGAGGATATGAAGACCATCTTCTTCCAGGGCGAAGGTATTTCGCGCAGCAAGCAGGTGCTCATGCAGAGTGCCTGCTCCGGCGGCACGGGCACCTTCATCGAGAAGACCGCGCGCAAGCTGGAGATCCCGCCGGAAACGCTCTCCAACATGGGCTATGCCGGATATCCATTGCACAAAATCAGCAGCAAGTGCGGCATCTTCGCGGAGGCCGATGCCAACACTCTGCTGAAGGCAGGGGTTCCGGTCGAGGAGATTATCGCCTCGCTGTTCGAGGCGGTGGTGTATCAGAACTTAGCTACGCTGACGCGCGGCAACACACCGTTGCCTGAGATTCTGCTGCTAGGTGGCCCGAATCTGTTCTTCAAGGGCTTGCAGGAAGCATGGCGCCATCATCTGGGCAAGGTCTGGAAGGAGCGCAAGGTTCAGGTCTCGGACGATCGCGACATGTCCTCGCTCATTCGCGTTCCTGACAACGCGCTCTACTACGCGGCTCTCGGTTGCGTAGAGGTTGCGTTACGCGAGAACGGCGCGACCGGTCTTTACAATGGCGCGCACAAGCTCAAGTACTGGATCGAGGAAGGCCAGTACGAAGAAAAGAAGAAGATGGGCCGCGGCGGACTCTGCAAAGACGATGCCGACCTGGCCACCTTCAAAGCGCGCTACGAAAAATCCCAGGCTCGTTCGGTGACACCCAGCGTGGCGGTTGCGGAGAGTAGTGTCGGCCGCGTCGTGCTTGGCTGTGACTTCGGTTCCACTACGGCCAAGGCAGTGTGCATGTCGCCGGAGAAGGAACTTCTCTTCTCCTGCTACGCGTTGAGCAAGGGCAACCCGATCGAAGACGCGAAGTCGCTATTCCGCCAAGTCCGCTCCGTGGTCAGCGACCGCGACATCCTCGGGCTCGCCATCACCGGCTACGGCAAGGACTTGCTCAGGGACATCCTGGGGGCCGACTGTCCGGTGGTCGAGACCATCGCCCATGCCTCCGCCGGTCTTCACTTCTTCCCCGATGCCGACTGCATCTGCGACGTTGGCGGTGTAGACGTGAAGATCATGATCCTCAACAACGGCGCGGTCACCGACTTCCGTCTGAACTCCCAGTGCTCTTCGGGCAACGGCGCCTTCCTGCAGGGAGTCGCCGAGCGCTTTAACATCCCCATGGGCGAGATGGCCGACGGCGCTTTTCGCGCGCAGGCCATGCCTCAACTCTCGATGGGCTGCGGCGTTTTCCTGCAGAGCGACATCGTCAACCAGCAGCGCAAGGGATGGCAGGCCGAGGAAATTCTCGCCGGGCTCTGCGCCATCCTCCCGCTGAACGTGTGGATCTACGCCGGCGGGCTGAACAACCTGCAACAAGTCGGCCGCAAATACATTCTGCAGGGCGGGACGCATCGCAATCTCGCGGTCGTGAAGACGCAGGTGGACTTCATCCTCGGCAAAGTTCCCGAGGCCGAGGTCGTCGTTCATCCCTTCTCCGGCGAGGCCGGTGCCATCGGCGCCGCGCTGGTCGCTCTTGACTGGTGGAACAACGGCGGGCGCACGATGTTTCGCGGCTTCGATGCGATCGAGAAGCTCGTGGAACAACGGCGGGCGCACGATGTTTCGCGGCTTCGATGCGATCGAGAAGCTCTCCTACAAGACGGCCACTTCGGCAGACACCGTCTGCCATTGGTGCCCCGTCAACTGCCAGCGCAGCTTCATCGATGTCGAGTTGCTCGAAGGCAAGGGGCGACCCTGGAGCAAGGTCCCTCTGGCGTCAGGCTGGGAACGCGTGATTGTCAACAACTCCTGCCCGAAAGGGTTGGTCGAAGATTTGAACGAAATGAAGGTCATCAAGGCCGGGATCGAGAAAACGAAAAATGCCTATCCGAATGTTGCAGACATGGTTCGCAAAGAAGGGTTCCGCCGAAACTAGGGTCAAGGATCGCTCCCAGCTTCGCGTCGGGATCCCGAAGGTCCTCAACATCTGGTCGACCCACCAGTTCTGGGTGGGCTTCCTGAAGGAACTCGGCGTGGCTTCGGAGAACATTGTGTTCAGCTCCGACACCTCCGAAGAGCAAGGACGCGAGTTCGGCAAGGGACGCGGCACGGTGGACTGCTGCTATCCCGTCAAGGCTATGAGCGGTCACTACGGTGAACTGATCTTCGGACAGAAGAAGAAGATCAACGTCCTGCTCAGCCCGATGATTCACTCCCTGCCTTCCGTTCTGCACGGCCACGTGGTGGACACGGTCACCTGTACGCGGGTCATGGCGGGACCGGAGAACATCAAGGCCGGGTTCCTCAAAGAGCGGGATATCTTCGCTGAGAACAATGTCGTCCACGCCTCTCCGTTCGTCAGCCTCGGCGATCGCCACATGGTGGCAGAACAGATGTACACATCGTTGAAAGATGTTTTCGACCTCGACCGAGAGGAAACGGATCGGGCCGTGAAGGCTGGATTCGCCGCTCTCGACGACGTCACCGCTCGCATTCGCCAACAAGGCCGAGAGATCCTGACCTGGTGCGCTGAGAACCAGAAGCCCTGCATTCTCGTGCTGGCTCGCCCCTATCACATGGACACCGGCATTGGTCACGAGATCGAGGCTGAAGTCCAGGCGCATGGCTACCCGATCCTCTGGCTGCAATACCTGCCTGGCGATCTGGACCTGATGAACTGGCTCTTCGAGTCGGACCTGCGCTCCGGCCGGATCAAGAACCCGTTCGACATCTCCGATGTCTGGACGTCCTCCTACAGCAGCAACACTAACGAAATCATGTGGGGCGCCAAGGTCGCCACCCGCTGCCCGTGGATCACCTGTGTGGTGCGCCTCTCAAGTTACGAGTGCGGCATGGACCAGCCCACCTACACGCCGGCACAAAAGATCGTCGAGGCGACCGGCACCTTGTATTTCAAATTCGGCGATCTCGATTCCACCAAGCCGGCCGGCGGCATCAAGATCCGCGTCGAGACCATCGCCCATTATCTTGGCAAGTACTCACAGGAGATCATTCAGCGCAAACTGAAATATCTGTCGCCCAAATGCCCGCTGACTGATCTCGCTGCTCATTCGCCGGCCGGTGCCGGCGGTGACGTCCGGGAGGCCGAAGAGGTCACCATCAACGTGATGTAAGCGGATCAAACCTCGTAGTTGCTTGCAGTCTGAAAACGCTCTCACCTCGGTCCGTGACCTGCGACGGAATTCTTCCGCAGAACACCAGCCCTGGGGGCCGCTCCATGGTGTGCGTCTCTAGCGCCGCAAACCGGCGTGGAACTGGTCACAAGGGAATGTGAGCGAACTCACGGCGGCAATCAGAGCAGTGATCCCAGCAGCTTTGTTCAGGGTGATGTCATGATTCGATACGCTGCATGTTGGCAGCTCAACTGGCGTGCGCCGCGGCTTTGCTCAGAGAAGCTTCCAAGGTGGCCAATCTCTCCTCCAGGCTGGTAAGAGAAGCCTGCGCGATTTCCTGCTGCTTGTCGGGACGAAAGATCGGGTTATTCACCCACCAGTCCATGCCCATCTCCTTGGCCTTGTCCACCGAGCAAATGACCAGCCGGATCTGAATCGAGAGCAGTTCGATGTCAACCAGTTTCACCCTGATATCACCGGCGATCACGATCCCTTTGTCCAGAACGCGCTCGAGCACGTCCGCCAATGTGGAAGACTCGACCGAATGTGACAGATTGCGCTGTTGCACCATAATGTTTCCTTATAGAAGCCTTCCGAGCGGGCCCAGGTCAAGGTTGAGGTCGTCTTCTTCCAGGCCGAATTCCTTCCGGAGCCGCTCGATTTCCTGGGCCTGCTGCATGAGGACCAGGCCCAATTCTTCGGTCTGCCGATCGCTCAGCGAACCGGATTCCACGCGGCGGATGGCCTGCCGCTCCAGCAATTCGTGCAGGAGTTTCACCAGAGTCAGCACCAGTTGTCCAAGACCATTCTTGGCGCCGTTAACATCGAAGTTCAACCGGCCGGACCGGCTCTTCAACCTCTCCCGCAGTGCAGACTCGAGCGCAGGAGCCCCGGCATCCATTACCTGAGAAAAATCATTGAGGTTCTCACACTCCGAGCGCGCTATTTCAGAGGTCGCCATCGAGCTTCTCCTCCGCAATATTCGTTGCCGAACCGAATTCTGCCACTCCGAACCGGGACTCGCGGCGTGCCGTCTCGATGGAGGTCAGCATCAGCTTCAATCCAAGGTAGACCAGGTCGATCCCAGCCACCGAAATGGTCGCTTCCCCATCGATCACAGCCCCTTTGTTCAGTACCCGGTCGAGCACCTCGCACAGTGAAGGCTGGCGGGAGTCAGCGAGCATGAGCCGGGGAGCCGCCGCAAGACCTGCTCTCATCCTGGTATCAGTCGGCATGGACGGCCCCTGCTCCGACGTGCCTGCATTGATAGAGCGCATCTCCCAGTTTTGCCAGCCAGTGCAAACCTCGGATCTCGCCGCGTCGGTAGATCACGCCAACGTCCCCGTGAAAAGTCTGCTTGAACTTCCCATGGATCAGCGATTCCCGGCGGTTCATCGCCGCACACAAGGCGCAATCACTCGGGGGCGTCACCAAGTTGAGAAAAATGCCGGGTACGTTAATACCCAAACGGCCGCAGGCGGTTAGCAAGTCGCGAGTTTCCTCAAAAGCCATGTCGGTAGGAATGCTCACCGCATAAAGCGCGGATTGCGCCGGATTGTTCAGCAATTGCCGCAGCTTCTTGAGGTTCTTGGACATGAGAACCAGTTCCTGAGAAAACCCCGTCAGCCGGAAAATCTGTTGATATTTCAGAAACAGAGCGAAAAAGGCTTTGAGCCATTGGTCGATGATTTCGGGAAGCTCCAACAGCCGGATCAGGTGACCGGTGGCCGCCGAATCAAGGACCAAGATGTCGAATTCGCCGGAGGCGAGAAGCGCCATAACCCTGGTCAGGCTCATCACCTCGTCTAACCCCGGAGGAGAAAGGTCGAGGGTTCGTTCGAGCACCTCGCGGTCGAATGCCAAATCAAAATTGCGGGAGACCGATTCCAAAAACTTCTCGATATCTCCGGCGTACTGATGCTTCAAAGCCTCGAATTCCGCCTCGGAATCGATCTCGAGGGCGGTGACGCCTGGGGCCACGCGTCCTGGATGCGAACTGATCGGCAGGTCCAGGCAGCTTGACAGGGAGTGGGCAGATCCCACGGAAACGAGCAGCACGTTCCGGCCCGGGGAACGCTCCGCCAAATGCAGGGCGGTCGCGCACGCGAGCGTGGTCTTTCCGACGCCGCCTTTGCCGGCGAAAATAAGCAGGGTCGTTCCGGGAGGAGGCGATGGAACACCCGCGTCCACCTTGACTCCCGGAGACAGCCTCGGTGCGGGTACCATCGCAGGAGGCTCGCGGATTGGTCTGGCTTCTTCCCAGAACGACTGCAAGGCAATTTGCCCTCGGACTTCCTCAGCGTGTAAAGGGATTCCCCAGAGCGCAAACCGAGTCAAGGAAGTGTTGAGAAAAAGATCTCTAAGTCCACACGCCTGCCGGTAGAGTTCTCCGCGGCAAACCGGACAATGACTTTCGGGATGCAGCTTATTGATGATGATGTCGTCGATGGGGATCTGGAGGCGGTCCGCCTCGCTCACGATTGCGACCGTCTCGCGCAGGCTCATGACCTCCGCCAGCATCACGGGAACAAAACTGCAGCGGGCCGAGTCCTGGAGGACCGCCTCCATCTGTTCTACCGAGCTGGTCAGTTCATCCAGAAAGGCGTCCAGATTATCGCGATCGCGGGAGCGGGCCAGGGCCCATTTCATGTAGCGGTGCTTGGCCAGCAGAGTCTCCAGCATGGCCACCCATTTCCGGAGGAACTGCGGCATGGTGAGCAGCCGCAGAGTGTGACCGCTGGGGGCGGTATCTACAATGATGCAGTCGTAAACGCGCTTCTCCACCCAGGCGGATATTTCCAGGAACGCCATGAGTTCGTCCAGGCCGGGCAGGGAGAGATCGAGGAAGCGGTTGATTTCTTCGTCATCCAGAAAGGTTCCCCGGGATGCGATTTCCCGCAATTGATCGTTGTGCTTCTTCTTGAAATCCAGCAGGTATTCTTGCGGGTTGAGTTCCAGGACCTTCAGGTTCCGTGGAGGAACGAGGTCCTCCAGGCTGTCGGCGAGCGAGTGAGCTGGGTCGGTCGAAACCAGCAAAAAAGACGACTGCGGCGAACGCGCGGCCAGTCGCAGCGCGGCGGCCGTCGCGCAGGTCGTCTTTCCGACCCCACCTTTGCCGCCGAAGATCAGGAGCTGCAAGTCGAGGGGGGCCAGAAAACGTGGAACTCCCGCATCACTCGCGCGTCTCGCGTTCCCCTCCACTGCCCCTCTCTTCCTGGGTCTGCCCGTTGAGGCCTGACCGCTGCGGTTTGACTTCTGATTCCCGACCTGGCGCTGCTATCCGATTTGTTTGCCGGGCCTGTGGATCTTGTCCAGCCGCTCGAGCAGGACTTTCTCTTCCGCAGCGAACTCTTCCTCGGTAAGTTTCCCCGTTTCCAGTCTCATGTAGAGAGCACTGAGCTCCGCGGTAATCGATTCAGCATCACTCACCATCTCCTCCTGAGCCGCGCGGTGGATCTCCTGGAAGATCCAGAGCAGCCCGTGGGCTGGGGCCATTAGGAGGTCATCCACGACGAACATCGGATCCTCCTATGGTTTCTAAAGTTCGAGATCGACATTGACGAAGTTATGCGGAGCCCAAGGCCCGTTGTAGTCGAGGGCGAAGTTGTTATCGAACTGCTTCGCGATCTCGAACACGGCGGCTTCGAACAGCGGAACCGCCTCGCGCTTGACCAGGCAAGCCAGGTTCATCACTTCGCGCTCGTTGCGGCATTTCAGCTGCTTGATTTCACACTTGTGGCTCGCGAAGATTCCCATTGCCAGATCGCTGTGGGCTTCCCGGTCGTCCGTGAGCAGGCGGTCGAACATCCTGCCAACTTCAATTTTTTGTTCCTGCGTGGGCTGGCAATTGGAACCCAATAATCTGTCTCTGGCTAGCCGGAGTTCCGGATGAGTGGTCACGAAATACTCAAAAATGTTCTCCACATCCCAGGTAATCCGCAGCCCCATTTCGACCGTGCCGGCGACGTGCTGGAGTTGATCGAGCAGAACGTCCTGGTTGCGCTCGAGCATCCGGCGAACCGCGGCCGGGCTGTCGGCAACGATCCCAAAGGACATGGGCAGCGGCGTGCTCTCGGCCATGAGTTTCTTCAGAACTTGGTGATGGGCCGCCAGGCGGGCACGTTCCGGGCGCACGTTTTCGTTCACGACATCACTGACGACGGCGGCAATCTGTCCCATCGAAATGGAATACAGATTGCTTTGGTCGATGCCGGCCTCTTCGTAAGCCCGATCTTCGCCACCGGCGATGATGGCGTACAGGTAGATCTTCCCTCGCGCTGCTGCCCGCGTGGGCGGGCGCTTCTCAGCGGATTTTGCAATTGGGGTGCGAGCGGTACTCACGTTGTCCTCCATCTCTTCGGCGGGCCCAGCGGGGCGGCAGTCAAAGCCGGCACCCCCCGGAACAGGTTCTCAGTAACGGATCTTGAAGGGCTGGGCACGCCGCCGGGTTGGGCGGCCGGCCGCGGCTTCCACGGTTTGCCCCTTGCGGTCGGCCAGGGCCTGGAGAAGGTGGGCTTGCTCGGCGTCGATTTCCTGGAGCCGGGCATCGAGTTCCGCCACTCGCCGGAGCGCGCTGGTTCGCTCGGTCGTGCGCCGGGCCTTTTCGAGTTCCAGGCAAGCGATCTGCAGATGCGCCCGATGGGGAACCGCAACCAGATCCACTTTCCCTGCCAAGGTGCGAATGGTTCTCAGACCTCGAAGTGGGATGGGCATGTTTACTTCCTTTCCCGTTCTCGCCGGCGGCGGTCCTTGCTCCGGCCGGCTGGTTCGCCACACACATTGCGAATGGTTTCTTGCACCTTTTCGACCATCAGCGACTGGCCCTGGTGAGTAATTTTCGCGGTGTCGGTGTTGAGCACGTCGTGGCAGATCGTCTCAAAGGTGGAGTCGCCAATTTGGGCCGACCCCTGGTGATGGGCGAGGATGCGGGCGATGGCGATGCCCGCTCGGATGGTGGGACGATGGTTGTTGACACCCACTCCACGGAGTTCCCGGATGATATCGACGATGGTTTCCGCATCGGGACGCGGGAGTCCCGACTTCGCCATGGCAATCGCGATCTCCGTCTCGCGATCCAAGTGTCCAAGGTTGATCGTAATCAGGCGATCGAGCAGCGCGTCCTGGGTCTTATGCACGCCGGCATACTCTTCCGGGTTTGAGGTCAGAATCGCGCGGAAGTCCTCGTGCACGTGCAGATTGCCCTCCCCGGACCTGCGCAGATTGGGCAAGTTGAGAATCTTGCCCTCCAGCACACTGAGGAGAACATTGTTGGCTTCGGGCCGGGAGCGGTTGAATTCATCGTAGATCAGGGTATAGCCCTTGATGCAGGCGGTGGTCAGTCTCTGGTCTTCCCAGATTCTGCTCAAGCTCTCTTCGGTCTTCATCACGGAGTGAATGTAATTGTCGACCAGCTTGGACTTGTGATAGCCGGAATCCTTCCCTACCAGGTCGGAACTGGCATACTCGTCGTCGCCATGGATCAGAACGACGGGCCGGCCGCGCTTGCTGGCAACGTGAAAAGCGAGCGTCGTTTTTCCCGTTCCTGCCGGGCCCGCAAAGTGCAGCGCGTATCCGACATCCATGTAAGTGAGTGCGCGGGCGGTGAGACTTTCGACGTAGGGTGTCGAGACGAACGAATCACTGGCTTCCGGGACAATATCGACGTCCTCCGCCGAGACCTTCACCTCGGCATCTAAGACGGTTGCGGAATCATCGTTCGGAACGGGCGGCTCTTCCCTGGGAGTCTGCTCGACGACTGGGTATCGCGCTACCTCAGGAGATGACACGGTTTTGAACTCCTTTCAAGATTCAAGGCCGATGCGGATGACGAACGCTTTTACGCCGGCGTCCGCGTTCGATTCTCATACGGACATGCATTGCTTCTCGGGCGGGTTCCGCTTCGTCCGTTTTCCATCGCGAGTGTTCCTCGCCGTGAGCTTCAGTTGCTCCCTGGCGGTCTTGGCGCTGCCGGAGCCGGAGAACCGTCCGCTTAAGATCGGGCAGAAAAAACCTCCGGACATCTCGTCTCCGCCGGGCGATTTCCGCCAAGTCCTTCGCGAACCGGGCCAACATCCGGGACACGGCACGCTTGCGATCCGTAGTCTCCAGCTGCAGGCCGGAGAGAAATCGTTCGCGCTCCTCCCGCAAGGAGAGGATCTCATCGCAAATCCGGGTCAGAGCTCTAGAAAGAGCGTCCACCGCGTCCCTCCGTCCCCGACAGGTACTGCCGATACGGATTCGGTGCCGTCACCTTCGTCATGCAACCCGCAGCTTGCCCCAGACGCGCCGAGCCGTGGCGAGATCGTCCCGGAGGGACTTGCCCTGTTCGGCGACCGCTTGTTTCAGGTTGTCCACAAAATGCTGCCGGGTAGTGTGTGCACTCTCCGCTTTCCAGTTTCGGGCCTCCGTGAACGCCGCGCGGGTTTCGACGACCTCCACCCGCCTTGCCTTCGTCCTCTCGGCGAGCTGCTTCTTCAGTTCGTGACGGCCCGCCCGCAGCGTCTGGATTTCCTCCGACAACCGAGTCATGTCTTTCGTCAATGGACCCATTGGTATCCTCCTTCAGTTTTCTCGCACCCTTACCGTTCTCGTACTGCGCCAAGAGAAGGGGGCCTAAACTCGCCCCCCCACTTGGTTACGATCAACCGCACCATGCGCTAAGCAGGAGCTGCCGCGCTGGCCGTCAGACCGATGGCTTCCGCGTACTTCAGGTAGGTTTCAACGGAGGCAATCACTACCCGGGCTTCGACTGACAGTAGCTCGATCCCGACCAGCGAGACTTTTGCCCAAACGTCGATCACGATACCTTTATCAAGAATCCGATCGACAACTTCCGCTAAGCTGGAAGAGTCGGTAGACTTTTGAACTTTCGCCATAATTATTTCTCCTTTTCTGAAAAGGAACTTACTTGCGTTCCCCGCGTGTAACAGTGCACGTGACCGACCCGCGGAGCAACAATGCTGTGGATTTCCGTGTTCTTGAGGGCGGAGTTAGTCCGGCCAGAGTGGCCGTCATTCTTATGAACGAGTTCCAACCCGATTGAAGAGATGACCAACGTCACGCTGCAATTGCGAGTGTCCACTCTTAGTTGGCCACTAGGGGATTGATTCCATAGCGCGGGTACCTCTACTTCAAGGTGCGTGAACCCCACGGCCGAATCAAAGAGCACGGGTGTCATGAAATCCCGCGGCCGCTCGAGAAATCAGCGAAGTTGTACGGTGGCCATGGTCCACTTACAAGTAGTCTGGTGGCGTCGTTCGGAAGAGAGTGCCGGCTGGCCTCACGAAAGGCTTCGACGGAAGCGCGCGGCACCAGGAAGTGGAGAGACAGGAGAGGCGCTCCACGAGAAGGTAATTCCACTTTGCGGTGCACGAACAGCCCGGCCAGCGGATGGCAAAGGGTCTGTACCAGTTCGTTCTGCCGTTCGACGTTTTGGTCCGCGCCGAGGTAATACAACTTCTTGGCTAAGAGATAAGAAGCACCCGACCAACTCGAGTCGTGAAGGCGTGCCGGCGGGACTGCCGCCGATCCAATTTCGGAGCCGCCGGCTGGAACCTGGACGCCCATCTCCGCCAACCCTTCGAGCCGGTGGAGCAGTGCGTCGCACTCGTTACGATGCGTATCCAACACCGCCGCGAGCTCCAGCCGGTCTCGCACCGCGCAGCCGTAGCGCATGGGAATTATGGTGCGGCGGCCAAAAACAAATTTCACCACCCTCTCATAAGCGAGCACGCGGGCGAGATCGGGATGCAGGTCCGATTCCGGAAGCTCAGAAATAGCGGCGCTTAAGCCGCGGTGATCCATGACCAACACCGGTTGTCCCTCCACGCCGGGGAGAACTTCCG
Source organism: Terriglobia bacterium (assembly GCA_020073015.1). GTDB lineage: Bacteria > Acidobacteriota > Terriglobia > Terriglobales > Acidobacteriaceae > Acidiflorens. The sequence goes on along the minus strand of JAIQFZ010000002.1, from coordinate 10,189 downwards.
GTTCCGGCTGCGGAAGGCTGCGAAAGACGCAGTAGAGCAGGTAACTCATGGGGCGCCGATCGCGGATAAATCAGGAACGAAACGAAAGGGCGGCCATGGGCCGGAGAGTTCGAGCAGCAATCCCTGCGATCGATGGTTCAGGTTCGCCCGTTCCACGTACTCCTGAAACGGAGCGATCGCTGAGTTGGGCACCAGAAAGGCCCAATTCAGCACCTCCGCGCTTCCGCCTTCCGAATGCGCGACTGGCGCTACAGTACATTCGCGGAAGTCGGAAGCATAGCTCGTGAGATCCGTCGCGATTTTACGGCAGGTCTGTTCGAGCCATGTGCTCAACTCTCTCTCCAGGTCTCGGCGGAGACGCTGTTCGGCGAAGTGGCGTGTCCCGGGCGGCAAGGTGGCGAGCTGTTCCTGTTGTGCGGTCAGGTTGGTGGATATAAGAACCTGCTGGGATTGCTTCCGGTCGAACCGGCCCTTTACTGACCACTCCCCGTGATCGGCGACCCGCTCGAGGAACAGAGTAATCGTTTCGCGATGTTGATCCACAAACTCCGTCAGGACTTCTGCCGACGAAAAAAGCGTGCCGAAACGCGCCGGCAGAACCGGAGAGTGCGCCATGACCTCTTCAATCACTGCCTCGTGACGCATGGCGCGCGGCGCCATCCAGGACAGTTGCTGCATGTGGAGTTCTGCCTCGGACCACAGAACTCCTCGCGTCGAACTTCGCCGATCACCGAACACAGATCGGGAGAATGGCGGAGTATCGAAAGCGGGCTGTGGCCGTCTGCAGCGGGCTCCGGCACCTCTCGAACCGCGTCCGAACGGGCAAAGCAGAACAAGTAGAGTGCGGGTTCGTTGTTTTCCATCGAGTCAAACCCATTCCGAAAGTTTATCGGCGAATCTTCTGCAGCGCCGCTTCCAGGTCCGTGGCTTCAATACTTACCTTGACGTGGCTGCCGACGGGCTCTTCGCCGGCGTGAACGGCCCGCCGGATTGCTCCCAGGGCAGCCTGATGGCACACGGCGCTAATGTCGGCGCCGCTGCAGCCTTCGGTTCGCGACCCCAGGTCCTGAGCATTTAGTTCCATGCCCAGTGGTTTGTTGCGTAACTGGATGCGGAAGATCTCCGCGCGGCCGGCTTCGTCGGGCAACGGGATTTCCACGATCTCGTCAAAGCGGCCGGGCCGGATGATGGCTGGATCCAACATATCCGCCCGATTGGTGGCTCCAAGCACCAACACTCCGCGCAACTCTTCTACTCCATCCAGTTCGGTAAGAAACTGGCTCAGGACGCGCTCCGAGGTGTGCGAGTCGGAGGTGCCAGCGCTCCGGCTGGGCACCAGCGCGTCGATTTCGTCGAAGAAAATAATGCAAGGCGCGGCCTGCCTCGCCTTACGAAAAATTTCGCGCACCGCTTTCTCGGATTCACCCACGTACTTCGAAAGCAATTCCGGCCCTTTGATCGAAATGAAGTTGACGTTAGTTTCGCTGGCAATCGCCTTGGCAAGAAGGGTCTTCCCGCAGCCGGGAGGGCCCGACAGCAGGATGCCTTTCGGTGGCCGGATCCCGGCCTCGGTGAACAGACCAGGATATTGCAGCGGCCACTCGACCGCTTCCACCAGGCGAGCTTTGATCTCGGCCAAACCTCCTACATCTTCCCAACTGACGTTGGGGACTTCGACAAACACCTCGCGCATCGCCGAAGGTTCGATGGTTTGCAGGGCCGAGAGAAAATCATCCATCGTGACCTCAAGCTTGGCGAGTTGGTCGTAGGGGATGCGCGCCAAGCCAAAGTCCACGTCGGGCATGATGCGGCGCAGACAAATCATGGCGGATTCCCGGCACAGCGCCTCCAGGTCCGCCCCGACAAAGCCGTGCGTGATATCGCCCAGGTGCGCCAGATCGACTCTTTCCTCGAGTGGCATGCCGCGGCTGTGAATCTCCAAGATCTCCCGGCGCCCGTGGCGGTCGGGAATCGGGATGGAGATCTCCCGGTCGAACCGCCCCGGGCGGCGCAGAGCCGGATCGAGGACGTTGGGAAGATTGGTGGCCGCAATGACAATGACCTTGTTCCGTTTCGAAAGCCCGTCCATCAGCGCCAGCAACTGGGCGACCACACGCTTCTCCACTTCGCCCACCACCTGGTCGCGGCGGGGTGCGATCGCATCCAGTTCGTCGAGAAAGATAATGCTCGGCGCCTTGCGTCCGGCCTCTTCGAAAATTTTCCGCAAGTGGGCTTCGCTTTCGCCGTAAAACTTATGGATGACTTCCGGACCGCTGACGGAAAAGAAATTCGCCTGCGTCTCGTGCGCGATGGCGCGCGCGATGAGTGTCTTACCGCATCCAGGAGGGCCGTATAGAAGCACGCCTTTCGGCGCGTCGATTCCCAGCCGCTCGAACACCTCAGGGTAGCGGAGAGGAAGCTCAATCATTTCCCGGATTCTGAGGAGATGAGGCTTCAGTCCGCCAATGTCCTCATAGGAGATCGCCCGCTCCGCTACCTGCTGCGACTTAAGCTTGGAGATCAGAAGCTCGGTCCCCGGGCCGATTAACACGGGGCCCTTCGGCACCGTGCTTTCGACTTTGAAATCCGCCCAACGTGCGCCGAACAGGACGGCCCGAATACGGTTCTCGGCCGAAACCGGCAGGCCGTCAAGACGGCTGCCAATGTATTCCATATCCCGCTCGGACGGAACCACGTTGGCCGGAACCAGCACCACCCGCTCCGCGGCTGGACAAGTGATGCGGCGGATTTGGACATGCTCGTCGAGTCCGACTCCGGCATTCTCCCGCGTGAGTCCGTCGAGTTGGATTCGCGATTGCCCCCGCATCTCCTTGTAAGCCGGCATTGCCTTGCAGACCGCTTTTACCTTGCCAGCGACTTCCACAATGTCACCTATCTCGAGCCCTAACTGGGCCATATCCTCCGGCCCCATGCGAGCGTAGGCGCGGCCCACATCCTTACTCAGCGCTTCAGTGACTTTGAGCTTGAGTGTCTTCGTATCTATTTTCATGAACGGCTCTCGCAATCTGTACTTACGGCTGTTTTGGGCACTTAAGTTCCAACACTCCGTTGTTACAGGTAATCTGTATTTTATCTTTTGAGACGCAGTAAGGCAGCAGAACTTCCTTGCGATATTTTTTCTCCCCACGTTCGGCGGCGATGGTCAGGACATCGTCTTTCACATCGACTTGGACATCGTCTTTGCTGATGCCGGGCAATTCCGCCAAAACCAGAACGTGGTCCTGTTCCTCGAAGACGTCCACCATGGGTTCGCGAACCTCCTGGACCTCGGTTCGCCCGGAGTCGGCATCGCGGCGGATGTTACCAAAGGGCTCGATGCGTGGCCCCTGGTCTCCCAATCCCACCTTCACGGAAAATCCGTAGATGCCTCGGACTTTGTCTCCCTCGCCGTGAATCGTACCCGTCTCGGAAATCCCTCCGCGTTGTTCCAGTTCGCCGAGTTTCTCCACCAGGTCTCCCAAGCCCTTCAGGATTCCCCCCAGACCACCCCCAACTCCGAAGTGCGCGTTTTTCTCTTTTCCTTTTTCCATTAGAAGTCTCCTTTCCTCACTCTGTGTCTGGCTATCTGCAGGCCGTACACCTTGATTTTCAGATGAATCGTTTTGTAGTCGATGTGCAGCAAGCGGGCGGCTTCGGCTTTGTTGCCCCCGGTTTGGCGCAGCACGTGGGCCAGGATCTCCCGCTCCACGCGCGCCGTGTTGTGCTGCACGATTTCTTTCAGGGAACAGTCGCGCTGCGGCGGGATCTGGACACTCGGGGCCCCCTCCAGGTCCGCACTCGCCACCGGACGGGCGTCGTCGAAGGCCAGGTGCTGCGCGGTGATGGTGTCCTCGGCCAGCAGGACCGCCCGGCGAATCATGGAACGAAGCTGCCGGACGTTGCCGGGCCAGTGGTAGGCAAGCAGGAGATCCACCGCCGGCTGAGTGAAGCTCCGCACCTGTTTTTGCAATTCGGCATTTGTGAGGTCCACGAACCGCTTCGCCAGATACAAAATGTCTTCCCGGCGCTCTCGCAAGGGTGGAACCTGGATGGTGAATTCGTTCAAGCGGAAGTAAACGTCGCGGCGGAACGAGCCCGCTTCGGCTTCCGTCAACTCGTGCATATCCCGATTGCTGGCCGCCAGCACCCGAACGTCCACATCGATGGGCCGTGTGCTGCCAATGCGGTGAATGGTCTTATCCTGCAACACGCGCAGAAGCTTGGCCTGCGATGCCAAGGGCATGTTCGAGACTTCATCGAGGAAGAAGGTTCCGCCCGTGGCCATTTCGAATTTGCCGATCTTCTGTTTGTCCGCCCCGGTGAATGCTCCCTTTTCGTGGCCGAACAATTCGCCCTCGATCAGCGTTTCTGGAATCGCTCCGCAATCCACCGCGACGAACGGACCCCGCGATCGGGAGCTGAGTTTGTGGATGGCGCCCGCCACCAGGTCCTTTCCCGCCCCGGTTTCTCCCAGAATCAGAACGCTGAAATTGGTCTTGGCAACTCGCGCCACTTCCGCGCTCAAGCGCGTGACCGCTCGGCTCGGTCCCATGGACTCGCGCAGGGAAGCCGCGTCTTCCGCCTGGCAGGACAGTCGCCGCCCTTTGCGTTGGAGCGCGCTCTCATTCAAGACGCGGAACACCACGCGCAGCACTTCATGGTGCTTGAGTGGTTTCTCCAGGTAGCCGTGAGCCCCGGCCCGTATGGCCGCGACCGCTTCCCGAATATTGGGGGTGCCCGCCACCAGAATCGTGGCGAGATCCTCGCTCACAGCCTTGGCAGCCTTCATGACCTTAAGACCGCCCATTTCCGGCACTTCCAAATCCACGATCAGCAAGTCGGGCGCCTCCGTGCGCACCTTCTCTAGGGCGGCTTCCGCGGTGTGAGCCACGACCGGAATCATTCCCTCATTCTTCAAGTACTCCGAAAACAAGGCGCAGATTCCTTCCTGGCTGTCGACGATGAGAATCTTGTTTCCTGCGGCGGTCACGATGATCTCTCTCCGCCCTTTAGGGCAACTGGGCGAAGCACCTGAATATCTTTGTCAAGCCAAGGCTCGACGGAGTGGAGCATCCCTACAAAGAGCAAGCCGGTTTCGCCGGCAAGAAGCGTCTGACTGATGCGGCGGCCGATGAACTGGTCGCGTCGTTTGAGCAACGAATCCTGCAAAGTTTTCCCCTGTGCCGCCTGCCCGGCGGAGTTTCTAGACATCTCTTCGGCCAAGACTTGCTTCGCCAGTTGATATTCTTCGACCAAAAGTTCGGCGGACTCGGTGCCCATAAGGACTGCGCCCTTCTGTTTCAACTTAAGCAGCAGCTGATGGTTCCGGCTCCCCGCCTTGGCCAGGTGGGTGACGATCTCCGATTCGCGGCCGCACACCGGCAACCCGTCCTGATAAAGACGAACGCGCTCGTAGGGCAGCGCCAGGTTCTCCGTGGCCTGTTCGATTTCGGTCCAGAAGTTGTTCACCAGCTCAAGGTTGCGTTCCCAGACCTTTTTCCCGAGCTTCTTCACTTTCAAACGCTGGATGGGCTCGTTCAGCGCCCCCATGTCGGCTTGCGTATGAATGATGGGAACGCAGAGGAGAACCCTGCCGCTGGAAACGACGGGTTCAGAGAATGGCTTCATCGATTTCCTGTCCATCACACGCGCGCATATTCTTGGTTCCGGTTGCGCCCCCTTCCGAAGTGTGGCGCCAGCACAATACAATTCCCCCGATGTTCCAGGACGACAGCGCGAAAACAACTGGCCGCTCGCGGCGGAGTATCCCTCGCCGGAAAAGCGTCATAGTGTCTCCTCAAGCCGGTCGAGGCATATGTTCCAAATGGCCTCATGGTCGTCACGCATCTGTTCGTGCAGCAATCCCAGATGGCTGAGTTTGAGTTCGGTGTTCGAGCCCGCCAGGCCCGGGCGGAACTGGAGGACTACCAGCGTCTCGATTGCGGGATCGCCATAGGGCGCCCAGGTGAAAGCCAGACTCCGCGGCTCGCGGATGTCTTGATAGCGTCCGCGATAGGAGTAAATCTTGCCCGCGGCATCTTGCATGGCGACCCGGTAATGTCCACCTACGCGGAGGTCTATCTCCGCGGCTGGGGTAGTCCATTCGGAACCGGTATGAAACCACTCCTTCATAATCGACGGCCTGGTCCATGCTCGGAACAGCACCAATGGCGGACTCGGGAGCGTACGGACTATGCGCACGCACAGTGGCCCAGTTCGCAAAATCGTTCGACTGGCCGAGTCAGGCGTGAAGCTTCCCATCTTTCCTTCAGTAAAGTGCATGTCCGTGTTCCCACTCTAGAGCGGGAAGAAAATAATCCTGGAAGAGTCGAGCGCGGTGATGTTTGAGTTCAATCCGTGGTGAGCTACAGCGTGGCAATTTTCTGTCCGATCCTTCTAACTTACTTGCTTAGCTTGCTTACCCCACAGACCTCTTTTTGCGCCCTTCCTGGCCGCAACGGTAGAGTGCAACGCTGATGAATCCACCACAACTATAAGCTGCAGAGGTTGGTATTGCTTGTGATAATCTCCACGATTGGCCGTAGCTATTCCCTTTTCTGCATGTGGTCCCGTTTCTGTCCATCAGGGACACATAACGTACTCCTGTCCATCGTCAAGACCTCTCGCACTGGCAGAAATGAATGACCTGGAACCCGATTGGCAATGAGGGAACGCTTCGGGACTCTATTGCGGCACCCAGCTATTACCTCGAAGCAGGCGCGCTTCGTCCAGCAACCCCGTGCGTTTCAGCAGTTCAAGAATTTCCGGCGCCTGCAGCCTGCGACCCGGTGCCGAGTCAGCATTGGCAATAGCGAGCGCAGTCAGAGCCATGCCGGCAGTGTCGGTCGAAAGCGCTCGGGCATCTACTTTGTCCAGGGTGTCAGTGATGGCGTGATGATTGGTGTCGTAATCACCTGGCTCCGTGTTCAGTTCGACCGCCGGGATACCGAGAGCAATGAACGGCTCGTCATCAGAGCCAACTTCGCTGTCCGGAAGTAGGCGATTCGCGCCGATAGCTCGTAACGGTTCGATCAGGGTCGCGAGCGGCTGGAGCAGATCGTGCCGCCCTTTCACTCCAATGCCCAACGGTTGCTGCGCTCCGCCGTCCATCATTATGAACATCCGAAGGCGGTCCAATTCAGTTTCATGTGCATCGAGGTACGATCGCGAACCCAGACATCCCTGTTCTTCTCCAGAGAAAAAGACAAAGCGAATCGTTGCCCTCGGCTTAATGTCCATCGACCGTAAAACACGCGCGGCTTCAAGCACTGCGGCTACGCCGGAACCATTGTCGTTCGCACCTTGCGCCCAGTCCCACGAGTCGAAGTGCGCGCCTACAACCACGATCTCCTTGCCAGAGCCTGGGATTTCGGCAATTACGTTGCGCTCGCCCCCCGACACCGGCGGAAAGTCGTTATGGACTTCGAGTTGCAACTGGACCGCTTCCTTCTTCATGAGACGGCGCAGGAACTCAGTATCCTCTTTAGCGACGGACAACACTGGGAGCCCCGCACGGGGATAAATACCATAGGCGGAGGTGTATAGCATGCGGTGCGGCTTGTCTGAAGGGATAAGCATTGCTGCCGCGCCAGCGCTCGCAAGATCGTGGATAGCTTTGGCCCGTAGAACTACAGAATTGTTTGAATACGCGTACGAGTTTCCACCTAAATCAATGTTCACCATCACAGCCGCGTCGCGAAGCTTCGTGACCGGCACATCGAGGCGTCCATCTGGCGACATGTTCACCTCGACGAGTCGGGCCTCGACTGGTCCATTCGTGCCCGGGGCCCAGCCATATGAGCCCACATAGATCGGCCGCGAAACGGGGCTAATCACGCTTGCGGTTGTCTGACCTCGCTTCCATCCACTCTCGATCGCATATTGCTCGATGTGAGCGTTCGTCAGCCCTGCGTCAGTTAATGTTTTGAGGATCAAAGATGCTGTGGCAGCGGATTCAGGGCTTCCCGTCACTCGGCCCCCGATGCGGTCGGAAAGCACTTCGAGGAACTCCATTGCACCGTTGCGACTCATTGAAGCGCCGACGATCCGCTCGACATCGGCTCTATTAATGGCGGGAGACTGCGCTACGGAGAGCTGGGGCACAAATAGCGCCAGGATGGCAACGGCTTTCAGCATTTTCTTGTCCAGGTGTGTTCGACTAAGTCGCAACCCAAACAAGAATACAAGGAAGGCGCACGGGCTGCCATCTGGCGAGAAGTCCCTATCGAGATACCTGTTGAAAGACCACCAGGCACTGCAAGACTCGAATTGGCAACCAGACAGCGTATTGTCGGCTACTCTCACCTTGGGATTACTTCAGGTTTGTCCGTAATACGTCCAGTGACCTTGACGGAGTTGAAGCGACTGTTTGAGCATTTCGCTGATACACTTGGCCGCTTGGAATCCTCCTGGAGGAAGTCCTATGGTAGACCAAAATGTCGACCGCCCTATCGCCGGTGCGGGTGGTGATCGGGCAAATGGCCGTCGATCCGACACATACGGTCGTTCCAGGCGAGAGTTTCTTACATCGCTTGCGGCGTTCGGTCTAACCTCAGTCGCACCGGTCGGGGAATTGATCGCGCAGACGGTTGCTTCCAGCACCGAGCCGAGTCTGATCGATGTGCATCATCACTTCGTCCCACCTTTTTACTTGGCTGACAATCGCGACCGGATCACCGTTGCGGGTGGTGGCCGAATCAATCCCGCGTACCTGAGCTGGAGCCCGGAACAGGCGATCGCCGCGATGGATAAGCAGGGTGTCGCGACGGCTGTTCTCTCCCTCAGCGCGCCGGGCGTCTGGTTCGGAGACCCACAGACGGCGGCGCAGACGGCGCGCCGAGTGAACGAATACGCAGCCGATCTCGCGCGAAATCACCCGGGGCGTTTCGGTCGCTTCGCTGCAATACCTCTCCCGGACACTGAGGGCAGCCTGCGCGAGATTGAGTACGCGCTCAGTGTGCTCAAGGCGGATGGGATTGGACTCCTGACCAGTTACAGCGACAAGTGGCTGGGGGATGCTGCTTACCATCCGGTCTTCGAGGAGCTCAACCGGCGCAAGGCCGTCGTGTTCGTGCATCCGACTACGCCTTTGTGCTGTCGAACGTTGCTGCCCGATGTCTCACCAATAATGGTCGAGATTCCGCAAGACACCACTCGGGCAGTAGCGAATCTACTTTTTACCGGCACGTTCGCGAGGTTTAAAGACATTCATTTCATCTTTACCCACGCGGGCGGAAACGTGCCGATGGTGCTCGGTCGCATGCACCAATACGGGCCCAAGGACATTGCCGAAAAAGCACCCAACGGAATCGAATACGAACTCAAACGTCTCTACTACGATATCGCTGGTACTGCCTACCGACCGGCGATTGCTGCACTCACGAATCTCGTCCCAATCACACAGATTCTGTTCGGCAGCGACAATCCCTTCGTCCCCCTCGCTGAAACGGCTGAAGGCATTATGCAGCTTGGCTTTTCGGCGGACGATCTCCAGCGTATCGGCCGTGACAATGCGCTGACTCTGCTGCCACGGCTCAAAGCAAGTTAAGTTGCTTAGGGCCGTAAGCGACCACAGGTGTGAAATCACAGGTGTGAAATTTTAGGGTGGGCTGCTAAGTCACTGAAAGATATGGTGGCCAGGGACGGAGTTGAACCGCCGACGCCAGCCTTTTCAGACCTAGTTCAACCTGAACCTACAACTACTTACTGGTTTGCGGGAGACTGCCAAGTACCTGCAAATACGTACAAGCCGGAGCAATCATGGGCTGGGATCATGGGCTGAGGTTCTCGTGGCGATTCTGTTCGTGCGGTGCTTTTGGCACACGCATGTGTTAGTGACTGTGATGATTACGCTGCCTCACCTTTCTTGTGCGGAAAAGAAACAGTTTGGTCCAACGAATGTCCCGGCCCGGGGTTGGAGCAGCCATGACGGGCGGTGCGGATACGCGCGGCGAGGCATCCGCCAGTTAGCAGATACCCCGCCCGGTCCGCTTTCTAAATGACTCTTTATGGCTTTTCCTTCGGAGGCCTGGAGCGATTCTGGCGTGCTGGCTGCTGTTTGTCCTGCAACTTCTGCTGCTGTTTTGAGTGTTTCTCCTCCAATTGCTGCGTCTGTTGCTGGTGCCGCTGCTCTACCTGCTGCTTTCTTGCTTCATCGGCATTCTGTTGCGCCAGCCGCTGGTGTTCCTGC
>JAIQFZ010000184.1 GCA_020073015.1 Terriglobia bacterium | reverse complement strand
GGAAGCCTACAACGAGAGTGTCTTTCACCGCTGCGATGAAGAAGCTCTAAAACGCGCGCTTCGGCTCCGCAGACAAGCCGCTCAACTCGGGTTTCAGCTCATCCCCATTCAGAACGGATGATGTTCCTTGGGAGTCGGCTTGTGGGTCACAATGGACTCTCAATTGCCGCATCGCTCCGGGATCGCGGGCAAACAGGAAGTAGCCGAATCATCTATTGTTTGTTGAACATCCGGATGCTGAGGAAGTTCGTGCTCGTTGGGCCGCCGGCCCGAAGGCGGTCGGCAGCAGACCTCGGGATTGCAACATTATTCTGCAAGTCCGCGCTCCCGTCCGGCACCACTGCTTGGTGGACAAGACTTCTGCACCGCGAGGCAGGCGGATCCCCTTCCGCGTTGCCGACCAGCCGTCGGTAATCTCGCTCCGTCACTTTTCCGGGAGCCGCGCCCTGATTTCTTGCGCTCACCTAGCTCAAACCAAGCTGTTGGCCTGACACCTGCATGCTAAAGCAGCCAACAACAGCAGGGAGCTTTACATGACCCGGTCCATTCCTGATCAGATCGTTCCCGGAATTGAGACCCTCGCCTGATCGTTCCCCGGTATACCACACGCGCTAGTTTGCTTTCGCCGCTGGCCGGGCCGGGCTGCCGTCGGCTTTGACGTAGTGCGCGTACCAGCTGAGGTGGCGTTCGAGCCGGTCCTTGATATGCGAGGGTGCTTTGAGGCCGTGGTACTCGCCGGGATACACCACCAGTTCCGTTTCGCGGCCCAGACTCTTCAGGGACTGATACATCTGCTCGCCCCCGAGGATGGGCACATTCCAGTCGATGTCGCCGCCCATAAATAGCGTTGGCGTCGTGATGTTCGCGACTCTGAAATACGGCGATATCTTGCCCCATGTCGCGGGGTTCTCCCACGGGCGCCCGAGCTCCACATCGTAGTCGAGGATGTACTGGTCATGTCCGTACAGCGCCGCCAGGAACGCCGATCCCGCACCGGAAATCGCTGCCTTGAAGCGCGTAGTCTGCGTAATAATGAAGTCTGTCGAAATGCCGCCATACGACCAGCCGCCCACGCCCAGCTTGTCCGGATCGGCCACGCCTTGGGCGATGGCATAGTCGACCATGGCCATATCGTCCTGATAGTCCTTGTTCCCCCAGTCGGCGAAGATGGCCTTGCAGAAGTCCTGCCCGTAGCCGGACGAGCCGCGCGGATTCGGCTCGAGGACGACGTATCCATTGGCGGCGAAGAGCTGCGAAAAGTGGTCGAACTCGCCGTAATAAGATCCCACCGGCCCGCCGTGCGGGTGCAGTAGCGTGGGATACTTTTTCCCCGCCATATAGTCCAGCGGCTTGAAGAGATAGCCCGCAACCGTGGTGCCATCCTTGCTTCTGAACTTGACGTACTCCGGAGTGACGATCCTGATCTTCGCCAGGAACGCATCGTTCACGTGCGTGATGCGCGTCAGCGGGCCGCCCGAGGTCGTAGTGGTGAAGATTTCGCCGGGTCGGTCTGTGCTCGCGATCTGCGCCGCAATATCGCCCGACTTGGCGATGGTGTAGCGGGAGACCACAACATGCCCGGAGATTGCTCGCGTGATCTCGCCACCAGTTGCCGGAACCCGGCACAGGTTCTGCGTTCCATCATCATCGGCGATGAAATACACGAATTTGCCGTCGGGTGAGAAATGTGGCGACCGCGACATGCGGTCGAAAGTCCGCGTGAGCACCTTGGCCTCGCCTCCCTCGGCCGGAGAAACGGCGATGTGGTGGGTGGCATAGACAAGGAGCTTCGGCTCAAGCTGCGTGACGTAGGTGATCCACTTGCCATCGGGCGACCACGCGGGTGCCGCGTCTGCGCCAGGGTTCGTCGTAACTTGCGTTAGGTGCGCACCCTTGTCGGTGTTATCGGCGGCTACCACCCAGATGTTCGTGTCGTACGTGCGGTCGGGGTCCGGAGTCGAGCGGTTGCTGCGGAACGCAAGCAGCTTGCCGTCAGGAGACCATGCCGGTTCGAGGTCGTCAAAGTCGCCGGAAGTAATCTGCACGACCGCCTTGGTGGCCACATCAAACACATATAAATGTGTGCGTCGCCGGTCGAGATATCCCACCGTATCGGTTTTGAATCGATAGCGGTCGACCACGAACGGAGGCGGAGTTTTCGGTTTCTTCGGCTTCACGTCCTTCTCTTTATCGCTGCTCCCCGGCTTGTCCTTGTCTTTCGCTTTGGCCTCGTCCAATTCTTCCGGGGAGGGGTCTCGCAGGACGAGGACGAGTCGCTTGCTGTCGGGGGACCAGGCAAAATCATCCACATCTTGAATCGCATCCGTCAGCCGCTGCGCCTCTCCGCCCATGCGGTTGAGCAGCCACACCTGCGTCTTGCCTTCGTTGCGCTTGGAGAGGAATGCGAGATATTTTCCGTCAGGACTCCAGCGCGGATGCGAAGACGACAGGTCTTCGGCGGTCATAACGATGGCATCGCCTCCACCAGCCGGCGCCATCCAGATGCGCGTCTCGCTCTTGTCCTCCTTCACCTTAGCCGTCGCTACCGTGTAAGCCACCCACTTGCCATCGTCCGCGATCTGCGGATCGCTTACTTCATGGATTTCAAAGCCATCGTCAACCGTGATAGCCCGCGGCGCTGGTGGTGTGGGTGGAGTTATCTGGGCGGCCACCGTCGGTACGAAGAAATAAGAAGCACAGACCAGTGCACAAAACGGCAATGCCAGTGAGCGAAATTTCATATCGTTTGTTTTCCTATGCAAGTTTTTCGATGCACCTGCGAAGCGGCTTACGCTCATACACGTCATCACTTTTTTCATTCCATCCGAACAGACCAAATTCCCATTCTATCGGCCGGCTTCCCCTTCTGAGATTGGACGGGGGCCGAAGACTGTTTCCTGTCGCTGAATTGCCTGATTGACAGGTGGCTGCTTGTTTGAGGGTAGGGATTCGTGAGCGAGGTGCTGATAGTTGAGGATGGCGTTGAATACCAAGGCGTAGGTGCCGACGGTCTCACCGCGATAAACGGGATTGTTGCCGAATAGCAGCACGTTTCCCTGGCCCAAGTGCGCGTTCACCACTATGGCATGCTCGGCGATCGACGAAGCCTTGTCGAGCAGGCCGTCGAGCAAAAGGGTTTTGGCATCGGAGAAACGCAAGATGACATCGGGCCGGCTCTGCACCGGAATCACCTGCGGGTTGTTGCGCGTCTGTTCCTCATCCAGATGCATAGGTTCCCATGGCTGCTGCTTCACGAGGGGTTCGGGCTCGGCGAACCTTCTGCCCAGTGGCTGGTCGCTATCGTCGACGCTGCCGCGGCCGGTGGGCCTCTTCGCGTAGGGATCCAAGGGGTCCGTGAGGGGGTCCATCAAAACGCGGCCTCCCGCGCGGCCGAGTGTATTGCTGACGTTGAAGGCCATGCCGTTGGCGCTGATGACCGGAACACCGGGTCCGTAGCCGAAGGCGACTGGATGGTCGCTGGCGACGAAGACCGTGTTGAGCACAGTGCCGACGACACGGGTGTCGCCATGGGGAGCGACGCTGACGCCGGGGGCAAGACCCGTTTCGATTGCGAACTGAGCGGTGTCTTCGCAGGTAATGAGGAGCCCGCCTTGCACAACGAACTGCTTCAGATGAGCGAGCCCTTCGTAACCTAGGCCGGGGCGTATGTCGGAGGTGCTGTCGATGGCACCGAGGTTTGGGGTCAGCTCGGATTTCTGCCACGGCATCGGATTGTTCCACATGGGAATGCCGTTGAGAATCTCGAGCGTGGAAGATCGGCCGACGGGAGCGAAGACGATGACGTCGTACTTTGAGCGGAGATCTTGTTGGCTCGCGACAGTCTGGGTGCTGATGTAATCGAAGGGCACGCCCGCGGTATCGAAGGCATAGCGCCACCAGCCTTCGGTCTGAGTGCCGAGCCAGGTGTGCATGAAGGCTACGCGCGGAGCAGTGACCACATGGACCGGCACAGCGGGCGCTGCGGAAAGTCGCGACCCGTCGAGTGACAAATCGTGCAGAATTCCAGCGATACGGTCCTCGGGAGCGGCGGTGATGAGCAGCGAACCGGCCGCGAAATGTTTGCCGTCGGCATCGAAAGACTTTTCCGCGACCTGGATGGTTGCACCTTTGAGTTTGTAGACCAGCGGCAGCAGAGAAACTTGGCCCGTGTTGGCCACTGCAAGCACTGTGCCGGAGCCGGAGACCTTGCCAGCAAGGCTCGTTGGATCGTCAAGGCGCGTCATCTTGGACTTCAGGATCGAAGGATCGAGGACTCGGACGACTTTCAGATTGAAGAGGTGAGTGAAGGACCACCCGGTGTCGTCGTAGGGATGCTTCTGCGGGTCGCCGGCAGCCCAGAACTGCCGGTCGAGCAGCGCATCCGCGACGCGGGAGTACGGCTGATCCATGCGGATGACGATGCTGCCGGCGGGGAAGGTTTCCTGCTTCGGCTTGTCTCCGCGTTTCTCAGCGGGGATGGTGGAAGTGACCGCCTCGGACAGTTCTTCGACTTCGACGTGCTGGCGCTTCAATACCTTGAGTAACTCGGTCTGACGATTCGCGTCGGCTGGGTCCACAGGGATCACGTAGGCGGCAGGCCCTTCCAACGATGGCTTCTCGACCGAGCGCTTGCTCTTGATGTAGTAGTTCTCGAGGAAATGGTGAGTGTTGTGCGAGACGTAAGCGATGGTGGAGAGCAGAGCGCTCTCTTCGTAGTTGTTGTTATCGCGCTGCGACCAGGTCACTACGGGTAGCGGCGGATTCTGACGGTACCAGGTGCGCGAATAATCTTCAGGCCGAAGGATACGTTTCTCTGTATCGGCGCCCCCGTTTCCGAAGGTTTCATAGAGCCGGCTGATGCCGTTGTGCATGCCGGCAAGGAACATCAGGTAGCCAGGACTCCAGGTATCGAAGTCCCCGTGGGTGAACACTCCAGGCATGCCGAAGCTCTGCATCTGGGCAACGTTGTTCCAGCCCAGTTCCGCCCACTCGTCGGCGAGGATAGGGTCCGCCCATGCGTTGTAAGGTCCGTCGCCCACCGTGTTGTCGTAAAGAAACGGAACTGACTCGTGCAAGTCGTGCAACACCTGCGCATGCCAGCCAAGATAAGTTTCGAGGACATTCCGCGTTAGATCGAGGGTCATGGCCATGGCGTCGCGGTTGTTGTCGTGGGCGACGTAGTGGCCCCAGTAAAGAAGGCGCGGCCAATCCTGGCCGGGATGCGCTTTGTGCCACTTGTAGATATCGACCATGCGGTCACGGCCGTCGACTTCAACCACGGGAGTGATGAGCACGATCATGTGGGAGCGGATGTACTTGATATAGGGCGCATCGTCGACGGCCAGGCGATAGGCGAGTTCCATCAGAGCCGTTGGGGCCCCGGTCTCAGGGGAATGAATAGTGCCGGTGATGTAGTAGACGGGCCAGGATTGGTCGACGAGCTGGCGGGCTTTGGCGTCATCGAGGCCGATCGTGCGCGGGTCCGCAAGCTGGGCCAAGCGGGCATCATTCTCTTTCGCGCCGACCAAGAGTTTGGGGTCGGCGACGGCGGCGGCGATCATCTCTCGTCCTTCCTCGGAGTGGCCGATGGTGAACACCTTCACCCGCGGACTGCTCGCCTCCAGCAGGCGGAAATATTTGTACACATCTTCCGCGTAGGGAAGCATGTCGGGCGCGCCGGAGATGTCGCCGAGCACCTTGGCGGGCGTGGGGACTCTTCTCGAGGCTGGAAGGTAATCCACGAGTGGAGAGATGAAGGAGGGATCCGTGGTGTATTTGTGAATCTGGTCCGTGTACTGCTGATCGATGGGCTGCCCGGGGTCGCGGGCAAAATTTGAGCTCAGCTGCTGGGAGAGCAGGGGAGCGGTGGCGGAGAACAAGATGGACGAGACGGCGAGCAATCCCAGTTTGGATGGGGTCATTTTCCCTCGTGTTCGATTCGGTTTCTTGGGGTCCAAGTGTCACACAAAACGGCTAACCGTGGAAGAAGGAGTGGTATAAGCGACTTTGAACAGTCATATCAAATTGGCGGGTTGAGGAGGGTGTGCAAGCTGTTGATTTCACGGCTAGCCAGAATTTTGGCGAATGACAGGTTAAAATCGTCAGTCGGCATTCCGCTTTGGAGCACTGGCAGTGCTCCGGCGGAGGCGGCGGTGGGAATCTCACAAATGATTCGGGAGACCTTCGAGGTATAAGCCACGATTCTCCCCGGGCTTGCCGATCTCCCGATTCGGTGCCTCCCAGGCCTTACTCCAGCTGCATGGGTCACAGCATCCATAGTGGAGCGACCGGGTTATAGCGTGAAGGGGATTTTGCGGATGCGCAGACGCTTGGGCGACCGTCTCCTTAAGAACAATGGCTGTTCCCATTGGGCCGCTCCCGAAAGGATCGGCGTGCGGCGAGAAGGCAGCGTTCGAATACATCGATCCACTGCGCTATTTTCTTGTGGTGCTGCGCGGGGTCTACCTGAAGGGTGTGGGTTTCGCGATTCTCGCGCCGCAGCTGCTCGCGATGGCCGTACTCGGAATAGTCCTGCTGACTCTGAGTGTGTTCCGGTTCCACAAGGCGTTGGACTGAGCCCGCCACTGGCGATCAAACCGCGCAGGACTCAATTCTGTGCGGAAAGAGCAACCGCTTCGTCGCGTGTGAGACGCATGGTGTTGGCGTGACCTCTCGGGATCACGCCCGGATGACGAGCTACCCTTACCTAACCCGGTAAGGTAAGGTTTGCCGACGACTCGCCAGTTGAATCTGCAGATCACCTGAAGTTTTCAGTGCGAGGCTGGTTATTCGCGGCGCAAGGCGGTCATAGGATGGATGCCCAAAGCCCTCCGTGCCGGGATGTAACACGCCAGCATAGCGACTGCCGCGAGCAACAACGCCACACCAATCAGTGTTGCGGGATCGGTAGGGTTCACTTCGAAGAGCAGGCTGACCATCACCCGCGTAAGCGCGATGGCGCCGGCAAGCCCGAGCACGATGCCCAGCAGCCCGAGCTTCACCCCATCCTTCATTACCAGCCTCAGGACATGGCGATGTTGCGCGCCCAAAGCGATGTAGACTCCGATTTCGTGCGTGCGCTGATTGACGCGATACGCAACCATACCGTAGATGCCCACTCCAGCTAGCGCCACCGCCAGCGCGGCAAAGCTCCCGAGCAACAACATGTTGAAGCGCTCCTGCGCTACCGAGACCGCCAACAAATCGTCCATGGACTGAATGCCGCTTACTGGAATCTGGCTGTCCAAGCTCCAGACCTGCTTTTTCACGTCCTCGACCAGGCCTGCTACCGGAACTCGCGTCCGGGTCACCAGCGTCATCCATTTCCGCCACGCCTCGTCATTCTGGCTGAACGGAGCGTAGACGGCGGGATCCACTGGCTGGTTCAGCCCGGAATGCTTCACGTCGCCCGCAACACCAATGATCGTCATCCACTCGTGGGGTTCGTTAGATCGGGCCCAGTCAATACGGGTTCCAATTGGGTTCTGGCCGGGAAGCAGTTGCCGCACGAACGCTTCGTTGACGATCGCCACTCGCGGTTGTTGTTCGCGGTCCATTGCGCGGAAGTCGCGTCCGGAGCGAATGGGAATCTGCATGACGCCAAAGTAATTACCCATGACCGATAGCGTTTGCGCCTCGGGTTCGGTTCCCACCGCAGGCGTCGGCCGGCCGTCGATCACGACGCGATGGTCTACATAATTTCCGGCCAAGGGAAGGTCGGTGATCATCGCCGCCTCCACGCCCGGAAAGGAGTTAATCCGAGCGAGCAACTCCCGGCGGAAATTCGTCTGCAAGGGAATCCGCGGATAGCGGGTTCCCGGCAGTTGAAGGTACATGGTGATGTCGTTCGCGGGATTGAATCCCGGATCGACGGATCGCAGGCGCAGAAAGCCTTTGATCAACAATCCCGCACCCGCCAGCAGAATGAGCGCCAGGGCAAGCTCCGCGGTCACCAGGAAACTGCGCAAAGGACTACGCGAAACGCCCGTAGTTGTGGTGCGTGCGTTCTCCCGCAACGCTTCAGCGATATCGCCGCGAGATGCGGACCAAGCCGGCAGAAGTCCGAACAGCAGCCCCGTCAGTAGCGAGATAGGGAATACGAACAGGAAGACCCGCGCGTCCATGGGAATTGCGCGGAGGTGATGCAGTTCCGCCGGCTTCAATGACATGCTGGAACGCCATCTGTCGAATCAGCGCCCCACTAAGAGAGCAGCAGAACTTCTCAGGAGCATAGCGAAGTCTCGGAACAATCCTGAATTGGCGGAAGGTCTAGATGGCGCATGGCGGAGGGAACAGGTTGCCGCCATCATTCGTGAATGTTTCGAGACTGAGTCCGGGCAAGGTCAAAACGTGTAATCTGATTTCGTCCATTGCTGCGCCCACCTGTAATGCACACTGCAGCATGCCGGAAGCGGTTCAATGTCGGCAACGTCTCGCCTGCTGCCTAAACGCCACCTCCACTCGCTAGCCGCAAATTCTTGATGAATGGGTAATACACTTCCATTTGACGCATTGAGTCCTCGGTGGTCTTTGGATCAGGGCCAAGTTGATTCGCGAGGAATGTCGCAAGTTCCGCCCACGTGGGCACATCATCCTCCAAGAGTGGAATGACTATAAGCAGCGCTTGAATCTCTCTTCGGACACGAGCGGCTTCCTCTTGTTTCTCGCTCAACACCACATAGGGGTTTCTCATGTACTGAGGCTTTCCGTGTTGAAGGCAAGTTTCGTGCTACTGAAGCGAACTCGCAGCGCTGGAGAAGGCGTTGTTCGCATTCGAGCCGATGAGCCGAATCGTGCCGACTACCAGTCCCAGGATGACGGCCAACACCACTGCATACTCGGCAATGTCTTGCCCTTCGTCTT
>JAIQFZ010000001.1 GCA_020073015.1 Terriglobia bacterium | reverse complement strand
CGCAGCCTGGTAGCGCACTTGCTTGGGGTGCAAGGGGTCGCGAGTTCAAATCTCGCCGTCCCGACCATTCTAAATCAGCTGTTTGGTTTCAGCGACCGGCGGGCGTACTCCTGCGCCACTTGTGAACGGTGTTCTGTCCCTTGCCTTGTAAGAACGCCGTTTCCGCCGATTCCCAAAACGAACCGTTTCCCGTTCTGGGAACGCGCTCCCAGGATTTTTCCTGCGAGAGGCCTCAGTCTTATTGACGGCGAGTGCAGATCGTACAAGAGTTGATGTAGCTAAGCACTGCCTTGCATGCATGTCTCCCCCACCTGTGCATTGCTGCGCGAACAACAAAAACCCCAGGTGTCAACAACGTAGAAGCTGTCAATTCTTGGAGAGTCGCGAAGCGCGATTGTCCGAATCCTCAGATTTGTAGCGCCTTCTCGTACAGGAAGGCAGGAAAGATCCGGGTTTGAAAATGGGGCGTGCGCCGTATCCGCAAAGGACTTTTCTCAAGTCAACGTTTCACAAATTTTCTCACCAGGAGGTGAGACCATGGAGAGAGGCTTTGGTCATTTCACATTAGTACTCGCCGCAGTGGCATGTGTTTGCCTAGCGACGCTGGCCGCGGGCCAGAAGGTCGCTGGGTACGACTCACTGCAGGAAAATCGACAAGCGGTCGCGTTGTCGACCAGCAACATGATTATCCCGGCGAGCAGTGTGGCGCGCCCGGAGGACGCCGGCAAGTTTGCTCACACCAATTACGTGCTGCGCACCCTGGACGGCGTGAATCCCCATATGTCCGTGAGCCCTGACCTTACGGAGACCGAAACTCCGGCCTCCTTGGGCTGCATCTACAAAGTGGGTCCGAACTACACGGGTTGCAATCCGGCAACCGGTGCCAAGAAGCACCCGAGCGGCGGCTGGGGAGCGATCGCAATCGTGGATGCGTACCATAACCCCTACGCGGCCTACGAACTGAAGACGTTCAGTGCTGCCTATGGCCTGCCGTTCACGGCTTCCAAATTCACTCAGGTCTATGCCAACGGCAACGGCCACTGCACCGTTCCTCCGGTGGACCCTGGCTGGGGTCTAGAGATTTCCCTGGACATCGAATGGGCCCACGTGATGGCGCCGGCCGCCAGAATCATTCTGGTAGAAGCCTGCTCCAGCAGCATGGACGACCTCGCCTACGCCGAGTATGTGGCGGGTCAATGGGTCGCAAAATACGGTGGTGGTGACATCTCGAACAGCTGGGGAGGCGGAGAATTCTCCGGTGAACTGGCGTATGACAACTACTTCTTCCGCTACTACTTCCAGAACATTTCCTATTTTGCTTCCGCGGGTGATTCCGGTTGCAGCGCGGCTTATCCCAGTTCGTCTCCCTGGGTCGTGTCTGCGGGCGGCACCACGGTAAACCGCGACTCCAGCGGCAACTTCGTAAACGAGTCCTGCTGGGCGGGTTCGGGTGGCGGGACCAGCACGTACGAAGTCTGGGAAGACGACTTCAACAATTCCGGCATGGGCGGCTGGGCCTCTTATCAATACCCGATCTTCGGGCAGGGTGCTCGGCATACCCCGGATATTTCGTTCAACGCAGATCCAGCCAGCGGCGCAGTGGTCTTTGACTGCGCGTACTTCAACGGCAGCTGCTACTACTTCGCAGTCGGCGGAACCAGCCTGTCGGCGCCGGCCCTGGCAGGCATTGTCAACAGTGCGGCCAACAAGATGGGCACGGCCAACCTGTCCTCCCAGTACGCTCCCTGGTACACGAACCAGGAAAACAATCTGATCTACGCCGAGTACCTGGCGATCAAGGAATACGCGAAGAACTACTACGACGTGACGACCGGTTCGAACGGCTGCACGGTCGGCGCCGGCTGGGACTACTGCACGGGCGTGGGCAGCCCGCGCGGCAAGCTTGGAAAGTAACCTTCATTGACCTCGGACTGCTGTGAGTTCCAAGGCCCTGCGCGTGCAGGGCCTTTTTTTTGGCCTCGCGGATCCCGCATCGCGTGTCTGCTTCTGAAGAAGGCTTGCACTAAGGCATCCGTCACGGAATCGACAATCACCCCCCCTTCCTGCCAAGATAGCTCGTCGTCTCATACATCATGCGAACCCTACACGTTCTGGTGATTGCGCTTTCTTTCTCTCCATCTCTGGCGGCGATGCAAATGCCCTCAACCTTCAGCCTGATGCCCGTTCCCGCGAAGGTGCAAGCGGGAAGCGGCCAGCTGGTCATCGATCAGTCCTTTACGGCAGCGTCTACCGGCACGAGCGACGGGCGGCTGGAACACGGGATCGCAAGATTCCTTGACGACTTGAGCCGCCAGACGGGCATGCCTCTCACCGTCCGCCCATCGGACGCGGCCCACGCAACCCTTGCCATCCACGCCCAGAGCGCCGGCCGCAAAGTTCAGGAACTGGGCGAGGACGAGTCCTACACGCTCGAAATCAACGCGTCGCACGCGACCCTGACCGCGCCGACCGCTCTCGGCGCGTTGCACGGGCTACAAACCTTCATGCAGTTGGTAGCGCCCACTCCCGCCGGCTTCGCCGTGCCGGTTGTGACCGTCAATGACCAGCCTCGGTTTGCCTGGCGCGGCTTGCTCATTGATGTGTGTCGACACTTCATCCCGCTCGACATAATGAAGCGCAACCTCGACGGCATGGCTGCCTTGAAGATGAATGTGCTGCACTTGCATCTCTCCGACAACGAAGGGTTTCGCATCGAGAGCAAGCGCTTCCCCAAGCTGCAGGAGCTGGGCTCCGAGGGGCAGTACTACACGCAGGCGGAAGTCCGCGAGTTCGTGGCCTATGCGCGCGATCGTGGGATTCGCGTGATGCCGGAGTTCGAGATGCCCGGCCACAGCCGGTCCATTGTGGTCGGGTATCCCGAACTCGCCAGTCAGCCTGGTCCTTACAAGGCGGGCAGGATTGCGCAGACCGAACCGGCCTTGGACGTCACGCAGGATAAAACTTACAAGTTCCTCGACAAGCTCATCGCAGAAATGGTGCAACTGTTTCCCGACGCCTACCTCCACATCGGGGGGGACGAAGTGGATGACAGGCCCTGGGACTCGAATCCGAAAATCCAGCAGTTCATTCGCGCTCACGGCATGAAGAGCAACCGCGACCTGCAGGCCTACTTCAATCAGCGCTTGCAGAAGATCGTCCGCAAGCACGGGAAAATCATGATGGGTTGGGATGAGGTGTTGCATCCCGACTTGCCGAAGACGGTCGTGGTGCAATCGTGGCGCGGCCAGGAATCTCTGGCGGCCGCCGCCAGACAGGGTTATCGGGGCTTGCTTTCTTACGGCTACTACCTCGACTTGATCTGGCCGGCTGCGCGTCATTATGCTGTCGATCCCATGTCCGGTGGCGCCGCCTCCCTTACCCCTGAGGAGCAGCAACGCATCCTCGGCGGCGAAGCCTGCATGTGGTCCGAGCACATTTCCGCGGAGACCATTGATTCCCGGATCTGGCCTCGCCTGGCCGCGATCGCCGAACGCTTGTGGTCTCCGCAGAACGTGACGGACCCCAAGTCCATGTATCAGCGCATGGACGAGATCAGCGGGCGCCTGGGCTGGCTCGGCTTGACCCACGAATCGAACTACGTGCCCATGCTCCGCCGCCTGGCAGGCAGGGAGGACATCGCAGCGTTGCGCGTCCTGGCCGATGTCGTCGAGCCCACCAAGGACTACACACGCACGGAAATCTTCCCCCAGCCTCCGGTCCAGTTCATGCCGCTGAACCGCCTGGCCGATGCCGCTCAGCCGGAAAGCACGGTCGCACGACATTTTTCGGACCTGGTCGACACTTACTTTCAGAACGGAGAGCAGAAATCTGCGGCGGAAGCGCAGATTCGCAGCTGGCTGAACCAGTGGCAGCAGAACCACGCAAATCTCCAGTCTCTTCTGGAACAGTCGTTTCTCTTGACGGAAGACAAACCGCTGTCCGAGGATCTCTCCGCCCTGGCAGCAGCGGGATTGCAGGCACTCGACGCGTTGGACAAGAGCCAGTCTCTGCCGGACCAGTGGCGGACCGACCAACTGACAGTGGTCGCGCGCTCGAACACCCCGCGCGCGAACCTGCTGCTCATGGTGGCGCCTTCGATTCAGAAACTGATCGACGCGGCGGCTCCGCGCCACTAGACGTAGCGCCGGCATCTTGCCCTCGGCGGTGGGGACGGGGTCGCCCCCACGACAGCCGCCGGGGCGGCGGCGCTACAAGTCCCCATCCCGGTGATTCCCGTCCTTGCATTTCCGGCACTTTCGGGCAATTCTGTACTCGAAAGGAGCACCCGTCCTCATGGTTAACATTCTTGTCCATCACGAGGTCGCCGAATATCCCGCATGGAAAGCGGTGTTTGACGCGGCGCTCGACTGGCGCCACAAAAACGGCGAGCGCAGCGCCCGTATCTTCCACACCGCCGGCAACCTCAACGACCTCACTCTCCTGTTTGAGTGGGAGACGCTCGAACAGGCGCGCGCGTTTATGGCGTCCGATGAACTCAAGGCCAGGATGGTTACCGCGGGCGTGAAGGGCCAGCCGCGCGTGGAGTTTCTTACCGAGATGTACACCATCCGGCGCAGCGCCGCGGATTAATCCCGTGGGGGGCGGACACGTTTGTCCGCCCAGACCCCCGGTGCGCACATCGTAAGCAGGCCGGATTGCCGTTGGGCGATCCGGGCACGGGTTTTCTCTTTCGAGACAGCCTTTTGGGAAGCCAGATCTCACACGGATGGATAGCTGCAGGCTTTGCCAGCCCGTGTCTCTTTGTTGTCCTGGCATGCTGCGCCAAGTTCTCGACGCTGTGAGGGGAGCGGAGCGCGCGAGTTTACAGGCTTAATGCCGCGCGGAAAGAATGTGCAGGATCTCCTTCAGTTCGTGCCGCAGGTGCGCGACACTGACTGAAGGTGGAACCGGAAACGGGAGAGCGCTCTGGTTGCGCTCCGACTTCGTCTCTTCGCGCAAGTGCGCACGCGCGCCGGCGATCGTGAACCCGTTCTCGTAAAGAAGTTTCTTGATCCGCACCACGAATTCCACGTCGCGTTTGCGGTACATGCGCTGTCCGGTGCTGCTCTTCACCGGCTTGAGCTGCGGGAATTCCGTCTCCCAGAAGCGCAGTACGTAAGCGGGCAGCCGGCAGAGACTGGCAACCTCGCCGATACGGAAATAGAGCTTGTCGGGAATGATGACTTCCGCGGGGCGGGCCGTTTTTCTCGACGCTCTCTTCACCGGGCTCATGGACGGGGCTTCAACATCGGCGTATACGCGTTTCTAGCACGACCGCGCCCGCCCGACAACCCCCAAAAGTACACCCGTGTACGGCAAGGAAAAGCCTCGCAAGAGGTGCTTCTCCGGCGAGGCTTTTGGGGAACTTCTGTACGAGCATCCGCTCGCTTAGTGTTTCTTTTTCTTGGCGGCTTTCTTCTTGGTTGCCATTATGTGTTTCCTCCGTTCGAACGATTTATTCTCCCAAGGTTCTCTACGGGGCACCTTGATGCCCGAGCTACTCAACTTCTGGTATGAGCAACTCTCCTACCACAAGATATTGCCACTCGAATACAATTTGTCAATGAAAATTTCGTGCCATGCAGCCCTCTGGCCGAGTTCGTGCCTCCCCTCCGGGAAGAAGAGTTCGCCGACGCTCGTTCCGAATCTCGCAACTCTCATGAGCTCCCGGCCCGATTCAGCCCTTCCGCGTGTGCGATAATTTCAAAGAGAAACGTTGCAAGCCATGTCCGATCACAAAGTTTTCTGCGCAAAATTGAAACAGGAATTGCCCGGGCTTTCCGAGCCTCCCTTCGACACCGACTTGGGAAAAAAAGTCTACGAGCAGATCTCGCAAAAAGCCTGGGATCAGTGGATGGAATACTGCAAAATGCTGCTGAACGAATATCGCCTGAACCCGGCGCGCAAGCAGGATCAGGAAGTGATCGTGAAACAGATGGAGCAGTTTTTCTTCGGCGAGGGCGCCGCTCCTCCCGCCCAGTACGTTCCACCGACGCACTGAAACCCAGAGTGCCCAAAATGCTGTTGTAGAGACGCGGCTCGCCGCGTCTCTCTCGCAACCGTCCACGCGCGTATGGTTTCCCTCAGAGCTGAGACCTGACACCTGTTGACATGATTACTGAGAGGTTACCCCCTCTCCCGGTCTGCTGTTTTCCAATTCATCACCTCGTAACAATCCTGCGAAACAATTGAGCTGTGAATCCGCCGGTCTATGACACGCTGATCCTGTCCGACGTGCATCTCGGCGCAGACATGAGCCGGGCCCGCGAGGCCCTGCGTGTGCTGCAGGAACATTCCTACCGCCGCCTCATCCTGCTGGGCGACATTTTCGCCGACCTCAATTTCGGACGCCTGAAGAAAGAGCACTGGAAATTTCTCGGCTTCATCCGCAAACTCTCCAATCCCAAACGCAATGTCGAGGTAGTTTGGGTCGAAGGCAATCACGATCATGGTCTGACCGAGATCATGTCGCATCTCGTCGGCATTCGCGTGTATCAGGAGTACCGCTGGGATTACCAGGGGCTGCGCCACATCGCCGTACACGGTCATCAGTTCGACAGCTTTGTGGTGAACAACGTCCGTTTCAACTACCTGTTCGGCACGCTGCTCTACCTGCAACTGCAGAAATGGGATTCGAAGAGCAAGACCCTGACGCGCTTTCTCGACCGGCTGAACACCCGCTGGCTGCGGCTCTCCACCAAGGTTGCCGAGGGAGCCCTGGCGCATGCCCGGCATCACCAGGCCGCGCGCATCTTCTGCGGACACACTCATGCCGCTCTGCACCAGCACGAGCCAGGGATCGATTATTTCAATTGCGGGAGCTGGATTGACGAGCATCCTACCTATATCACCGTCGGTGAAGAAGGAGTCCGTATCCATGACTACGTCGAGCGGGCGGACGAGCATGATCCCAGCGAAGAAATGACTCCGTCTGATTCCGAGGTGGGTGAGTTCGCTGACGAGGCTGGACTAGTCGAAGACGGCGAATACCAAGGTGTTGGCGGCTGACGCGGTTGGAACGTGAAAGCGACGGGTGTTTGTTTTTGAAGAGGTGCACAGCACGACAGAACTGTTGCGGCGGCGGTCACGACACACGCTTACGCGGAAGCTTCAAACTTTGACCGACGGGGGGCCAGGGGACTCTTGCGTAAACTGACGATCGTTTTCCACCATGCTGGCGGCGGACATCGCAGTGCAGCGGATGCGATCCGAACCATTCTGACTGGGCAGGACTATCCCTGGGACGTCACCCTTCTCGACATACAAGAGTTACTCGATCCCCTGGACCTGGTCCGCCGCTTTACCGGCATCCGCATCCAGGATACCTACAACCTGATCCTGCGCCGCGGCTGGACAAGATTTACGCCGCAACTCCTGAAGCTCCTTCAGGGCACGATTTGCGTCTACCACGCCCCGATCGTGAAGGCCCTGCGAGCCTACTGGGCGGAACATCCCACCGACCTTGTGCTCTCCGTGATCCCACACTTCAACCGCGAACTGGCGGACAGCCTGCGAAAGAATGGAAGAAGAACGCCCTTTGCCACACTGATCACCGATCTGGCGGATTACCCGCCGCGCTTCTGGATCGAGCGCGAGTCCGAGTACATCATCGCCGGCACCGAACGGGCCAAGCGGCAGGCCTTGGCGATTGGCCACCCCGCCGACCACGTTTTTGAAACCTCCGGAATGGTTTTGAAGCCCAAGTTCTACGATCAGACTGGCGTCGATCGGACCTCTGAACGGAAGCGGCTCGGTCTTGAGCCGGATTGCCTGACTGGGATTGTTCTGTTCGGCGGACATGGCTCCCGGGTCATGACGGACATCGTCAGGCGTCTCGACCAGAGCGGCGTCGAGGTGCAACTGATTCTGATCTGCGGGCACAACCAGAAGCTCGAAGCGAAGCTCAAGGCCCTGCCCACGCGGAAGCCGAAGCTGGTTCTCGGATTCACTCAGAACGTGGAACATTGCATGGCCATGGCTGACTTCTTCATTGGAAAACCGGGCCCCGGTTCGATCAGCGAAGCCTTGCAGCTGCACTTACCGGTAATCGTCGAATGCAATCGAAAGACGCTTCCCCAAGAACGCTACAACGCGGAATGGGTCGCTGAAAAAGGCTTTGGAGTCGTCGTGCCCAGCTTCCGGGAAATCGCCCCCGCCGTTCAGCGCTTGATCGAACCTTCAACCTTCAACGAGGTTCGCCGCAACACCAGCGCCTACTCGAATCGAGCGCTGTTCGAAGTGTCCGCCATTCTTGACAAATGCTATGAGGGCGCAGGAGCCCGTGAAATTTCGCTAACTCAGCGGGCTTGATAAGCCTGTTCACTTTCGCCGACTTTGGTAGGGATGGTTAACATCCTTTGAAGGGGTACCTAAACTTGCCGAAGTATGGCCTCCCTTCTATATGTGACAGAGTTGGATCGGGCATTCCGGGAAAGGATTCACCATTGGCCACCGACTACGCACAGCTCACCGATGGCCACCGACTACGCACAGCTCACCGAGAACCTTCTCCGCTTCTACGACTTTACGAATAAGGTCGTGCTTTTCGTCGGGGCGGGAGGGAGGCAACTGCTCGACCCCTCCGCCGGAACAAAGAAGCTGATTGCCATTGATCAGGATGTCGAGGCCCTTAGGGAACTAGCGGCGAACGTTGCCGCAAAGGGCATACAGGATTCCGTGGAGGTTGTTGGCAGCAAGTTCGAGGATGTCGCCCTGTCAGGCGATGTGGTCGATTTCGAATTTTGTCTGCACGAGGTGGCCGATCCCCAGAAGGCGCTGACCCATGCCAAGAATCTGGCACGCGACATCGTGGTATTCGACCATTCGCCCGGCTCAGAGTGGATCTTCTACGGTGCGGAAGAGGACAAGGTCCGCCGCAGCGCGCAAGTCATGGAGCGCTTCGGCTTGCGGGGCCGCGAGACGTTTCACACGGAACCGCAGTTCGAGGACTACGCCGAACTCCTTGCCAAGGTGAGTGCGCAAGGGCCTACGGCAATCCAGCGCACGCGGCGCTTTGCAGGTGCCACGAACATCGTCATTCCCATGCTCTACGAACTCAACCTGTTGTAGCGGAACAAAGAGTTTCGTCATTCATAGGTCTTTCGTTCACGCATGAGCCGCTAAAGGTAGTCCGATCATCCCGAACGTGTTCCGGTTTCCGTTCATGTTCCCGGCTCGATCATGCAACAATCATGCAAGAGTGTCTGGAAGCCACCTTGGCTCAATAGATAGTCCCCGCTTTGGTCAAACAGGCGAGCTGTTGGAGCGTCACCGAGTGAGCCTACCCTCTATTCCGAAAGAAGCGCACCGCTACGTAGAGCACTGCCACAATTATTATGGCCTCAATCAAAAGCCTCATTTTGCAGCCCTCCCGAGCGCAGCCCGATTGTCTCACCGATCCTGCCCAGCGGCCAACAGGCAAGGGTCAGAGCATCGACCCTCAGAGCTCCGTCAGAAAACTGCGCTCCTAAGAAGAAGTAGATGATAACTGACGGGACGAGACAGACGAGACAAGAAGCGGGGATGAGCCCATCAGCCCGTTGTCACGACTACACGCTGCCCGATGTTTGGGCGGCTTTTCTTTGCATCACGCCGAAGGTGGGAGCGCGATTATTGCTGTTAACAGGCCATTACACTCACCACTTGGTGCGCAGGCCGCAGGGGGGAGAGCCGGGCGCAATCACTCTTCGCCGCTGGCCCGCATGCCATAGCCGATCGCGCGGTAGATCTCCAGGTTGTGGTGGATGGCATTCGTGAACCTTCCGCCGCGGGCGTCCTGGTATGAAATGCGGGTCGTGATCTGCTCCGGTTGTTGGCTGCGAAAATACGAAGCGCTGCTATCGAGAAACGTGCTGATCTCCTTGCCGCCCGGAAGGAATTCCAGCGCACTGAAAAGCGGCAGCGCGGAGACTTCGACCGTGCCTTCCACGCCCATCAGCTTGTGACTGAACTCCACCCGCACCCCAAACGCGGGCCGGGAGCCGATGTTCTTGATCGCAATCGACAGCAGCCCGCGATCAAACACAAAATCCACGATCACGTAGGGATCAGGATCGGGGGCCGCCTTCTGTTTACTTGCGGTTTTCGAAGGCATCACGCGATTCCAGTGCTGCTTCAGGCCTGGCCGTCAATCGCCATGCCTTCGTGGCAAATCTCCAGGATTTCTATGGCGACTTCGTTGCATTTGGCATTCAACACGGACCCCGTCCACTTGCACGGCCAGGCACGGATGAAGTTCCAGCGCATCACCGGATTACGATTCTCATCGAGCAAGATGATGGCGACGGAGGCGCGCTGCACGTTGCCTTGCATGGCGGCCAGCAGCCAGTTCCAGAAGGTCAAGTCGCCGACGATCCCGCGCTTCAGCGTGATGTTGGTGAACTTGGTCAACCCCGGCAGCTTGCGCACCGTGTTGCTTTCGCTGCCGTTGCGGTATTCGATCACGTCCACTTCGGCCTCCAGGCCTGCCACTTCGTGGAACGAACCCTTCACGCTTCTTCCGTCGTCACTGATGCCGGCGACCACCACTTCGAAGTTGTAGGCGGGGTAGGGATCGTTGCGGAATACTGGCGGCATGATGGGCCTCCTTTGCGACGGCAGCGGATGCCATCGTCCGAAGTATATAGCGGCCGATTTGAAACCGAGTAGGGAACCCGACTCGGTCAATGAGGGCAGTCTCGATGTCGCTGCGTCCCACCCGCGCGGCGTCCCTGCGACAACGGGGTTGATTGTTGATGTAAACAAGGTTTCCAGGTCGTCGAGCAGGACAAAACGGATGTACAATGACCCGCCGTTCTCGAGTCCCAAAAAGGAAATTCCGACCGCAATGGGGTTCCGAGCCGAGTTCGACCCAGCGAACAAAATCCTGCTGCTCCGAATCGAGGGGCGGTTCACGGATGAGTTGGCGGCAGAGGTTTACCGGGCGATTCGAAAATATTCGATCGCGACTGATGCCAGCGCGGGTATTTTCGACTGCTCATCCGTTACTGCGTTTGCGGTGTCCCCCGATTTTATCCGCCAGCTGGCCAGGCAGGAACCATCGATGCCGGACGCATTGCGGCGCCCTCGCATTATCGTTGCCCCGACCGCACTTGGATTCGGTCTCGCTCGCATGTTTCAGATCATGGGAGAGCCTACCCGACCGCTGCTGCAAGTCGTGCGCAGTCTGGAGGAGGCGTTGGCAGCACCCGGCGTTCAATCCCAGCCCTTCGAACCTCTGCAGTGACGTGACCTAATCGGGCAAGTACGCTTATCGATGTTTTCCTCAGTGGCAGGTGATATCGCCAGGTGGGCAGGGCGTAGTCCTCATGCACGACCCGCCCATGCAGCTCTCACCGATCGAGCAGCGGTTGCCGCAACGCCCGCAGTTACTGGAATCGCTCATGAGTGAGGCCTGGCTGACGCACGAGCCCATGCACGAGGTGTAGCCGGGGCCACACGAGCAAGAGCCGCCGGTACACGACTCCGAGAAGGAGCAGTGGTTTCCGCATCGGCCGCAGTTGTTGGAATCACCGATAAAGCTGGCGGTGTTCACGCAGCTTCCGTGGCAGTATTCCTGACCGGCCGGGCAATCAAAAGGAGAGGTGCTGGTGTTGGTGGTTGGCGGCGGCTGTGGGCGCGCGGCGATCGCCTGCACCGGATGGGTCTTCGACTGAGTGATCCCGTCGGCCACCTGATCCCGTTCCAGAGACAGGGGCTGCTGCAGGACCATCTCGACTGGCGATCCTACGTCGAGATAAAAATTGTGGGAACTCGTGAGCATCACGAGCGAGGCCACACCACCGGCGGCCAAGCCGACCATACTGCCGATGGCGGTGCTCTTCAGGCCGCCGGGATTGTAGTTCATTCCGTTGACGTTCGTTCCATTTCCGCCCACAGAATGACCAATTAACGCGCCCAGGCCCGCGCCCGCTGCCGGCAGCGCAAATGCGCCGACGATCCGTCCCTTGCCAGGGTCCTTCAGGGCATACCCGTCATCGCTCTCCAGGGTCACGGGGCCGGAAACGGGAGCCACGTAGCCGTTGGGGAAAGTGATCGCCATGGATTGAAGATGCAGTTCGCCGCGTCCACCTTTCCGTTCGAGCCGGTCCACTTTGCCTTGAATGAATGTGCCGGGCGGAATCGTGACCTCGTTGCCGGAGGTGACGGGGGAAGTGATTTGGGCGTAGATGTCGTCTCCGCGATGGATGTACCTGCTCTGGACCGGATGCGTGAGCACGAGAGCAATCCTGGTCCCGGCGGGCACGAGCAAGTTGTTTTTCGCGATTGCCTCCGCGTTCGGCGCGCCCGCCGGCGCGTCTGCCACCGCAGGGGGTGGGGACTGTTCCTGCGCCAGGCACGAGCAGCCAGCGAGAAAGAGAACCAGAATGCCCAACACGAGGTTGTACTTGGGAAGAGTCAGGAACGAACACTGAGAAAGGATTCGCCGGAAGTGGTCGCTGGGTGGCATCGCACTACCTCCTGTTTCGGAAACTTCAACAGCAAGGTCCACGAGTGTGCAGCCGGGAAACTTGTGCTTGCTTTATTAAACCCCTTCCCAGAAGAATGTTGTGTCTTGATTGGTGAAGATTTTGCAAAGTTAGTTAACGATTTGTAAAGCTGCGTAGCGGGGCGCTCGGCCTCTTCGTCGCCAGGCCGGTGTCCTCAGAAAACAAGCCAGTCTAGAAGTGAATTGCCACTCCCGTCGAGAAGCGCACGCCATTCTGGCCCTGGCCATAGAAACGAGTATTGATCCAATCGAGCTGTCCTCGGAGTGTTACCGGCCCGGCAATCCGATAATCCAGTCCACCGCCAAGTCCATTCGCGAACGAAGTGTTCGAATCGGAGATCCCATTGCTTCGACTGATGTGCCCTGCGCCAAACAGCAATTCGGCGAATGGACGGAAGCGCTCGACTTGCACGGAGACTCGCGGGCCGAAGAGGAAATTATGTGCAGCCACATCGGCGCTGGCGCTGCCAAAATTGCGCCTGCCGTAGTGGCCATCGATATCGACGACGAGTCCGACCCAGGGTGCGAACTTACCTTCCAGCGTTGCGTCCCATCCATTCAGATTGCTGCCGTCATTTTGAACGATGGGCGTGCGGTCGTAGGAGTAGCCGAAGAACATATTTCCGCGAGTTGGTCTTTGTGCGGATGCAGCACCAGCGAACAGCGCCAGAAACAAAACAGCCATTGACAGTTTGCGCATCTTGAGTCTCCCGCGTGCGGGTTGCCTTTATTTAGATGCACGAGACGTACCAAGCTATGCTCAGCCGCCTACACACTAGTGCCAAGAGTAGTGCCGCCGGCAAGATGCCGGTGCTACATGAAGGTCAGCGAAAGATCGCTGCGAAGAATCCACGCAGCTTCCGGAAGAATGAGCGCTTCGGTCCCGAGTTGGCCGGCGTCGTTGTTGCGGACCGTCTTTGCGCTTCGAGAGCGGGTGGAGGGAGTGGCGCATTCCAGGCGGGTGCGGCCACGGGACGGGAGTCCAGAGGCAATGCTCGCACGTCCTCCACCGGAGCCGGCGGAGGGCCCTTGGCATGGAATACAAAAGGCGCTTCCACCTGCACATGAAGCTCGGGGGTCGCGTGGTTGGTGGGCGTGTCCGTTGTGGGCGCCGCGCTCGTTGCCTTATCTACGCTCGGGGCCATCGCCACACTTGGGGTCGGACTCGCGCTGGCCGGAATCGGATTTCCCGGTGGCGTCTCGCTCGCCACTGTAAGATTGTTGACCGCTCGCAATGCGGGTTGGCGGGGTGGCGGACACCCGCACTCTAGCGGTACAGCCATATCCACACGATCGAGTTGGCCGGAGCGAAACACCAGTTGATCGGTTGCCTTCACCTGGTAGGTGCGGTCCCCCAGCAACTCGGAAACAATGACCGAGGCGGTATTGCCAGGCAATGTGCGCACGCACGTGTTGCCCTGGCGGTCGGCACTGAACGCGTAGTGGAATTCTCCCGGCCCGGCCATCAGAATCCGGAAATCCGGCGTCATGAGCGAGTCCGAAGATGCGTCGAGCGTGAAGTGTGCCTCCATCGCGCCCGTGCTCATGCCGAGCATCACATTATGACCGTTCTGCGAAGGGGTCACCGATACCGTGGTCCCCGGACAAACGTGCACTTCGCCGCCCCGCGACAGCCCGAGTACCGTTGTGTCGTCAGCGGCCGTGACGGCGGCGCCCGACGCTAGACTGCTTTGCGCCACGGCCAGCGGTGAACTCGTGCGCACGGTCGCGACTGCGGGCGGCTGCGCAGACGGCGACAGGCTCGGAACCGAGGGCGCTTGAAACGGCGATTGACTAGGGGCGCTGGGATTCTTACCCAGATGCACCACCAGGCGGTTGCCGGCGGCGTCCCAGGTATAGGAACGCTGGGCTTCGAGATCAAGGACGATGCGTGCCACGGGTGGATTGGCCTGAAACTGGTCGCCGCGCAGCGTGGTGATCTGGTCGGCCTGCACGCGGATCCGTTTCGGGGCTTCCAGTCTTGCGTTGGGCAGATCAATCACCAGGCGGGGAGGATTGTCGATGGCCTGAATCGAAGGGATCAGCGGTTTGGTCGAGAGGATCTCGACTGCCGGGCCATCTTTTTCCTGCACAATCCGAAAGCTCTTAACCACTGGGATGGTGGGCGGGGAGGCACTGGGTCGGACGTTCGCTTGAGCGCGAGCCCAAGGGGTCGCAAGCACGAACACGGCCAAGACGAGGAGGCCGCAAATCTGCCTGGAACGCGTCCGAATCGGAACCCACCCATGCTGGCGAATGAGGGTGAATGATTGCCGGGAACCAGAATTCCGCCACGAGCTTTTCACAGAGACACTCGAGTCCACCATATCACTCAGGCGTCCAGGGAAAAAGCGCGCGCGGACGATCAGGTGTCGGCCAAAAACTCGTATTCGTCGATGACCGCCGCGACCGCCAGTTTGCCGTTCGAGCCACCGCTTTCGACCCGCACCACGCGGCCTTTGCAGCGCACGCGGATGCTTTCTGTCAGCGTGATTTCAGGGGGCAGGGTCAGGGTGAAATCAAGAGCAGAGCCGGCCTGAATGGCCGAATCGACATAGAAGCAGATGCCGCGAGCGCTTACATCGCGGGTCTGCGCAGTGTGCTCCTGCCCATTCTCGTCGTAGCGAACGCTGACGGGGAGACGAAGCGCGAACCGTCGGGTGGCCCGTTTGTCGTTTTCTTGCTTCGTTTCGGCCATGCAACCTCCGGGGATGGATGTAAGCATGGCGGTTAAGAACTTGCCTGTCAAGGCTTTCGCGCACGGCATCTGGTGCGCACTCGGGCCGAGGCCGGTGGGCGGAAGACCCCTGCCAGGGTCCGCCGATGACATCGCCTGCCACCTTGTAGAATGAGTCGTGGTCTTCGTGCTCGACAACTACGACTCGTTCACCTACAACCTCGTCCAATATCTGGGAGAGCTAGGCGCCGGGGTGGAAGTGCGCCGCAACGATCAGATCACAGTGGATGAAATCGCGGCCCTGCGCCCCGAGCGCATCGTGATCTCGCCAGGACCTTGCACTCCGCACGAAGCGGGCATCAGTATCGACTTGATCCGCCACTTCGCGGGCAAGGTGCCGTTGCTGGGCGTCTGCCTCGGACATCAGGCCATTGGCGCGGCTTTCGGCGGCAACATCGTGCGCGCGAAGAACCTGATGCACGGCAAGACCAGCCAGGTTGAGCACGACGGCAAGACAATTTTTCAGGGAGTGAGTTCGCCCATGACGGCCACGCGCTATCACTCACTCATCGTGGCCGAAGACGGCCTTCCCGCAGAACTCGAAGTCAGCGCGTGGACGCGCGACCGCGACGGAACGCGCGTGATCATGGGCCTGCGCCATCGCAAATTTGCAGTCGAGGGCGTGCAGTTTCATCCCGAGAGCGTGTTGACGGACGAGGGCAAGAAGCTAATCAGAAACTTTCTACAGCTCTAGAGTCAGCTGCTTGCTACTTAGCTTCTAGCCGCTGGCTTCTGGCAAGCAACCTCGGAATGGTGCAAACAGAATGCATGGATCCTTCGCTTCGCTCAGGAAGACACTTGAAATGAGAAGGAAAGACCGGGGAGGAGCGAAGACACGGCGCTTGATTTACAATTCCCTCTCTCAGGGGTGAGATCCAATGCGCTTCGTATTTCGAGTGGCGGCACTTGTGCTGTTCGCTGGCAGTCTCTTGTGCGCCCAAGAGCATGACTTCAGCAAAGTCCAGATCAAGGTTTCTAAGGTTGCAGGCAACGTCTACATGCTGCAGGGAGCGGGCGGGAACATTGGCGCCTCGGTTGGCGATGACGGCATTGTGGTGGTGGATGATCAGTACGCTCCCCTGGCCGACAGGATCCAGGCCGCGCTCAAAGGCATTACCGACAAGCCGGTGCGCTTCGTTATCAACACGCACTATCACGAGGATCACACGGGCGGGAACGAGTTCTTTCAGAAGCAGGCGCCGATCATCGCGCATGACAACGTGCGCAAGCGTCTGGAGCAGGGCGGCTCCGCGGGCAATGGCGGATCGGTACATCTTGAGCACAAGCCCCAACCGAACGGTGCGCTTCCGATCATCACCTTCGATCACGACGTGACCGTGCACCTGAATGGCGAGGACATCCGGGCGCTGCACTTCCCGGCGGGACACACGGACGGTGACTCGGTCATCTATTTTCCGAAGTCGAACGTGGTGCACATGGGCGATGACTTCGTGACTTACGGATTCCCTTTCATTGATGTCGACAGCGGGGGCAGCATTGATGGCATGATCAGCGGCGTCGAGAATGCGATTGCGCAGCTTCCGGCGGACGTGAAGATTATTCCCGGCCACGGACAGGTTTCCAATCTGGAGGATGTGCGCGCGTACGTGAAGATGCTGAAGGAGACACGCGCCGCGGTGCAGGATGCGCTCGACAAGAAAATGACGCTGGAGCAGATGAAGGAAAAGAAGGTGCTGGATCCGTGGAAGAAGTATTCGGGGGAGTTCATCTCCGAGGATGCGTATCTGGAGACTTTGTACAACTCGCTTACCGGACAGAAGAACGAAAAGTTCATCAAGCATAATTAGGGTCGGTGCGGAGCATCGCTCCGCGAGGCGGGCAGAAATGCCCGCCCCACACATGAAACATCTCTGATGACGCCAATTTCTGGGATCGTGGCTGCGGGAACGGCCTCGCCTTGGCTCGCACACGCATTGGAGACAGTGACCGCAAAAATCATAACCACAGAGGTCACAGGGGACACACGAGAAGAAGCTGGGTAGTGGCTGAATTTGTCTCCTCTGATTTTTGGATTTCCACAGCCCGAAAAATTTCAAAATTCAAATGCAGCCACTACCAGAAGCTGGAGGCGGTAGACGCTTGGAATTTGGGCCTGTTAGACTAAAGTTTTGTGAGTTCGCCTTCGGGCGAAGAAGGAACTTGTGCGCGCAGAGACCCGGCATCAACTGAAAGAGGACCGCTTCAGCAAAGCGACACTGGAAGCGGCGGAAAAGACTGTCCATTGGACGGTCGAACACCAGTCCAAACTGATCGCTGTGGCGATTGTAGTGATGGCCGTGGCGGCGATCGCGGTGGGCGGCTGGTACTACCTGAACATGCAGGATGAGAAGGCGAGCGGCGAACTGACCACGGCCGTGCGCACGTTTGACGCGCCGGTGCGGCCGGCGGGCATGCCTCCGCAGCCGGGTTTGGAGAGCTACGCGTCCCTCGAGGAACGCGCGACTGCGGCGCGGAAGGAGTTCCAAGCGATCGTCGACAAGTATCCCCGCACCCGCACAGCGGATATGGCGCGGTATTTTGTTGGACTCTCTTGCGCCCAACTCAACGACAACGCGGCAGCGGAACGGAACCTGCAGACGACCGCTGGTTTGCGGAACAAGGAACTGGCCGCCTTGAGCAAGTTCGCGCTGGCTTCTGTGTATCGGGCGGAGAAGAAGGACGCGCAGGCGGTCGATCTCTACAAGCAGTTGGCCGACAAGCCCACCAGCACCGTGAGCAAGGTCACCGCGCAGTTGGAACTGGCGGGGCTGTACGAGGCGCAGCAGAAACTGGTGGAGGCCAAAAGGATCTACGACCAGGTGCAGAAAGAGAACCCCTCGACCGAGGCAGCGTCGCTGGCGCAGCGGCGGGCGGCGGCGCTGAAGTAGGGAAGGTCTCGGTTCTCAGAGCGTCAGCACTCGATAAGGTCAGCGAGGGTTGAAGCCCTCGCGTTGGGCGAAGGTTCGGACTTGTTCGGCGATTTCATCGCGCACTCTGCGAAACACCACTAGTTTTTCCTCGTCGGATCCGGTGGCTCCCGCTGGGTCATCAAAACTCCAATGCAATTGATAGAGCGCTCCGGGAAAGACCGGACACTGCTCGCGCGCAGCGTCGCAGACGGTGATCACGAACAGGAAGTCTTCTTTCGCTACTTCGTCAACATGCTTGGAACGTTGGCCTGAAATGTCGATGCCGGCTTCGCGCATCACGGTGACGGCCTTGGGATTCAGTCCGGCGGGTCTTGTGCCGGCGCTGAAAACTTCGGCCCGGTCTCGGGCGTAGTGGCGGAGCCAGCCTTCCGCCATCTGGCTGCGGCAGGAGTTTCCGGTGCAGAGGAAGAGGACTTTGCGCGGGGGCATGGCTTCTTAACTTATCTCATAATCGGGCCGCGCCGCGCACCCGGCAAACGCGAGAGGAGCTGGCGGGGCCGTTCAGCGCTCCCGCGAGCCGATGGCCGGTGTAGCCGGTTCGCCGTCGCTCTTGGCGGCGTCTGCGACCACGTCCCTCACGAACTCGCGGCGGGTGCTTCCCGTGCCGTTGCGGGATTCGAGTACCCGCACGCGGCGCGCGGAGATATTCACGGGCTCGAGCCGAAGAAGTTGGCTATTGTGGACCTGGATCTGAAAACGGAACCAGTCGGTACGGTACATGCGGCCGGCTGCATAGAAGGTTATGGAGACGGCAATCTGGCCTTCGTAGTTCTCGCCGGTGCAGGCAAAGAAGCGCTTCCCGAGATCCTCGCTCCAAGTAGTGCCACCAACCAGCGGCTCGTTGAGGAAGTATCGCAAAGAGGGGACGACCATCGACAACTTGCGCAGTTGAACCATCTGCATCAGGACAGAGATTTTCGCGAGGTTCGTAACCAGGATTTTTGCGTCGTGGGCGGACAGCTGCTCCAGTTTGATATGCAACTCCGGCGCCCATTCGCGCTCGAACTGCTCGCGGGCGAGCGCCAGACTCCGGTCGCTGGACGCCGTGTAGCGCAACGTGGCGCGCGCCAGGATGAGGCTGACGATGGTGGTCACCACGGTCGCAATCAAGGGAATGTAGGCCAGGATCAGGGTGAACGAGATAGCGTGCTGGTTGAACCATTGCAACAGGTTCATCGCAGGATGGTCCTCCTGTACCCGCGCAGTCGAGGCCGGATCGGTCCACTCTAGCGAGGCTTGGTGGCGCCGGACAGCTGCCAAAAGTGTTGTCCGCGCGTTCTAGACCTTTGGTGATCTGGTGACCCCTTCTCGCCTGGGCTACCGCCGGCTTCACGGGTTAGCCGGCGACGTGGGTAGCTTCCCTTAGGCATGAGATCAGCCGCTCAGCGTCGGTCGCCGAGTTATAGACATGTGGGGTTGCGCGGACGGAACTGCCGCGAACGCTAACGAAGACCTTTTGCCGGGCGAGGGTCTCGGGAAGTTCCGCGGGTATGCCCGCTTTCCTGCGCAGACACAGATAGTGAGGAGCGCGCAACGACTCCGGCGGAACAGAAAACCCCAACTCAGCCGCGGCGGCATCGGCCAGCTGACGGTTCATCGCACCGATGGTCAGCGAGATCTGCGCGATACCCCATTCCAGCAATTGCTTCATGGCGCGCGTAGCGGCCGGGAGCAGCGCGAAGTTCGAACGTTCGCCCATGTCGAAGCGGCGCGCTCCCTCATCGTAGTTCCCGGTATACAGAATCAGGCTGGCGAAGTCGCGGGCGTTGGCGCGCTGAATCCAGTTCTCCTCGATCGGACGCCCCGCGTGCCACTTGGGCGCGACATAGAGAAGGCCGGTCGTGTAGGGGCCCATCAGCCATTTGTAGTTGGCGGCGACGGCGAAGTCGGGCTGCACATCGCGCACGCTGAACGGGAGTGCGCCGAGCGATTGCGTGAGATCGAGGGCGAGAGCGGCGCCGAGTTTGCGGCAGGCGTCACCGATGCGGACAAGATCGAGACGGCCGCCGCTGGTCCATTGCACGTGCGGGAGCGCGGCGAGGGCGACGTCATCGGTCAGGTGATTGAGAACTGCGGCGGTCCAGTCGTGGTCCTCGGGCCAGGGGACGATCTTCAGCGATGCGCCATTTTCCCCGGCCAGACGCTGCCAGGGATAGTAGTTGGACGGGAATTGCTCGTCGAGCACGAGAATGCGTTGTCCCTTTCGGACGGGCAGATTGTGCGCTGCCGTCGCGACACCGTAGCTGGCGGAAGGGACGATCGCCACGCAATCGGCTGGGGCGTCGATCAGCCGAGCCGCCGTCGTCCGAAACTCTTCCGAGCCGGTGAAGAACTGGTCCGGCGTGATCTCCCAAGGGTGCGCTTTGCGCGCGAGTCCGGTGGCGCCGGCCTCGATGACCGGCTTCATGAGCGGCGACATGTAGGCGCAATTGAGGTAGGCAACGTCGTCGGGGATATCGAAGAGATGGCGCTGGCAGGGAAGCATGGGCTAGTCTGTGGCCATCAGTGTATCAATCGAGAGGGGATTGCCGGCGATGAGCGGAGTGAACTTACGGGTCGCATTCCTGTTGTTGGCTAGTTTGCTGGCAGGTTGCGCGGCGGCGCAGACGGGTAGCGCCGGCGCCTCGCCGGCTTTCGCACGAGCCGCACGATTGAAGCGGGGCATCAACGCGAGCGAGTGGTTTGCGCAGGTGTATGACAAGCGCGGCTACAAACAGGAACATTTTCAAGCTTGGACCACCGCCGAAGATATTGCGCTGATCAAATCGATGGGCTTCGATCATGTGCGCCTGAGCGTGAATCCGCAGCCGATGTTTACCGAGCGTGAGCCCAATAAGATTCCGGCGGAGTATCTGGGGTATCTGGACGCGGCGGTGAAGATGATCCTCGACCACGGGCTGGCCGTCGTGATCGACCTGCATCCGGAGAGCGACCTCAAGGCGCGGCTCACAAAGGACGATGATTTTGTCGAGCAGTTTGCCGATTTCTGGCGGACGTTGGCCGCACATTACTCGACTTGGGACGCGGACCGCGTGTTTCTGGAGATTCTGAATGAGCCGGAGTTCACGGACCGGTATCGGTGGCTGGGCGTGCAGGCGAAGCTGGCGGCGGCGATCCGGGAGGGCGCGCCTGCACTCACGATCATCGCGGCGGGAGCGCGCTGGTCGGATGACGATGACCTTGTTTTTCAGGAGCCGCTGCACGATTCCAATGTGATTTACAACTTTCATTTTTATGAACCGCGCATCTTTACGCATCAGGGGGCGACCTGGGGCGCGTACTACTGGCACTGGTTGCGGGGAGTGAGATATCCGTCGAGTCCGGAGTCGGTGGAGCGCGTGGCGCCGCTAGTGCCGGATGAAGTGAACCGGTTGCAGGTAATCCGCTATGGGCGGGATCGTTGGGACGCTTCCCGCATTGAAGCTGAAATGAAGCAGGCGGAGGAGTGGGCGAGGCGGCGCGGGGTGCCGCTGGTGTGCAACGAGTTTGGCGTGTATCGGGATTATTCCGATCCGCAGGATCGGGCGGCTTGGCTGCACGACGTGCGGGCAGCGCTCGAGCGCAACGGGATTGGATGGACGATGTGGGACTACTCAGGATCGTTTGGGGTGGTCTCGAAGAAAGATGGGAAGGCGGTGGCGGACGAGGGGGTGCTGCGGGCGCTGGGGATGAAGTGACTCGTTCAGCATCAGCCGCTCCCAGGCAGTGGCCAAGTTCTCGGATGATGGAGCGGGTAGTACCGCCCCGGGCGCTGGAGCCGGATCTGGACTTTGTTTTCCACCACTAACCACCGCGCTTCCACCCTCGCTTTCCCCTTGACAGGGCGTTCCTTCCACATGGATACTTATTCACTCAGGTGCATGTTTATTCATGTCCAAGGCGGCACGCCAAAAAGCGATTCTTGACTTGCTGGAAGAGGGCCCGGTCGAAAGCCAGGACGTCCTGCAGCACAGCCTCGTGCGCCGCGGCTTCGATGTCGGACAGGCCACCCTTTCCCGGGACATCCACGAACTGAAACTCGTCAAAGGCCCCGAGGGCTACGCCCGCATCACCGAGAGCAAGGCGTCCGAGACGTTTCTGCCCTCGGTCATGCACATGGCCTACCAGTTCGTCGTCGAGATCCGCCAGGCCCAGAACATGCTCGTCATCAAGACCACGGTGGGCAGCGCGCAGCCGGTGGCCGCCGCGCTCGACGCCTCCCACTGGCCGGAAGTTGTCGGCACGCTTGCCGGGGATGACACCGTGTTCGTCGTTGCCGCCGATAAGAAAAAAGCCAGCGCTCTCGCCCGACGCATTCGTGAGCTCTCTTAGCGCGATGGCCCCTAAATCCCAAGATCAGATTTCCCGAAAACGGAGTGAAATGAAAACGCAAATGAGAACCGAGCCCATGGCATTGTTGGACCTGCCAAAGATGGACCGAGCGAAGACCGACCTAGCGAAGACGCACCCGCCGAACCTGCTGCCGGAGCCGATGGCCCCGCGCGACCTGGTCTCCGTGCACGACCTCGCCCCCGCCGAGATCCTCTCCCTCTTCAACCTGACCGCCATGCTCAAGCGTCGCCCCGCGGATTTCTGCGGCGTTCTGGCCGGCAAGCAGATGGTCATGTTTTTCGAGAAGCCCTCGCTCCGCACCCGCCTCACCTTCGAAGCCGGCATGGACAGCCTCGGTGGCAGCGCCTTCTTCGTTGACCAGACCCGCAGCCGCCTCGATGCGCGCGAGTCGCTCTATGACATCGCCCACAACCTGGAGCGCTGGATCGACATCATCGTGCTGCGCACCTTCAGCCACGCCACCGTCGAAGGCATGGCTACCTATGCGGACGTGCCCGTGATCAACGCGCTCAGCGAACTCGAGCACCCCTGCCAGGCGCTCGCTGACTTCTTCACCCTGCAGGAGCACTTTGGAGACCTCTCGAAGATTCATTTCTCCTACGTGGGCGACGGCAACAACATGGCGCACTCGCTGCTGCTCGCCGGCGCCGCCATGGGGTCGAAGGTTTCGATCGCCACACCGGAGCGCTATGCACTGAATCCCGTCATCGTGACCGTGGCGCAGGCCATTGCCGAAGAAACGGGCGCGACTCTCCGCCTGCTCAATGATCCGCGTAAAGCGGTGGCGGGTGCCGATGCTGTTTACACCGATGCCTGGGCCAGCATGGGACACGAAGAGGAAGCCGAGGAACGCGCCAAGATCTTCGCTCCCTACCAGGTGAATGCCACTTTGTTCAGTCTCGCGAAGCCGCACGCGCTGTTCATGCACTGCCTGCCCGCGCATCGCAACTCCGAAGTTACCGACCAGATCATCGATTCGCCAAACTCCGTCGTGTTCGATCAGGCGGAGAATCGTCTGCACATTCAGAAAGCCATTCTCGTGTGGCTGTTGGGAGGCGGCGTGGGCCGTTTCCAGGCAAGGAGCGCGCATGCCTAAGCAGGAAAAAATTGTTCTCGCCTACTCCGGCGGGCTCGACACCTCGATCATCATCCCCTGGCTCAAGGAGAACTATTCCTACCAAGTCATCGCCATGGTTGCCGATGTTGGCCAGGGCGACGACGTAGAAGCCGTCGTCAAGAAGGCCTATGACACAGGGGCAGCCAAGGTCGTCGTCGAAGACCTGCGCGAGGAGTTCCTCACCGGCTACGTGTGGCCGGCGCTGAAGGCCGGAGCCGTGTACGAGAACAAGTACCTGCTCGGCACCTCGCTCGCCCGCCCCGTGATCGCCAAGCACCAGGTGGAAGTCGCGCTGCGTGAAGGCGCGTCGGCCGTGGGCCATGGCTGCACCGGCAAAGGCAACGACCAGGTGCGCTTCGAGATGGCTTACCAGGCGCTCGCGCCGGAGTTGAAAGTGGTTGCGCCGTGGCGCGAGTGGGATCTCAAATCGCGCGAAGATTGTCTCGACTACGCCGAGAAGCGTGGCATCGCGGTCACTGCCAGCCGCGAAAAGATTCACAGCCGTGATCGCAACCTGTGGCACCTGAGCCATGAAGGCGGAGAACTGGAAGACGCCGCCAACGCGCCTTTCGCGAGCACCTGGCAGCTGACGAAGTCGCCGCAGGAGGCGCCCGACCAGGAAGAACAGGTGGAAATCGGATTCGAAAAAGGTGTGCCGGTCTCGGTCAACGGCCAGGCCCTCGATCCCGTGTCGCTGCTTGAACTGCTGAACGAGATCGGCGGGCGCAACGCCATCGGCCGCGTCGACCTGGTCGAGAACCGTTTCGTTGGGATCAAGTCGCGCGGCTGCTATGAAACTCCGGGCGGCACGCTACTTCTGACTGCCCACGGCGAACTCGAAGCCCTCGTCCTCGACCGCGACCTGCTCCACTTCAAGCAGCACGTCGCGCTGAAGTATGCCGAGCTGGTCTACTTCGGCCTGTGGTTCACGCCGCTGCGCGAGGCGCTCGACGCTTTCGTTGAAACTACGCAGCAGAACATCACCGGTTCGGCCACGCTGTCGCTCTACAAAGGCAACGTCAGCATCGTCAGCCGCAAATCCGATTACTCGCTGTACCG
Source organism: Terriglobia bacterium (assembly GCA_020073015.1). Taxonomy (GTDB): domain Bacteria; phylum Acidobacteriota; class Terriglobia; order Terriglobales; family Acidobacteriaceae; genus Acidiflorens. The sequence goes on along the minus strand of JAIQFZ010000001.1, from coordinate 97,100 downwards.
CACCGACCTCTCCTCGTTCACCATGGGCGCAAGTTATGATCAGAAGGACGCCGAGGGCTTCATCCGCATTCTCGGATTGCCTTCGCGCTGCCGCGCCCAGACTCAGAACAAGGTAGAGGTTGCCCAATGAAGATGTGGTCCGGCCGCTTCCGGCAGCCGCTTGACCCCGAATTTGAGAAGTGGCAGCGGTCGTTTCCGTACGATCAACGGCTGCTGCCCTTCGAATTAGCCGCCAGCCGGGCGCACGCCAACGCGCTCGCGAATGCCGGAGTACTGTCCGCCGCCGAACTCACGGAGATCGTCCACGGACTCGATCTGATTGGCAGCCGCACCGCATCGTCGCCCGAGTTCCTGAATGATCCCGAAGCCGAGGACGTTCACCACTTCGTGGAGAAGCAACTGGCCACGCTGACGGGAGCCACCGGCTACAAACTGCACACCGGCCGCAGCCGCAACGAGCAGATTGCCACCGACCTCCGGTTATTCGTGCGCGCTAGCATCGATACGTTGCAGGACCTGCTGGCCGACTGGATCGAGGTCATCGTCGAGCGCGCCGACGCCGCCGGCAGCGCCGCCATGCCTGCCTACACGCACCTGCAGCCGGCCGAGCCGGTGTTAGTCACCCACTGGTTGCTGGCGTATGCGGAAATGTTTCTCCGCGATGCCTCGCGCCTGGCCGACTGCCGGAAGCGCGCAAATCTTTGTCCGCTGGGCTCGGGCGCCGTGGCTGGCGCCACGCTAACGCTCGACCGCCGCGCGATCGCCAAAGAACTGGGCTTCGATGACATCACGGCCAACAGCATCGACGCCACCAGCGACCGCGACTTCGCTCTCGAATTCGTTCAATCGCTCTCGCTGGTCTCGCTTCACCTGAGCCGCTGGGCGGAAGAGATGATCCTGTTCTCGACGCCGGCTTATGGTTTCGTGGAATTGCCCGAGCCCTATTCGACCGGCAGTAGCGCCATGCCTCAGAAGAAGAATCCCGACCTGCTGGAACTGGTGCGAGCGAAAGCCGCGCGGGTCATGGGTTACGCCACCACGCTCGAGACCACGGTGAAGGGCCTGCCCCTGGCCTACAACAAAGACATGCAGGAAACGCAGGAGCCTCTCTTCCACTCGGCCGACATCGTCGTCTCCATGCTGCCGCTGGTCACCGGATGGATGCGCACCGTGGAGTTCGACCTGGCGAAGATGAATCAGGCGGCGCAGTCCGGTTTCATGAATGCCTGGGCGGCAGCGGCCTACCTGGTCGAGCGCGGCGTTCCTTCCCGCCTTGCCCACGAAGCGGTCGGCAAAGCCGTGCAATTGTGCGTGGAACGCGGATGCGAATTAAAGAACCTGACCCTCGCCGATCTGAACTCGATTCATGAGGCTTTCAAGTCGGACTTCCCTTCGTGCCTTGGTCTTACCGAAGTGCTCACCCTCCACGACGTTCCCGGTGGTACGGCGCCGCGCCACGTAAAGCGTGCCCTCCAGAGTGCCCGCGAGCGCGCCGCTGCTCTGCGGTCCAAGGAACAACCGGCGCTCCGCTAGCGCGACAAGCCGGTTCCGTATGGACGGCACCATCACTCCCTAAATCTTCTGCAGCCGTTGCACGTCGTGCACGCCGGGGATCTTTCGGACTCCCTCGATGATCTGTTGCAGGTGTTTCAGGTCCGCGATCTCGAGCACCACGTCGACGTTGGCCTGGCCGTTACTGGTGCGGGCCTCGATATTGCGGATGTTGGTGCGGCTGTCGCTGATCACGGCGGTGATCTGTTTCAGCATGCCGAAGCGGTCGTCGCAGAACAGCGTGATCTTGACGGGGTAGGAAACCGGTTGGCCTTCTTTGTCGTGGGCCCACTGTACGTCGATGCGGCGGTCGGGTTCGTAGAGCAGATTGGTGACGTTCGGACAGTTGATGGAGTGGACGGCGACGCCTTTGCCGCGGGTCACGTAGCCGACGATGGCTTCGCCGCGAATCGGGTTGCAACATCGAGCACGGTAGACGAGCAGGTCGCCGTGCCCTTTGACGATGATGGCATTGGTGTCCCCGCCGAAGACACGGCGCACGACGCTGCTGATGCTGCCGCCGGCCCCATGCTCCTCGCCTTCGGGCGCCGGCTGAGCGCCCGCGGGGGCAAACTTGGCCAGCACCTGGCGCGCTGAATATTTGCCATAGCCGATGCCGGCCATCAAGTCGTCAGCGCGGCCCAGACCGTAATCGTTGGCCGCTCGCTGCAGGTCGGCGTCTTTGATGTCCTTCAGCGAAACGCGGTATTTGCGCGCTTCTTTCTCGATCAGCTTGCGGCCGATTTCGATGGCGCGCTCGCGCTGGTGGACATTGAGCCAATGCTTGATTTTGTTGCGCGAACGCGAGGACTTGACGATGGCCAGCCAATCGCGGCTGGGCTTGTGGCCGGGCTGGGTGAGGATCTCGACAATGTCACCGGAATGCAGTTTGTGGCGGAGCGGCACCATGCGCCCGTTGACCTTCGCCCCCACGCAACTGTGGCCGACTTCGGTGTGAATGGAATAGGCGAAATCAATGGGCGTGGATTCACGGGGCAGCACAACGACTTTGCCCTTGGGCGTGAAGGTGTAGACCTCTTCGGGGTAGAGATCGACTTTCAGGGTGGAGAGGAACTCGTTGGGGTCGGATACGTCGCGCTGCCACTCGACGACCTGGCGCAACCAGGCCAGTCGCTGCTCGTCCTGCGCGGAGACGGCGCCGTCTTTGTATTTCCAGTGGGCGGCGATGCCTTCCTCGCACATCTTGTGCATTTCTTCGGTGCGGATCTGGATTTCGAACGTCTCGCCAGTTTCGGTGATGACCGAGGTGTGCAACGACTGGTAGAGATTGGGCCGCGGCATGGCGATAAAGTCCTTGATGCGGCCGGGGACGGGGCGCCAGAGGTTGTGAATGATGCCGAGCACGGCGTAGCAGTCCTGCACAGAGTTGGTGATGACGCGCATGGCGTAGAGGTCGTAGACCTGGTCGACGCTGATGCGCTGGCGCAGAAGTTTCTTGTGGATGCTGTAGAGGCGCTTGACGCGGCTTTCGACGCGCCCGGTGATGCCGGCTTCTTTGAGGCCGTCGCGCAGCACCTCTTCGACACTCGCCATGAATGCTTCGCCCGCTTTGCGGCGGGATTCGACGGCGGCGCGGACCTGCTCGAAGCCGATGGGATCGACGTATTTGAAGCCCAGGTCTTCGAGTTCGCCGCGAATTTTGCCCATGCCGAGGCGGTGCGCGATGGGGGCATAGATGTCGAGGGTCTCGCGGGCAATTTTTTCGCGGCGTTCGGGGTCGAGATGCTCGAGCGTGCGCATGTTATGCAGGCGGTCGGCGAGCTTGATCAGGACGACGCGGATATCGTCGACCATGGCCAGCATCATCTTGCGCAGGTTTTCGGCCTGGGCTTCTTCTCGGGAGGAAAAATCAATCTTGCTGATCTTGGTGACGCCCTCGACGATATGCGCAACCTGTTCGCCGAATTCCTGGCGGATCTCGATGGTCGTCACCGAAGTGTCTTCGACGGAGTCGTGGAGCAGGCCGGCGGCGATAGAAACGGAATCCATCTTCATGTCAGCGAGCACGTTGGCGACTTCGAGGGGATGGACCAGGTAGGGTTCGCCCGAGGCGCGGTGCTGGCCCGAGTGGTGTTTCTGGGAGAATTCGTAGGCTTTTTTGACCAGCCCGAGGTCGTCGTTGGGCCGGTTTTCGCGCAGTTTCCGCATCAACTCGCGGAAGCGGGTCACCGTGAGCACGTTGGTCGCGATCTGTTCACGCAACGTCGCCATGATGGATTTTACCCTAACGGAAGCGGGGATGAGGGCATACCGCGAGGCGCTCTGTGCCTATAGTTTACGCGAATGGGGAGCGGGAAGACTATTCACCGCCGAGACTCCGAGAGCGCCGAGACAAGCATTGTAGGCTGGTAGAGTACGAAGGAAAAGAGAGGTACGGCGTGGATCGCATTCTTGTGAGTGGGGTTTCAGGGCCGATTGGGATGGCGCTGGTGCCGTCGCTGGCATCGGGCGGAGCGCAGATTGTGCGCCTGGTGCGGGCTGCGGCTAAGAACGCGGAGCAGATTTCCTGGAATCCTCTGGTTGCGGTGTCGGCGGCCGATGTATCCGGCTTCGACGCGGTCATTCACCTGGCTGGCGAGAGTGTGGTCGGGCGCTGGACCGAGGCAAAGAAAAAGGCGATCCGCGACAGCCGCTTACTCGGGACGCGGAACTTGGCTACTTCCCTGGCCCAAGCGAAAGACCGGCCGCGCCTCTTCGTCTGCGCTTCGGCGGTCGGGTTTTACGGCAATCGCGGGGACGAGCTTCTTACGGAAGACAGCGCGGGCGGCAGCGGATTTGCGGCGGAGTTGGGCCGCGAATGGGAAGCCGCCAGCCGGGTGGCGGCAGAGGCCGGCATCCGCACCGTGAACCTGCGCATCGGGCTGGTGCTGAGCCCGGAGGGCGGAGCACTCGAGAAGATGCTGATTCCGTTCAAACTGGGTCTGGGCGGACGTCTTGGCCCCGGCACTCAATGGTGGAGCTGGATCCATGTGGACGACATCGTGGGAGCCATCCATCACATCATGCACAACGAGTCGCTCTCGGGGCCGGTGAATGTGGTAGCGCCGAGCCCGGTGCGGAACGAAGAGTTCACACGAGTGCTCGCTTCCGTGCTCGGACGGCCTGCGTTGTTTCCGGTGCCGGCGTTCGCGGCACGGCTGGCTTTCGGCGAGATGGCTCAAGAGTTGATGCTGAGCAGCCAACGGGTGGTACCAGCAAGACTTGAAGCCAGCGGATATTCGTTCCGTTTCCGCGAACTGCGCGCGGCACTTGAAGATCTGGTGGGATAACCCCTTCGTTCATCGGGCTCAACCCGGATCGTGCTATTTCGCTTGTTTTCCCGCCTGAATGTGGGTGCGGGTAATGCGGTCGTGCCAGCACAGCCCGTCTTCATCGAGAACACTCCACAGATAGCCCAGACCCAGAGAGAACGCGGAGAGAAACGACGCCAGCACCCGCCAGCGCCGTACTGGCCGGCCAATGGGCGAGCCATCGAACCGGACCAGGCGGAGCCGCAAGGCGCGCAGTCCAGGAGTCGAGCCGGTGTACACGACGAACAGAAATTCATAAGCGGCCCACAACAGCACCGTGACTGCCAGAAATCCGGCGATCAGCATTGGCAGGGGAGCGCACGCGGGATTCAGGCGCAGAAAGATCGCGGCGAAGGCTGCCAGCGCCGCTCCCAGAATCAAACTGTCCACCACTCCGGCAAGCAGACGCCGGGGAATGGACGCCGAGGCCTGCGGAAAGTCGGCGCCGGTTCGGTTCTCTTCTTTGGTGGCAGCGGGCTCCATCAGGATGCCACCGAGGGCCGGCGGCGGGGGCAGAACCTCGGGGCACTCGACGATGCGCGGACGATCCATGACCGGGTCCGCCAGTTCGGGGATCCAGGCAACGGGGATGGCGGCGGAACGAGGGAATTCGATGACTTTGGCCGATGCCTCCGGCTCGATTGCCATCGCAGAGTGAGAAGCCGCGACGCTGGGGGCTTCCTCTGTGGCCGGCTGATCTTCCGTTCGCAGCGCGCTGCTCTCACGAGTCGGCATCGGCGCGGCCGCCACCGCCGAATTGGTTTCTGACAGCGGCCGGGACCAACTTTCCGCAGAGTCAAACGGCAGGAGCAAGGAGGGATACCGGGGAGCGTGCGGCTTGCGCCGGGCGCGGTATCGCTCCAGACGCGCGGCTACTTCGCCACGCCAGGATTCGGCGTCTGGAGACGTACTCGCGCCTTCAAAAACGGCGCCCGTCGGCTCCAGGGCAGCATCGCAGGCGAGGTGTTCCTGGACGGCGGGATCTGCGCCCGTGGGACAGTCCATCAATCCGGTCTTCGAAGAATGCCAGCAGCCAGAGCCAGGCCAGGCACGCAGGGCGGGGAAACCAAGACGGCGCAACTTTGCCTCCCGTACCAGCCGCATGCTAAGGTCAACGCTAGTTCCCGTTAGCAACCGCTGGCGGAGCGCATGTGCGCTTGAAATGATCGTCCGCACTCGAATCTTTATCACGGCTGTCCTCGCCTGTCACCTGCTTCTTGCCCCCAGGGTAGTAACCAGCCAGACGCCGCCCCCCTCGGCGCTTCCGGCGGCACCGGCTCAAGCGGCGGATGAAGAAGAAGTGACCATTCGGGCGGTGCAACAGGAGAAAAATGGCCCTCTCTTTAAGTTGCGAGGGGAAGTCGAAATTCACTATCGCAGCTATATCCTTTACGCCGATGAAGTTACCTACAACTCGGCCACCGGCGACACGGACCTGGAGGGCCATGTCGTGCTGGATGGCGGTCCCTATGACGAGCATGTGGAGGCCAGCCACGGTACCTATAACGTTCGCACGGAAACCGGCACTTTTTATAGTGTGGTCGGTACCGCAGGATTTCGCCTGCGGAAGTCCCGCTATGTGCTGACCTCCTCCAACCCGTTCGCCTTCACCGGCAGAGTGGTCGAGAAGCACGGCCCCAACCACTATCTAGTTCGCCAGGGGACGGTGACCACTTGCGAGTTGCCTCATCCCAAATGGCAGTTCAACGCCGGGCGCATCACCGTGGATGTCGATGGCAGCGCAAGAATCTACAACAGCAATTTTCGACTGGGCGGCGTGCCGGTGTTCTACTTTCCTTTTGTAACCCACCCGGTTCAGAAACAGCAGCGCGAGTCAGGCCTGCTGATTCCGAGTATTGGTAACTCCTCCACCAAGGGGAAGATTGCGGGCGAATCCGTGTACTGGGCCATCAATCGCAGCATGGACGCGACTCTGGGCGGCGAATACTATTCCAAGCGCGGCTGGGCGCAGCGCGCAGAGTTCCGGGCCCGTCCCAGCGACACCTCCTATGTGGATTTCAATTACACGGGGGTGGTGGATCGTGGCATCGGCACCCCACGCCAGGATCAGGGCGGCGAAGACGCGCGCTTCACGGCCGAGGGACGTTTCGGAAACAACTTCCGCGGCGTCGCCAATGTCGACTATCTGAGTTCCTTCGTGTACCGCATTGCGTTCACCGAGGTCTATACGCAGGCGGTCGATTCGGAAGTGAGGTCGCAGATTTTTCTCTCCAACACAACCAATGGATTTCATTACAACGCACTCACCGAACGCTACCAGAACTTCGAAATCTGCAACCCGGCCATCATCGGCCAGACGACCTGCACCGCGCTCACGCAGACCGAGCTGATCCGGGTTCTGCACACGCCAAGTTTTTTCGTCTCCGGCGAAGAGCGGCAGCTGGGCCACACGCCCCTGTACTGGTCATTCGAGAGCGCGGTCGAAGGGTTGCAGCGGCGCGAACTGGCCTTCCGCACGGCCCCGCTGGTCGGGAGGTTTGACCTTTCTCCGGGGGTGTCCATGCCGCTGCAGTGGCGCGGATGGTCCATCCGCCCGGAGCTGACGCTGCGCGATACGCTCTACACACAGAGATTCGACTCCACGCTGGCCACGACGACGGGGAGGGCCCAGGACGATTTCATCAATCGCAAAGCTCTGGAAACCGCGTTTGAATTGCGTCCGCCGGCGCTTTCCCGAGTGTTCGAGCGCCCGTGGCTGGGGCGGAAGTGGAAGCATGTGATTGAGTCGCGGATGCGCTACGACTATGTGACGGGCGTGAATAACTTCGCCAACATCCTGCGATTTGACTCGACCGACGTACTGAGCAATACGAACGATCTGGAGTACACACTCGTCAATCGCCTGTATGCCAAGCGCCTCAACCCGGAGACCTCCGATTGCGATCTGCAGGGCATGAGTTCGCTGGCGATCGGGGCCGCGCCTCAGACGGGAGCGGTTCCGTGGGAGGAGCCACCCACTCCGGACTCGCGGCCCTGCGCCTCGGGGCCGCGGGAGGTTCTGAGCTGGGAAGTTGGACAGAAATACTTTTTCGATCCAACCTTCGGCCATGCTTTGGTTCCCGGACAGCGCAACGTCTTTACGGCCACCGCCGATTTCACCGGGATCGCCTTTCTGGCCGAGATGCGCCGGTTCTCGCCCATCATTTCGCGACTACGGATCGAGACCAGCCCACGCACCAACACGGAGTGGGATCTGGACTACGACCTCAGGACTGGCCGAATCGACGCCAGCACGGCACTGGTGAACTACCATTACGGTCCGTTTACCGTCGGGGGCGGCGACGCGTTCCTGCGCGTGAATGACACGTCGCTGGGCACGGTGGTTCCCGGAGCTCGCGATTTTCACCAGTTTCGAATCCTGTTTGGTTACGGCCAGCTCAACAAGCGGGGGTTCAGCGGTGCCTCGAGCTTCGGCTTCGACGCGAACCAGGGGTTTTTGCAGTACGCTTCTGCGCAAACCTCCTACAATTGGGACTGTTGCGGGCTGAGCCTGGAGTACCGCCGGTTTGCGCTGGGTGCGGTACGCAACGAAAATCAGTACCGCTTCGCCTTCTCACTTGCGAACGTGGGAGCGTTCGGCAACCTGCGGCGGCATGAGCGGCTCTATTAGCTCGATCATCCTCGATGGGGATCATGCCTCCAGCTCCACACGTGGTCGTCATTCCAATAGAATGAAAATCGTGGATCCAGTTCCCGAGCTCGACCAGAAAGCCGCCCACTTACGTCAGAGCCTGGCCCGCAGGGGTCGCCTGCTCGTCGCCTATTCGGGCGGAGTTGATTCTGCTTTCCTGGCCTGGATGGCGCACCAGGTCCTCGGGGACCAGATGCAGGCGGTGATTGCCGACTCGGCAAGCCTGGCGCGAACTCACCTGGAAGAGGCTCTTACCTTTGCCCGCGAGCGCGGAATCCCGGTCGACGTGGTTGAAACGCGGGAACTGGAGAACCCGGACTATTCCCGCAACGACGCGCTGCGCTGCTTCCACTGCAAGGACGAGCTTTTTACCGTCCTCGAACAATACTGCGCGGCCCATGCCTATGATGCGATTGCCTATGGAGTCAATGCTGACGATCAGGGTGACTTTCGTCCCGGCCATCAGGCCGCGCGGCAGCACCGGGTGCTGACTCCCTTGCTGGACGCCGCGCTCGGCAAAAACGAGATCCGCGAATTGGCCCGGCAGGCAGGATTGCGGGTGTGGGACAAGCCCGCTTCCGCCTGCCTTTCTTCGCGGATTGAATATGGGCGGCCCGTGACACCCAAAGCGCTCCAGGCCGTCGAGCTGGGAGAAGACGCGCTCCGCGCTCTTGGGTTCCGGCAATTCCGCGTCCGGCATCACGGCGAAATCGTGCGGATTGAGATTGCGCGTGAAGAACTTCCCCGTGCGCTGACCTCGGACATGGCCCGGGAGTTGACCGCCATTTTCAAGAACCTGGGCTTCAAGTTTGTCACGCTCGACCTCGAAGGCTTCCGCTCTGGATCCATGAATCAACTCCTCAAGCCCGAAGAACTGCTGCGCGAACAAGGTCCACCGGGCAAGGGCTAGGCGCCCCAACCGTCCCGCCATGAGATAATCAACCTGTTTCCTCATGCTTAGGTTGGTTCAACTGATGATTGTCCGGCGCGCGTTCCTGGTTCTTCTGCTGATCTGTCTCGGCTGTTCGGCACAGTCCGCTCCGCCCGACATCACACAGTTGGTCGAGCGGCAGGTGCGCGCACGCTACTCTCTGCCACCCGAAATGAAAGTCACCGTCGGCCCCACCCGACCGAGCGAGTTCCCCAACTATGACGCGCTGACGGTTACGCTCGACAACTCGGGGAAAACGCAGAACCTCGACTTTCTGCTCTCGAAAGACCATAAGACCCTGCTGCGTATGGCCAAGATGGACTTAACCCAGGACCCGTACGCCGAGATCATGAAGAAGATCGACGTGACCGGCCGGCCGACGCGCGGCAACAAGGATGCCAAGGTCGTGGCCATCAACTATGACGACTTCGAGTGCCCGTTCTGCTCGCGCATGCACCAGCAAATCTTCCCAACTATTTTCAAGGAATACGGCGACCGGGTTCTTTTCATTTACAAAGATTTTCCGCTGGAGGAGATCCATCCCTGGGCCGTGCATGCCGCGGTTGATGCCAACTGTCTGGCGGCCCAAAACAGCGACGCCTATTGGGAATATGCCGACTACCTGCACGCGAATCAGCGTTCGATCGGTGGCGGACGCGACAGCGAAAACGCTGCACTCGATAAGCTTGCTATGCTCGAGGGGCAGAAACGAAATCTCGACACTACCAAGTTGCAGGCATGCCTCAAGGCTCAGGACGAAAAGGCAGTGCGCGCCTCGATGCAGGAGGCGGATAATCTCGGAGTGAGCGCGACTCCCATGCTATTCGTGAATGGCCAGAAAATAGATGGAGCGGTGGCCCCCGACACCGTGCGCGCCGTCCTCGACCGGGCACTCAAGGATGCCGGGGTCCAGCCTCCCGAACACAAGTCCGCGGCTGGGGCACCGAACGCCCAGCCGGCCCAACCTTCAAAGTAGTCAGCCATCAGCGAACGCGTTCTTTCTGACGGCACAAAGTGAATCGTAGCGGAGGGAAAAACTTGAAAAAGCGTGTCCAGCGTGGGCAGTCCGCTGTGGTTATCCTGAGTGCGGTTCTCCTGCTCGCCGCGTGTAACCGCGACGGTGGCGGCGGCGACGTCATGGCCTCGGTCAACGGGCGGAAAATCCTCCGCAGCGAAGTGGACAAGTATTACGCCAACCAGACGGCCGGCTCCGACAAGCAGCCAGTAGGTGAGCAGGCGGTCAGCTTGCGCTTGAGCATCCTGAACGAGCTGATTGAGACTGAAATTTTGATGCGCCGCGCCGAAAAACTCGGCCTGCTCGCGACCGACGAAGAGGTCGATCGCAAGCTGAACGAAATCAAGTCGCCCTACACCGCTGAGGAATTCAACAAGCGCCTCGAAGAGAAGAAAATTTCCCTCGATGACTTCAAGCGCGATTTGCGGCGTTCGCTCACCCGCGACAAGGTTCTCAACAAAGAGATTGCCTCGCGCATCAACATCACCGACCAGGACGTCGTCACCTACTACAACGCGCACAAATCGGAGTTCAACCTGATCGAGGCGCAATATCACCTGGCCAAGATTGTGGTGACGGGTTTGCAAAACGTCCAGGTGCACAACCTGCAAAACAGCAAAGCCCAGAATGATGCCGAGGCACGCAAGAAGATCCAGATGATTGCCAACCGCCTCGACAGCGGCGATGATTTTGCCACGCTCGCTATGAATTACTCCGAGGATCCGGAGACCAGCAACAACGGCGGTGACCTGGGGCTGGCTCCTGAATCCGCCTTGAAGAACGCCGATCCTGCATCGCGGGAGGCCGTGATGAAGCTGAAGCCGGGACAGTACACGCCCGTCATCACCATGATGAATCCCGCGAATCATCAGCCCTATGGCTACATGATCGTGAAGTTGATCGCAAAGGAACCGTCAGGCCAGCGGGATTTGAATGATGAGCGAGTGAAGCAGGCCATCCGGCAACAGTTGGCCGACCGCCGCGAGCAACTCATGAAGACCGCGTTCTACGAGACTCTGCGCGACGACGCCAAGGTCACGAATTACTACGCTGAGGAAGTGTTGAAAAACGCCGGAGCGAAGTAGAAACAGAGGCGCCCCATCTCACTGTCATGCTGAGCGAGGATTGAGCTTCGCACCGGCGAAGCTCAACCGCAGTCGAAGCACCCCTACCCAGCCAATCCGCCCGCAGGACGGGCGAGGCGCCCGTCGCCCCAATTCGCTAGCTTTCCAGCTTCTTCGTCAGAACTTCATTCACCAGTTGCGGATTCGCCTGGCCTTTCGAAGCCTTCATCACCTGCCCCACGAAAAATCCAAGCATGGTTTTTTTGCCGGCGCGATACTGCTCCACCTGCTTGGGATTCGCCGCGATCAACTCGTCGGCGAGCTTCTCGATCGTCGAGGTGTCGCGCGATTGCTCCGGACGCCCTTCCTCTTCGTACACCGCGCCGAAATCCTTGTTGCGTTCGAAGCACAGGTCGTAGAGATCCTTCAACATCTTGCCCGAGATCGCGCCCGTTTCGACCAGATCGGCTGAGGCGGCGACGCCCGCCATCGAAATCGGCGACTGTTCAAGCTCCAGCCCCTGGGCCTTGAGCCGGCCCAATATCTCACTCTGCACCAGATTGGCAACGCGTTTCGGATTTGTTGCCGCCCGTGCCGCCGACTCAAACTGCTCGGCCATGGCGCGCGTCCGCGTCAGCGTGGCCGCGTCGCCCACGGTGATGCCGTACTCCTTCACCATGCGCTCGCGGCGCGCTTCGGGGAGCTCGGGCAGGGTGGCACGGATCTCAGCTTGCCACTTCGCATCCACCACAAGAGGCAGCAGATCCGGTTCCGGGAAATAGCGGTAGTCGTGCGCCTGCTCCTTCGAGCGCATGCCGTAAGTCTTGCCTTCGTTGGCGTTGTAGAGGCGGGTTTCCTGCGTGATCTTGCCACCCGACTCAAGCACGCCGATGTGCCGCTCGATTTCGTACTCCAGCGCCTCGCGGATGAAGCGGAAAGAATTGACGTTCTTGACTTCGGTCTTGGTGCCGAACTCTTTCTGCCCGCGCGGACGCACGCTGATGTTCGCATCGCAGCGCAGCGAGCCTTCCTCCATGTTGCAGTCGCTCACGCCCGTGTAGAGGATGATTTCCTTCAGCCGGGTCAGGTACTCGTACGCTTCTTCGGGCGACCGCATATCGGGCTCGCTCACGATCTCCGCCAGCGGCACGCCGGTGCGGTTCAGATCGATCGCCGTTTTCTCGCTCGCATCGGGGAAGCCTTCATGCAGGCTCTTGCCCGCGTCTTCTTCCAGATGAAGACGGGTAATGCCGATCCTCTTCTTGCTCCCATAAATATCGATTTCGATAAATCCATGCTCGGCGAGCGGCTTGTCGTATTGCGAAATCTGGTAGCCCTTGGGCAGGTCCGGGTAGAAGTAATTCTTCCGCGCAAAAATCGACGTCTCATTCACGCGGCACTGAAGGGCCATCGCCGCCAGCGCCCCGAACTCGACAACCTTCCGGTTCAGCACCGGCAACGCCCCCGGCAGCCCCAGGCAAACCGGGCAAACGTTCGTGTTGGGAGGGTCGCCAAAACGAGTCGAGCAGGAGCAGAAGATCTTGGACGCGGTCAGCAGCTGCACGTGTACTTCGAGCCCGATGACCGGTTCGTATTTCGCCAGCAGATCCGCGGAAACGGCTGGAGTGGTCGCCATATCAGGAAATTATAGACGGCGAGCGGAGGCGCTCGTCACGGCTTCTTCACTGGTGGCGCGCTCAGATACTTTTCCATCGGAATTTCAAAATACATCAGCTCATGGCCGCCCGCATCGCGCACACCCGTCAAGTAAAAGTTGGCCCCCGCCAGTGCTGGGGACGCAATGTCCGCAACGTCAAAGAATAGAAATCCAGCCGCCGTCGAATGCGGTTCCACTGCGCGAGCTCCAAACTGCGCCTGTTCGATCTCTTCGCGCGTCTTGCGATTCACTGCTCCTTTGACTTTGCTCCCGGGAATCGGGATGGGCAGCGGCGACGGTCCGGTCTTCGGCCTTGGATTCGACATCCGCCGCATCAGGTCGTCGTTCGTCGCCGGATAAAGCTTGGTGCGTTGCACGGTAATCAACTCCGCCTTCATGCCGCTCAGCGAAACTGGCTGGTCGCCGTCGTTCGTCACCACGAAGAACACCGGCAGGTAACCGTAGCGAGAAAAGTCGGTGCTGAAAATCTGAGCCTTGTCGCCCATATCGTACGGATCAACCGCGACCGTAACTTTCTCCTGCGAGTGCTCGTCATGGGCCGGATAGGTGCGGGCCGGGTGGGCCGACGGCATCACGAAGTCTCTTGCGGCCAGGGCAGCCAGGCAGAACAGCAGTACCAAAGTGGCCACAGCCGAAACGTGGCGAACCAACGACGTCCAGCAATCGGATACTTTTTGCATATCTGGATTATAGGATGCGCGCGATGCGACCGGTGCCGTCCGACAACAGCGGCCGGTGCATTTAGAATGAGGACGCCTCCCATGTACGCGCTCTACAGCACGCTGCTCGCCCTTTTTCTGCTCATCACGCTGCCCTATTGGTTGCTGCAGATGATGCGCCATGGGAAATATCGCGCCGGGCTGCGTCAGAGGCTGGGTGCTGTCCCACTCCACTTGACGGCAGGCGGCGAAAAACCTACCCTCTGGATCCATGCCGTCTCCGTCGGCGAGGTCGTCGCCTCCAGCGCGGTCGTCGAGGAACTGCGACAAAGATTCCCATCTCACCGGGTCGTAGTTTCCACCTCCACCAGCACCGGGCAGCAGCTGGCAGCCCGCCGATTTGGGGCGGAAAACGTCTTTTACTTCCCGTTGGACTTCGGCTTCTCGATCCGCCCCTACCTTGGAGCCGTGCGTCCGGAGCTGGTGGTGATCGCCGAAACCGAATTCTGGCCGAACTTTCTCCGGCTCGCGAAAAACAGTGGAGCCCGAATCGCAGTGATCAATTGCCGCATTTCTGACCGTTCACTTCCGGGCTACAAGCGGCTCCACTTCTGGCTTCCGAAGGTGCTTGAGAATGTTGATCTCTTTCTGGCCCAAACGGAGGAAGACCGCCGCCGGCTCATGGAAATCGGCGCGCCCGAATCAAGCATAGCCGTCGCCGGCAACCTGAAGTTCGACGTGACGCCACCCAAACCGCCCGCCATCGTGGCCAGTCTTCGCGCAAACCTGAACGAGAGTGGACTGGAGCCCGTGCTGGTTTGCGGCAGCACGGTCGAAGAAGAGGAAGGCTCGTTGCTCTCGGCCTTCCACAATATTCTGGCCACTCACCCGAAGGCCGTGATGATCCTGGCGCCCCGGCATCCGGAGCGTTTCCCCGAGGTTGCGGCTCTGGTGGAGAAACTCGGCTTCCGCCTGCTGCGGCGCTCGCTGTGGGGCGGAGAGCCTCTGGCCGGCGCTGTATTCCTGCTCGACAGCATTGGCGAACTGGCGGCGCTCTATTCCCTGGCGACGATTGCGTTTGTCGGCGGCAGCCTGGTTCCGCGCGGCGGACACAACATCCTTGAGCCCGCGCTCTACGGCGTTCCCATCGTCACTGGCAACCACTATGAAAACTTCCGCGACATCGTTAACTACTTTCTGAGCCGCAACGCGGTACGCGTCGCCGGACTGGCGGAATTGCCTCTGGTCTTCATGGAACTGATTGACAACCGTGAGGAGCGCCAAAGACTGGGCCGCAGTGCCCTGGCGGCGCTTGAGTCGCAGCGCGGCGCAACGGAAAAGACCGTCGCCGCTCTGACCCAGCTCATGACTGTTGCGCGCGCAGGCGGGGGCTCCGCATGAATCCGCTCACAGGGCTCTACGGCGCAGCGAGCGGACTGCGCAACTCGCTGTTCGATCGCGGGGTGCTGCAGTCGCGCCGGCTCGAACAGCCGGTGATCAGCGTGGGAGGTCTCTCGGCGGGCGGTGCGGGGAAAACTCCGTTCGTCATCGCTCTGGGTGAGCTACTCAAAGCCCGCAGCATCCGCTTCGATGTTCTTTCCCGTGGCTACCGCCGCAGAACTCGCGGCGTGCTGGTCGTGCAGCCGGAGGGCCGCGCCGCCGACTTCGGAGACGAACCGCTGCTGATTGCGCGGCGGCTGGGCGTCCCGGTCATCGTCGGAGAACGCCGTTATGAGGCGGGCCGCGTCGCCGAGCAGAAATTCCAGCCGCAACTGCACATCCTCGACGATGGCTTTCAGCATCGCTCGCTGTCTCGCGACTTTGACATTGTTCTGTTGACGCCCGACGATTTCCACGACCGGCTGTTGCCCTCGGGCCGCCTGCGCGAACCGCTCTTTGCACTCGAACGAGCGGACGCCGTCGTCCTGCCGTCCGGTCTCGCGCCCGAGCATCCCGCGTTGCGGCAGAAGCCGATCTGGCGAATTGAGCGCGAACTTGTTCTCCCGGACGTGCCCCCCGCGCCTGTGGTCTTCTGCGGCATCGCGCGCCCCGAACAGTTCTTTGCCCAGGTACGTGCTGCCGGAATCACGACCGCTGCAGAATTGAGCTTTGGGGACCACCACGCCTACAGCCGAAACGACGTTCAACGCCTGTTTGCCGCGCGTACGAGACTCCATGCCGGTGGTTTCCTTACCACCGAGAAAGACACTGTCAACCTCGGGGCTCTTCAGCATGAACTGGAGCCCCTTGCCATCGCCGTGCTCAAGCTCACCCTCAACCGGCCCGCTGACGTTGTGGATACCATGCTCGCGAGAATTACGGAACACAAGCCCCGCTCGTGAGAAAATCTTCCTCGAAGGCAAAATGACAAAGCATCTTAGAGAAAACGACCGCTTGCGAAAAATCGTCGAAGCGTTTCCGAAGATCACCGTCACCGTCCTCGGAGACCTGGTCGCCGACGAATTCGTGTTCGGCGAGATCTCCCGCGTCTCGCGCGAGGCGCCGGTGCTGATCCTGAAACACCGCGACCGCAAAGTGGTGCCCGGCGGCGGGGCGAATGCCATCTACAATCTCGCCGATCTTGGAGTGAACGTCCTTCCGGTTGGAGTCGTGGGAGACGACGAACCCGGCAAATTGCTGCTGCGTGCTTTCCGCCACAAGCGCATCCCGGTCACCGGCGTCCTCAAGGACAAGAGCTACTCGACCGTCACCAAAACGCGCATTCTCGCCGGATTCGCACACACCGCCGGTCAGCAAGTCGTGCGGCTGGATCGTGAGCCTTCCGACGGCCCGAGTCCACATCTGCGCCGCGAACTCATTCTCGCCGCCCGGCAGTATCTCCGCGCCTCCGACGCGCTGCTTGTTTCCGATTACGGGTACGGCGCCGCCGCGCCCAGCCTGCTGAATGCGATTCGCGAGAAGCGCGGGATCGACAAGGTGCCGGTGACCCTCGATTCGCGCCATCGCATGCTCGAGTTCGCAGGCGTTACTGCGGCGACGCCGAATGAGTCTGAGGTTGAAGAGATCCTCGGCATCCGCATTGGCAACGATTGGTCGCGGCTGGTAGCCGCGGGCGATCAGATCCTGGGCCAGATGAATCTGGAATCGCTCGTGATTACCCGAGGCAAGGACGGCATGGTCGCTTTCCCGCGCCGTCATAAGCCCGTCGACCTGCCGATCTTTGGCAGCGACGAAGTCACCGATGTGACCGGAGCCGGTGATACCGTGATCGCCACTTTCACGGCAGCTCTCGCGGCGGGCGCAACCACCGAAGAGGCTGCCCAGCTTGCCAACTACGCGGGTGGCATCGTGGTCATGAAGCGCGGAACCGCCACCGTCAGCCAGCAGGAATTACTGGAGGCGCTCGAAAAGGCGCCCCCGGTTACTCGACCGCATTGAGCGCACCAATCCACAAGAAGATTCTCTCGCGTGGCGAACTTCGAGAACGTGTGGCCGAATGGCGCCGCGCGGGCGCGTGCGTCACGCTGACCAACGGTTGCTTCGATGTGCTGCACGTGGGCCATGTGCGCTATCTCCGCGCGGCGCGGGAACTCGGCGGCAAAGTTGTAGTCGCGGTAAACTCCGACGCTTCGGTCCGCACGTTGAAAGGCGAAGGCCGTCCCGTCATGCCCGCCGAAGAACGTGCGGAAATCCTCGCCGCTCTTGCCGATGTCGATGCGGTCGTAATCTTCCCGGAGAAAGATGTTCGCGCCATCGTCCGCGAAATCCGTCCCGACCTCCACGCCAAGGGAACCGACTACACCGCGGAAAGTGTTCCCGAGCGCGACGAGGTGGAAGCTTGCGGAGGTCGTGTCGTCATCGTCGGCGATCCCAAGAACCACTCGGCCACCGAAATCATTCGCTCGCGGCGCGCGCCGCGAAAACCGTGAGGCCGTGCGGATGACCTCTCTCTCCCAGTCCTTCGACGCCCCGCGCTTCCAAAGCCTTCTCGTCGTGCGCCTGAGCGCCATGGGTGACATCATTCACACGCTGCCGGCGGTTGCCGCGTTGCGCGAGGCGTTTCCGCACGCCACCCTCGGATGGCTGGTCGAAGAACGTTGGGCAGAACTGCTCTGCACGCTGCGCTATCCGCGCTCAGGACGGCGTTCCCCGCAACGGCCCCTGGTCGATCGCGTCCATTCCGTCAACACCGCGGAGTGGCGCCGCACCTTGTTCTCGTTCAACACCTGGCAGCAGATGGCGGTCGGCTTGAGTGAACTGCGCGGAGTTCGCTACGACGCCGCCATCGATTTTCAGGGAGCCATTCGTTCCGCCCTGCTCGCTCGCTGGTCGGGCGCACCCACCGTGTACGGCAGTGCGCAGCCGCGCGAGAATGCCGCCAGCATGTGGTACACGCGCCAGGTGCTCCCAAGCGGAACTCATGTCGTCGAGCAAGGGCTCGCGCTCGCCCAAAACGCAATGCAACATCCCGCGCCCGAATCGCGAGTGGAATTTCCGGTAGACCCCGACGCTGAGCACAAAGTTGCAGGGCTCACGGCAAACATCCGCGACTTTGCCATCCTGAATCCTGGAGCCGGCTGGGGCGCCAAGCAGTGGCCCGCCGAACGCTACGGCGCGGTTGCGCGTGAGCTCGAGAAAAATGATATACAGTCGCTCGTGAACTACGGCCCCGGAGAAGAAGACCTTGCCGCCGCCGTTGAGGCCGCAAGCGAAGGGACTGCACGGCGGATCTCGTGCTCGGTCGCCGAGCTGATTGCGCTCACGCGCCGCGCGCGCCTGTTCATCGGCGGCGACACCGGCCCGATGCACTTGGCCGCCGCGTTGAAAATCCCGGTCGTGGCAATTTTCGGCCCGACGAATCCGGCGCGCAACGGCCCGTTCGGCACGCGCTCGGTCGTGCTGCGCAGCGCCAGCAGTGCCACCAGTCACGCCCGCCTGCGTGAGCCGGAACCGGGGTTGCTCGAAATCACTCCGGGCGAAGTCGCCGCCGCGGCACGACAGCTATTGCAAAACCAACCGTGAACGATGTCGCACAACCCGAATCGCAAGCCGCACCCTCAACCTGGTCGCGCGTAGCCCGCCGCGTGCGTGTCCCCCTGGGATTTGCTTTCGCAGTCGTCTACGTCTGGCTGGCGCGCCCGACGCGAACTTCGCTCCTGGTGGGCGGCCTGCTGCTTGTACCCGGCTTGCTTCTGCGTGGGTTCGCTTCCGGCCACGTGCAAAAAGACAAAGAACTCACGACCAGCGGCCCCTACGCCTACACGCGCAATCCTCTCTACCTCGGCTCCCTGATCCTGGCCGCTGGATTCGCCGTCGCCGCCCGCAGCTGGTGGATCGTCGCCGCGATGCTCGCCATGTTCGCCGCAATCTACATTCCCGTCATCGCCGGCGAAGAACGCTATCTGCGCCACACCTTCCCCGACTACGACGACTACGCCCGCCACGTCCCCCGCATGTTGCCGCGCCTCACGCCCTACAAAACCCAGCAGAGCGCGTACTCCTCCGCGCGCTACTGGAAACACCGCGAATACCAGGCCATCCTCGGATGCGCCGTCGTATTGGGTATCCTCGTCATAAAGCTGGTGTGGTAGTCTGCCGTGGGGTTTCTCGAATCCAGTTGGATCGATAACGGAGCGAATTTTCAAGAAACATAGCCACTTCGCCGCGACGACCGTGCTGGGATGCCTCGGCGTCCTGCTCGTGTCCGCGCAGCAGCCTCCGCCGACAGCCTCCATCGGCGCCGCGCACGCGCAGATCGCTCCGCCTCCGCCCAACTATCCCTTCCCCGACGGTCGCGGATACGTCTACGTCGCCGAGTGGCACCTGATCACCGCCGGCACTGGCATCGTGAAGATGGAAACGGCGGGCAGTGAGCGCAAGGTCACGGCCACGGCGGAATCGCAGGGCGTGGTGAACGTCATTTTCCCCGTGCATGACCGCTTTGAGTCCCGCTTTGATCCCCGCTCGTTCTGCTCGCTCAGCATCTTCAAGCACAGCGAGGAAGGCTCGCACAAACGCGAGACGTCGATCCACTTCGATTACGCGCGCAAGAAGAGCACGCTCGACGAAAAGAATCTGAAAACGGGCGAGACCAAGCAGGTTGAAAACGATCTCACCGGATGCGCGACCGACGTCATCACCGGCTTCTACTACCTGCAGTCGCTGCCGCTGCAGCTCGGGTCGACCTACGAATTCCCCATCAGCGACGGAAAAACCACCATCGTCCGAGCCACGGTCGAAAAGCGCGAGCAGGTGAGAGTGCCGGCGGGAACCTTTCAGGCTGTCCAGGTCACCGCCGAAGCCATCAACGGCCCGCTCCAGAGCAAAGGCAAAGTGTGGGTCTGGTATTCCTACGATGCCACCCACATCCCCATTCAAATGCGAGCTAAGCTGGGCTGGGGCACGCTCCTGTTCCGCTTGCAGAGGATCGAGAAGTGAGGGGCGGCGTGGGTATTCGTGAAAATTCTCCCGTTTGACTCCCTCCAACACACTGGGCTAGCCTCGTAGGTTCATTCCAGCCCATGCGGATTCAACTCAAGTTACTTTTCCTTTGCTCGCTGGCGGCCGTCTTCGCCACAACTCTTGCGGCCGCTCCTCTCCGCCCCACGCACGCCCCGCACGCTATCGTGGCCAGTGTCCACGAACTCTCCTCCCGCGTCGGCGTAGAAATGATGCAATCCGGAGGCAATGCCGTAGACGCCGCCGTGGCCACCGGCTTCGCCCTGGCCGTCGTCCACCCGCAAGCGGGAAACATTGGCGGAGGCGGCTTCCTCCTTCTCCGCACCGCAACCGGCGAAACCCACTTCATCGACTTCCGCGAAAAAGCCCCGGCCGCCGCGACCGAGAACATGTATCTCGATGCCCAGGGCAACGTCATCCCAGACCTGAGCGTCATCGGATACAAATCCATCGGCGTCCCCGGCTCCGTCGCTGGTCTCGTCTACGCCGAACGGAAATACGGCAAGCTCTCGCTCGAAAAAGTAATCGCGCCGGCCATCAAACTCGCACGCGAAGGCTTCTCGCTCGCCTATGAGGATGCCGAAGACCTGAAAGACGAAGACCTCAGCAAGTTCGCCGGCTCCAGACGCATCTTCCAGCGCGACGGCCACTTCTACCAAACCGGCGAAATCCTGAAGCAGCCCGAACTGGCCCGCACGCTGGAGCGCATCGGCAAGAATCCCGACGACTTGTACCACGGAGCCCTGGCTCGCGAACTAGCCGCTGCCATCCAAAAAGGTGGAGGCCTCGTTACCATCGAAGACCTGGCCCACTACGAAGTCAAGGAACGTGAGCCCATCCGCGGCTCCTATCGTGGATATGACATCATCAGCGCCCCACCGCCTTCGTCCGGCGGAATTGCTCTGGTAGAAATCCTCAACATCCTCGAGGGCTTCGACCTCGCCAAACTCGGCAACCGCTCCGCCGCCGCGATCCACTTGGTCTCCGAAGCCTTTCGTCGCGCGTTCTACGATCGCGCCGACTTTCTGGGCGACCCCGATTTCGCAAGGATCCCTGTCCCGCAACTCATCGACAAGAAATACGCTGCCGCTTGGCGCGACTCCATCGATCCCAGCCACGCCAGCGTGAGCAAAGACCTGAAACGTCCGCCTTTCAACGAGCTCGAACGCGTCGCGCAGCTGAGCCCGCGCACCCTCCACGAGCCCGAAAACACCACCCACTATTCCGTGGTCGATCCCGAAGGCAACGCTGTCGCTGTCACCACCACGCTCAACGACTCTTTCGGCTCGCGCGTCACGGCCGACGGCCTCGGCTTCCTGCTCAACGACGAGATGGACGACTTTGCCTCGAAGCAAGGTGTCCCCAACGCCTACGGCCTCATCCAGGGCCCCGCCAACGCCATCGGCCCTGGCAAGCGACCGCTCTCGGCTATGACGCCCACTATCGTGCTCAAAGACGGCAAACTCTTTCTTGTGCTCGGATCGCCCGGCGGCCCCACCATCATCACTACGGTCGCAAACGTCCTGATGGGAGTGGTGGATTTCGGTCTCGATCTTCAGGAAGCCGTCAACGCGCCCCGGTTTCATCATCAGTGGCTCCCCGATCAGATTCGTGTCGAAGAGCGCCTTTCTCCCGATACAATGAACCTTCTGCGTTCCAAGGGACACAAACTGGATGTCCGGCACTACTGGGGAGACGGCGAGTGCATCATGATCGATCCCAAGACGGGCGACCGCTTGGGCGCAAGCGACGGACGCAATAACGGGAAGGCGGTGGGCTACTGATGCAGAGGGCGGTATCCACATACGTCTATGTCAAAGAGCGGCTCCATCCCGGGCTGCTCGACGAACTGGTGAAGGCCGGCACCCAGGCGATCGAGATCTTTGCCGCTCGCCAGCACTTCGACTACGCCAACCGCAAGCAGCACGTCCGCGAAATCGCCGACTGGTTCCGCTCCACTGGCATCCCGCTGAATTCCGTCCACGCCCCCCTGTACGCGGATTACGAATGGGGACGCACCGGCGCTCCGCCCGTCAATGTCGCCTCCACCGACCGCGCCGGACGAATCGAAGCCATGGACGAAATCAAGCGTGCCCTCGAAATCGCTGAGCACATCCCCTACCGCTTTCTCGTGCAGCACATCGGCAACCCGAACGAATCGTTCGACGAAAAAAAATTCGAAGCCGCCATGACTTCCGTCGAACATTTGCGCGCCTTCGCCAAGCCGCTGGGCGTCCGCATCCTGGTTGAAAACATCCCCAACGAACTCTCAACGCCTGAGCGTCTTGTCGAATTCATCCGCACCATGCACTTCGACGACATCGGTGTCTGCTTCGATTGCGGCCACGCGCACATGATGAACGGCATCCCCGAAGCGTTCGAAACTTTGAAGAACCACATCTGCTCGACCCACGTGCACGACAATCACAAAGAGAAAGATTCGCACCTCTGGCCGGGCGAGGGCTCCATCGACTGGAAGCAAACCATGGAATTGCTGCGCACCGCCCCACTAACGCCGCCCCTGTTGCTGGAAATCGACGGCGAAGAAAAGAAGAATCCCGGCGAAGAAGTAAGCGCAACCTTCCGCAAACTGGAAGATTCGTAGATCTACCGCCGAGACGCCGAGTTGAACTTCGGATAAATGAAAATTTTAGACTTGTTACCCCGAACCCGTTAACGCTTGTCATCCTGAGCGAAACGAAGGACCTGCTGTTGGTTAGTAGCGAGAAAACTGAGGTTCCAGTTTCATTCTGACCCACGAAACTGATAAGCAAGAATAAGCTTGTCTCGGCGTCTCGGCGGTGAAAAGACTCTTATGTCCGCACCCATCAGCACGATTGCAGAAATCGGCAAACACGAAGGCCAGTCCGTCACGATCCGCGGATGGCTTTACAACCTCCGCGAAAGCGGCAAACTCCTCTTCCCCCAATTCCGCGACGGAAGCGGCGTCATCCAGGGCGTAGTCCCGAAAAATGCCGTCCCGCCCGAAGTCTTCGACGCCATTAAGGGCCTCACCCAGGAATCCAGCGTCATCGTCGAAGGCAAAGTCCGCGCCGACAAGCGTGCCCCTGGCGGCTACGAACTCGACGTCTCGCATGTCCAGGTCCTGCAGCGCGTCTCCGAGACCGATCCCTACCCGATCACGCCCAAAGAACATGGCACCGACTTCTTAATGGAGCATCGCCACCTCTGGCTGCGCTCCCAGCGCCAGGCGGCCATTCTCCGCGTGCGCGCCGAAATCATCCGCGCCGCCCGTGACTTCTTTGACAGCAACGGATTCACGCTCACCGACCCGCCCATCATCACGCCCGCGGCCTGCGAAGGCACCACCACGCTTTTCCCCGTCGACTACTTCGAAGAACAGGCCTACCTCACGCAGTCCGGCCAGCTCTACGTCGAAGCCACGGCCATGGCGCTCGGCAAGGTCTATTCCTTCGGACCAACCTTCCGCGCGGAGAAATCCAAAACTCGCCGCCACCTGACCGAATTCTGGATGGTCGAACCCGAACTCGCGTACGGCACACTCGACGACCTCATGGAACTGGCCGAGGGCCTGCTAACGTTCCTGGTGAAACGCTGCCTCGAGCGCCGCCCCGCCGACCTGCAAACCATCGGCCGCGACATCACGAAACTGGAAAAGATCGAGCCGCCTTTTCCGCGCATCACTTACGACGAAGCCGTCAAGAGCCTCCAGGAAGGCCATGCCCAAGGCAAGCTCGAAAACAAGTTTGAATGGGGCGGGGACCTCGGCTCACCCGACGAAACCTATCTCTCGTCGCAGTACGACAAACCCGTCATGGTCCACCGTTATCCCGCGACTGTGAAAGCGTTTTACATGGAACCCGACCCGCAGCGCCCCGAACTCGCGCTCTGCGTCGATGTCCTGGCCCCCGAAGGCTACGGCGAAATCATCGGAGGATCGCAGCGCATGGCCTCGTACGACCTGCTCCTCCAGCGCATCCACGAGCACAATCTCCCCGAAGAAGCCTTCAAGTGGTATCTTGACCTGCGCAAGTACGGCAGCGTCCCTCACGGAGGCTTCGGCATGGGCATCGAACGAGCTGTAGCCTGGATCTGCGGCCTGGAGCACGTGCGGGAAACCATCCCCTTCCCGCGCATGCTGTATCGTCTGTACCCGTAGCATTGAACCGCAGAGATCGCTGAGTTCGCAGAGAAAGCAATTTCATGAGTACTGCGGTGGGTAGAGCAGATCAGTTGAACGCGATCACTGAGCAGATCATTGGTGCCGCAATGGAGGTTCATCGTGCGCTTGGTCCGGGCCTGCTGGAGTCGGCCTACGAAGCGTGCCTAGTCTTCGAACTTCGTGAGCGCGGCCTGCGCGTCGAGCAGCAGAGGCCGCTACCGGTCATGTACAAAGGCGTAAAGCTGGATTGTGGCTACCGGGTGGATTTAATAGCAGGTGATTGCGTGATCGTTGAGATCAAAGCCGTCGAGAAGTTAAATTCAGTGCACGAAGCCCAATTGCTCTCCTACCTGAAGCTAGCCAACTGCCAAGTAGGATTGCTCCTCAACTTCCACTGCACCATGAAGCACGGAATCCGCAGAATAGTGAATGACTTTACTTCCTCTGCGAACTCTGCGATCTCTGCGGTTAAATAGGAAACGTATGGCTCAACGAAGTACATTCTCAACCATCACCCCGCGCCAGATTCGCGTGATCGGCGTCCCCCTTGATCTTGGCCAGTCCCGCCGCGGCGTCGACATGGGCCCTTCGGCCGTCCGTGTTGCCGGACTCGAGGCCCGTCTTGAAGCCATCGGCCACGTTGTCGAAGATGCCGGCAACATTGCCGTCGCCATTCCTGAACAGAAAAAAGTCGGCGATGCCAGCTCCAAGTACCTCAAGGAAATCACCGCCACCTGCACCAAGAGCGCCGACCTCGTTCTTAAAACTCTCGAAGCCGGCAAAGTCCCTCTGGTTCTCGGCGGAGATCACTCGGTCGCTGCCGGCACAGTTTCCGGAGTTGCCGAGTTCTACCGCCGCCAGAACCAGAAGATCGGTCTGCTCTGGATCGACGCGCACACCGACATGAACACGCCCGACTCCTCGCCGAGTGGCAACGTACACGGCATGCCGCTTGCCTCGCTCATGGGCCTTCCTCCTGTAGAACTGGGCAAGATCTACGACTTCTCGCCCAAGGTCCAGCCCGAAAACTGCGTGTTGGTCGGCATTCGTGACGTCGACAATTTCGAAAAAGAAAATATCCGCAGAGCAGGCGTCGAAGTCTTCACCATGCGCGATATTGACGAGCGCGGCATGCGCGCCGTGATGGAAGAAGCGCTCCGCATGGCTGGACGCGGCACGGCCGGCTACCACGTCTCACTCGACATGGATTGGATCGATCCCGAAGACGCGCCCGGCGTGGGAACACCAGTCTGGGGCGGCGCCACCTATCGCGAAGCGCACCTCGCCATGGAAATCATTGCCGACCACGGCCGCATGCTCAGTTTGGAAATCGTCGAAGTCAATCCCGTCATCGACGAACGCAACCAGACCGCCGATCTCGCGGTGGAACTAGCCCTCTCCGCCTTCGGCAAGAAAATCCTGTAAAAGACCTAGCCACAGAGGACACAGGGTCGCACACGGGAAACCGGTTCCTCTGTGTTCCCCCATGCCCCTCTGTGGTAGGGAGTTCCCCCTGCGAGCGCTCTCTCCAAAATCAAACGGCGGAGCCAAATCGGCCCCGCCGTCAATCTTCGACCCGGCGCGATCTACTGCGTCTTCGTCTTCACCGCGTCTCCAACCTTGAATCCCGCTCCCGAAACCACCGTGCACACGGACGACACATCATCCACGTCGCTGACTTTGACGACGCCGATCGAACTGCTCAGCCGCCGCAGCACTTGCCCCGTCGCGGGGTCTTTGATTTCCTTGCTCACGCGTTCGACGCTCAGTTCGTCGCCCACCTTCACTCCGGCCTTTGCGCCCACGTTCAGTACCACCAGGCCTCCATCCACCGCCGCCACCAGACCTTGCACGACGACCGTTCGAACCTGCAGTTTCTCTTTCCCGGCGACTACATCCGTGGTCAGCTTGTCGGTTGCCAACTTGACAGCTTCGCCGATGATGGTGCTCTGGAAGTCGCTGCTGCCGAAATCCACGTGGCCGCCACCCCAGCCGTGCCAGTTGCCTCCGCCGCCAAGCATGGAAGTACTGCTGCGCGAGGACTCTCCTTTGCCCTCGGCAACGGCCATGATTTCACCCGTGTCGATATCCACCAGGCGCGCACTCAGGCCAACAATCGCCTTGGAATTCTTGTGTCCGAATCCGCCCAGACCATGGCCAAGCAAGCCCCCGCCGGCGCCGCCCAGTCCCAGGTTCTTCGTCTCATTTCCAAACTGGGTGATGCTGCCGACCAGAATCGCGTCCACCCCAAGCAACTTACCGATTTTCGCGGCTGAAGCAGGATTGGCCCGATCGCTATTCGAGAAGTTCTGCTCGGCCAGAATCTTGTCCAGGGCCTTACGCTCGATGATGGAATACGAGCCGTCCTTCACTAGGTTCGTCACCAGCAGATCGGCGACGCCCTTGCCGATATCGATGTCCTGGCCAAAAATCGCCGAAACGCCGGCGTGCACCGTGGCATAGTCAAAATCCATAATCGCGATACGTTTCTTGCGCTGGGTGGGCGTGGCCTGCCCCCAAGCGGTAGCTGCAAATGCGAGCAACAGAACTGATACCCAAGGCATCAACCCATTTTTTTTCATGTGATTCCGCCTCCGCCAAATTCCGCAAATACATCTGCCACGTCTTCCGTTTTGATTGAAACCCGGCCTTGACTGCTCCTACGTCGCGTCACTGTGGGCTGTTCCACGCAACAACCGCCATTGTAATCAAAATGCCTTCGGGAAAGCGGGAAAACCACCGGTTCGAATCGATCCGATCTCGTGAGAATACGACCGAACGAACAAAGCACGCCAAGACGTAGGGCCGCCCCGGCGAACGTCGTACCAACCCTGCGATTGACTCCGCGCCCGCGTCCAGCCAGACTAAACAAAATGGCAAAACTCCGTGTCGGCATCCTGTTTGGCGGACGCAGCGGCGAGCACGAAGTCTCGCTGCTGTCGGCAGCCTCAGTTCTCAACGCAATCGATAAAACAAAATATGAAGTTGTTCCCGTCGGCATCACCAAAGACGGCCACTGGCTCACGGCCGAGCACGCCGAGCGCCTGCTGAAAGGCGATGAGCGGGCGGACAAGAGTGTCCGCCCCACACAAGAAAAACATCTGCGGGCGGGCGATCCGGATGCTACGCCAGGTGCTGCCGTGCTGGCCTCCGGCGAAGCGGTCGTCGTTCCCCCGGAGCCCGCGCACCGCGAGAGTGGACTTGCGCCGTTTCAGACCGATGCTTCGGCGCTTCGCCGCGCCTCCGACCGCGCCATCAACGTGGACGTGATTTTCCCCGTCTTGCATGGAACCTTCGGCGAAGACGGCACGATCCAGGGTCTGCTTGAACTTGCCGATATTGCGTATGTCGGAGCCGGCGTGCTCGGTTCGGCGGCGGGCATGGACAAAGACGTGATGAAATCCCTGTTCCTCGCCTCGGGCTTGCCGATCGTCAAGCACGTGACTGTGCTGCGCGGCCAGTTCGAGCGCGAGCCGAAGAAAGTTCAGAAACTGGTGGAGAGCAAGTTGAGGTATCCGGTGTTCGTGAAGCCGGCGAATCTCGGCTCGTCGGTCGGCATCTCGAAAGCGCACGATCGGAAGGAACTTGGCCCGGCGATCGAGGAAGCCGCGAAATTCGATCGCAAAATCGTCATCGAAGAAGGCGTCGGAGGAAAGAAAAATAAAGCGCGCGAGATCGAGTGCTCCGTGCTCGGCAACGACGATCCCATCGCGTCGATTGCGGGAGAAATCATTCCCTGCAAGGAGTTCTACGACTACGACGCGAAGTATCTGGTGCAAGGCTCCGAAGGAATGATCCCCGCGAAGATTACGAAAGCGGAAATGAAAA
Organism: Terriglobia bacterium; assembly: GCA_020073015.1. Taxonomy (GTDB): domain Bacteria; phylum Acidobacteriota; class Terriglobia; order Terriglobales; family Acidobacteriaceae; genus Acidiflorens. The sequence continues at coordinate 68,847 of JAIQFZ010000001.1, read as the reverse complement.
CCGTGCAGAAGCTCGCGATCGCGGCGTTTCAAGCGGTCGATTGCAAGGGGCTGGCGCGTGTCGATTTTCTGATGGACCCCAAGTCGCGCAAGATCTACGTTAACGAGATCAATACCATGCCTGGCTTCACCGCGATCAGCATGTATCCGAAGATGTGGGCCGCATCGGGGGTGTCGTATCCAGAGTTGATTGACCGGCTGATCAAGCTGGGCATCGAGCGGCACGAGGACAAGAAGCGGAATCAGTACAGCCGATAGAGAGTGCGAGACCCGTGAAGAAACTAATGCCGCAAGTGCGCCTTGTTGTATTGCTCTCGCTTTGGCCGCTAGCCATTGCTCCTTCTAGCGCACAGCACATGAACGAGCCAGACTCACCTTGTACAAAGGTTGTAGTGACAAGCGACCTTGTTGATTGTCTGTCAAAGGCGAGAGTTTTATCCCATGCGGAACTAAATTCTCTGTACCAGAAGATCCGGAACAGACTAGATCCGAGCGATGCCGAGCGTCTGACCGTGGCTCAACGACTGTGGATTCAGTATCGTGACGCTAACTGCTCGGCGGAGCGGTCCCTGTACGAGTTTGGCACAGCGTCATCCCCCGCATACCTTGCGTGTCTTGAGTCAATGATCAGAGCGCGTACAAAGGAACTCCGCGTGACGTACACGGTTCGCTTGAAATAGTCGGTAAAGCACTGAATGGGTTGGTCGAAGGCGCGATTCCGATTTTGGAAATCCCGCTTGACAGCCCGCCCCGGTCGCCTGTACTATCTATCTCCAAGTTTGCTCTTTTTGAGCAAACCGGAATTTCATGCAGAGTGGCTGAGGGACGAGCCCTAGGACGCCACGGCAACCGGATCGGGATCATCTATCCCGCTTGACAGGTGCCAACTCTCGCCCGGCAACGGGGACCATGAGATTCGGGGACGCGAATTGTTCGCAGCTCCCGAGCCTCTTTTCCTATCCGGAAAAGGGGTTTTGTCGTATCTGGGGATTTATTCCCGGCTCGTCCCGCAGTCACAGAAGGAAGTTGCAGGATGAGCACGTACGAACTCCGATGTCGCGAATGCGGTAAGACCTGGGCCAGCCAGCCGCGCAATTACTGCGAAGACTGCTTCTCCCCCCTCGAAATTACGTACGACTACGATTCCATCCGCAAAACTGTTTCGCACGAGCTGTTCGCGTCGCGCGCGCCCAACATCTGGCGCTACCGCGAACTGCTGCCGCTGCCTGCGGGGTATCAGCCCTCCCTCCCGGTTGGATATACCCCGCTGGTCAGCGCGCCGCGCCTGGGTGAGAAGATTGGCTCGCGACGCCTCTGCATTAAGAATGACGCAGTTTGCCTGCCCACGCTGAGCTTTAAGGATCGCGTGGTGGCGGTCGCGCTCGCGAACGCTCGCAGCTTCGGATTCGACACCGTCGCTTGCTCTTCGACGGGCAACCTCGCCAATTCGGTCGCAGCACAGGCGGCGCGCGAAGGCTTCAAGGCGTGGATCTTCATTCCTTCCGATCTCGAGCCCGCCAAAATTCTCGGCACACAAGTGTTTGGCGCGGAGCTGGTGCGCATCAACGGCAGCTACGATCACGTGAATCGGCTGTGCTCGCAGATCGCCGACGAGCATCGCTGGGGATTCGTGAACGTGAATCTGCGTCCGTATTACTCCGAAGGCTCGAAGACGGTCGGGTACGAAATCGCCGAGCAACTAGGATGGCGGTTGCCCGATAACGTCGTCGTGCCGATGGCCGGTGGATCGCTGATCACGAAGATCAAGAAGGCGTTCGATGAACTCGTGCTGCTGGGCCTGGTCGATCCCAAGCCCGTGAAGTTCTTTGGCGCGCAGGCTTCGGGCTGCTCTCCGATTTCTACGGCGGTCAAGCAGTACAGCACCGAGATCGAGCCGCAGCGCCCGAAGACGATTGCGCGCTCGCTGGCGATCGGCAATCCCGCCGATGGGCCGTACGCGATTAAGGCAATCACCAAGAGCGGCGGATGGTCGGAAGACGTTTCGGATACCGAAGTCGTCGAGTCGATCCAACTGCTGGCCGAGAGCGAAGGCATCTTCACCGAAACTGCCGGCGGAGTGACGCTGGGCGTGGCACGCAAGCTGATTCATCAGGATCGAATCCTTCCCGATGAGACAACCGTGCTCTGCATCACGGGCAACGGGCTGAAGACCACCGACGTGCTGGCGGATGCGTACCAGGCGGAGACGCCGATCGCTCCGAAGCTAGTGGAGTTTGAGGCGTACCTCGCACGCAAGTTGAGCAAGTCTGAAATCTTTGCCGGCGAGACGCCGGCGCTACCTTTGGCGAGCAAGTCTACTGTGTTCGCCGCGGAGGCATAATCATCGATGAGTATCACGGTACAGATTCCTACACCGTTCCGGCGGCTCACCGCCGGCACACCTACGATTGATTGCACTGCGTCGAATCTCAACGACCTGTTCGCGGCGCTCGACCAGCAGTTCCCGGACCTGAAACCGCACTTGCACGACGAAGCGGGAGAGGCGCGGCGTTTCCTGAATATCTACGTGAACGAAGAAGATATTCGCTTCCTCGGAGGCGCTTCGTATGCGTTTCAGGATGGCGACGAAGTGCTGCTGGTGCCGTCGATCGCGGGCGGGGCAAACTAAAGCGGATTCCGAGAAGGTTGTGTGGGCGGACATTCCTGTCTGCCCCCCGGGTCTCGACCCGTAGAGACGCGGCTTGCCACGTCCGCCGCGTGGCGGTTGCGGGCACAACCTCGAAAGCCGCCTTTAGGCGGCCACTAGGCCGCGTGGATTTAATTCGGTAGTCGGCGGTTCGCGGACAGGAATGTCCGCGCCACACAACAACAAAAACAAATGCGGCTTGGGCCAGCCACCCGAGCCGCATTGTTTTCGTGGATCTTCTGGCTCGTCGTCTCCCGCCCGAAGGCGATCGATGATCGCGCCCCCTGCACTCCTAAGAGTACAAGCACCGCGATACTCACCTGAGGCTTGCGCACACAGGCTGCTGGTTCAGCGCTTCCATCCTGCCTTGGAAGGAGGATTTCTGAGGAGGCCGCAACGCCCGGGCTCCAGTTCACTGGACATGAACCGGATTTCCCCCGGTGATTCACCCTCGAGCGAACCACCAGCAACGCTGAACCAAACCGACAAGGTGTCAGAACATCACACGCTTTTGACTGACTAGCACTGTGCGGGAACGGGGCGATTCACGCAACGGGAAAGTGCGGCGTATTTGTGAAGAAGCTGTGGAGGGGCGAAGGTTTTTGTGGAAAGGAGAGGAAAACGGGGAGATATTCGGGGCGGACGGGTTCGGGGCGGATGCAAGCTGCCGGGCTTCGCCCGGCTGGACAGCCGAGGGCGGCCGTCCCCACGTGAGTTGTGCCGTACAATAGCGCCGATGATTGCGCATCTGCGTGGCACTCTGCTGGCGAAACATCCGAACCAGGCGATTGTGGAGACGCACGGCGTCGGGTACGACGTCGTGATCAGCGTGCCCACGTTCTCGGAGTTGCCGGGAGCGGGCACGGAGGTGGCGCTGCACATCCACACTCATGTGCGGGAGGATGCGCTGAGTCTGTATGGATTCTTGCGTCTGGCGGAAAAGAAACTTTTCGAAAAGCTGCTGACGGTGAGCGGCATCGGGCCCAAGCTGGCGATCACGATCCTGAGCGGGATGGCGGCGGACGAGATGGTGGGCGCGATTCGCGGTGGGGATGTGGCGCGGCTCACGCGGATTCCGGGGATTGGGAAGAAAACGGCAGAGCGAATGGTGCTCGAGCTGCGGGATAAATTGCCCGCGCCGGCGGGAGCGGCCGAGGTGAGCGCGGCGCAGGCCAGTCCTGTGGAAGAAGATGTGATTTCAGCGTTGGTGAATCTCGGGTATCAGCGAGCGGCGGCGGAGAAAGCGTTGCACAGCATCCCACTCATCGCAAAGAACGCGATGAGTGGGGCACCCGCTCCGAGTTTTGAGATTTTGTTTCGCGAGGCGTTGGGCGTGTTGTCGAAGTAAGGGGTTTGGTTTCTTGAGATCGTCCTCGCTGGTATAGAGAACACAAGGTCCCTCGACTCCGCGGGAACTTCACTTCGTGAAGCTCCCGCTCCGCTCGGGATGACAGAGTTGTGCGGAGGGCGAGCCCGATGCCTGATCGTTCTCTTCGTTGAGATACACATCGCGGAGGAATTGTGAGTAGGCGGATTGTTCACATTGCGCTGCTGATCTTGTGCCTGGTGATTGCGGTGTTGCTGACGGTACCGCGCTTGGTGGATGAGGATCAGAACAAGGTGTTGAAGAAGCCGCCGTACACGGCGTCGGAGCGGGCGGTGCGTCTGCACCGGGACCTCACGATTGCCGATCTGCATGCCGACTCGTTGCTGTGGGGGCGGGATCTTTTGCAGCGCAGCGGCTACGGGCATGTAGATATTCCCCGGCTGGCGGAGGGGAACGTCACGCTACAGGTGTTTTCTTTGCCGACCAAGAGTCCACATGGATTGAACATCGAGAGCAATGAAGACAAGAACGACGACATTTACTTGCTGGCGATTGTGGGGCGCTGGCCGCTTCGGACCTGGAACAGCCTGACGGAGCGGGCGCTATATCAGGCGTGGCGCCTGCATGCGATGGCAAGTGGATCACGCGGCGGGTTTGTGGTGATTGAGAATTCGACGGATCTGACGAGCTACCTGGAACGGAGGCGGTCGAATCACAATCTGACAGCCGGGCTGCTTTCGATTGAGGGAGCGCATGCGCTCGATGGGAAGCTGGAGAATCTGGATGTGCTGTACCGGGCGGGGTATCGGATGATCTCGCCCAGCCATTTTTTCGACAATGACATTGGGGGGTCGGCGGCGGGAGTTCACAAGACCGGGCTGACGGAGAAGGGCCGGGAGTGGGTACGGCAGATGGAAGCCCGGCACATGATTGTCGACCTCGCGCACGCTTCGGCGAAAACGATTGACGATGTGCTGGCGATGGCTACGCGGCCCCTGGTCGTTTCGCACACGGGGGCGAAAGGGACGTGCGCCAACAACCGCAATCTGAGCGACGATCAGATCCGGGCGATTGCGGCGAAGGGCGGGCTGATCGGGATTGGGTATTGGGATACGGCAAATTGCGGGACCGATGCCCGCGCCATTGTGAAGGCCATGCGCTATGTGTCGCAGATGGTGGGGGCGGAGCATGTGGCGCTGGGGTCAGACTTCGATGGAGCGGTGACCACGCCGTTTGACACGACGGGATTGGTGCAGATTACGGATGCGATGCTGGCGGCAGGGTATTCGGAGGAAGAGATCCGGATGATCATGGGGGAGAATGTGGTGCGGTTTTTGACGGCAAACTTGCCGGAGAAGTAGAAGAACGCAGGGTCCCTCGACTCCGCGGGAACTTCACTTCGTGAACTTCCCGCTACGCTCGGGATGACAGAGTCATATCGCTAGTTTCCTACGAAGCGCAGATACAGGTCGCGGTCGTGGCGGCAGGTTTCGGCCATGTGCTTCACTTTTTCCCAGGCTTCCATCTGGGATTCGTCGCGGACCCGATCTTTCACCTTTTCCCATTCCCGCAGAAATTCTTGCATTTGCAGGTGGTTGAAGACGGTTTTGCCGAAGGGGTCGATGCCACTGAGCAAGGGAAAAGATCCGTCGCTGTTGGTGGGGATCACGGCGTGTAGCATGACCCATTCGCTGCGTTCGCCGAGATCGTCTTCGAGTTTGACTACCAGGGACATACTGGCGGCACTGTAGCAGTCTTGGGCGAGGTTGTCCAAATGGGCTGGGGTATCGAAGGTAACGAGGACATCAGGACGGGCAATGCTCGGGAATCCATCAGTCGCCTCAATGGAATCCCACTCATCGCAGTGTGCGCGATGAGTGGGGAACCCGGAGTGGACACCCGTCTCTCCATGGAATTGGAATCTGACGGTGTTAGGGTCTCACGCTTCGGGGACGTGAGAGCCGTGCTGGAAGTGGTATTGGAGAATCTTGGCGGCCAGCGCCGGAGACAGTTCCGGGCCTTGGGGTCCGATGGAGCGGACGACTTCTCCGCGGCAGACGACCTCGGTGGCGGCGAGGCCGGCGATTTCGGAGGGCAGCACGAGGTTAATTTCAAGCTGTGCGCTGGGTTCGAGCATCTCCTGCGCCTGGAACAGGAGTCCGGAACGGCTGATATTTTCGGTGGTGCCGGGCCGCCAATTCGTTTCTCCGAGCAAGCGATAGCGCAAGGGGAGATGAAGGTTGAAGCGGCGAGCGCGAAACGGGGGAATCTTTCTTGCTGCCAGAGCGGTGGAATCGGTACCGACGCTAGAAGGCATAGTGGCCTCCTCGGGAATTGGCTCGGAGTCCAATACTTCCCGGACCTTGTCTTTGAGGGCGGGAAGGCTGAAGGGTTTCTGAAGCAGGTTGATGCCGGCGTCGAGCAGGCCGTTGTGACCAATGGCATCCTCGGTGTAGCCCGACATAAAGAGCACGCGGACGTCTGGGCGTTGGGCGGAAATGTGGCGGGCCAGTTCGCGGCCGTTCATTCCGGGCATAATGACATCGGTCAGTACGAGGTCGATGGTGCCTTTATGCCCGGCTGCAATTTGCAGGGCGGCGGCACCATCTTCGGCTTCGAGGATCTTGTAGCCCTGCGTCTCCAGGTATTGCCGGGTGAGGCGGCGGAGGTTGACCTCGTCTTCGACCAGGAGAATGGTTTCCTGCCCGCGCTCGGGGCGAGGCAGGCCGAGGGCGTCTTGGATGATGGCGGGCTCCTCCCGGACGTCGACGCGGGGAAAATAGGCGCGGAAGGCGGTGCCGCGGTGGGGCTGGCTGTAGACGAAGATGAATCCGCCACTTTGTTTCACGATGCCGTAGACAGTGGAGAGGCCGAGGCCGGTGCCCTTGGCGCCCTTGGTGGTGAAGAAAGGTTCAAAGATGCGGGACTGAGTTTCGCCGTCCATCCCGACCCCGGTGTCGCTGATGGCGAGCATGACGTAATCGCCGGGTTGGAGGGGTGCGTGGGTGCGGGCGAAGTTCTCGTCGAGCGAGACGTTGGCGGTCTCAATGGTGAGTTTGCCGCCGTCGGGCATGGCATCGCGGGCGTTGACGGCCAGATTCATGATGACCTGATCGACCTGGCCGGGATCAGCGCGGATGGCCCCGATGGCAGGACTGGGGACCATGACCAGGTCGATGTCTTCGCCGATCATGCGCGTGAGCATCTTGAGGTTTTCGGTGACAACCTCATTGAGATCGAGGACCTTGGGCGCCAGCATCTGCTTGCGGCTGAAGGCGAGCAGTTGGCGGGTGAGCGCGGTGGCGCGCTGGGTGGCGTTGGCAATTTCCTGGGCGGGGCCGCGGAGGCGAGGGTCGGAACCGGCGCGCTCGAGCAGGAACTCGCAGTATCCGGAAATGACCATCAGGAGGTTATTGAAGTCGTGGGCAATGCCGCCGGCGAGGCGTCCGATGGCTTCCATTTTCTGAGCCTGCCGGAGCTGCTGCTCGAGCGTGCGAGTTTCGGTGAGGTCTTCCATGAAGATCTCAAAGGTGCTGCCGGTCTTTCCATTGGGGATGGCGCGGCCGGAGATGCGGGCCACGATGGAGGTGCCGTCTTTGCGAACGCATTCGGTGGTCAGGCTGTTGAATTCCTTTCCGGCGTGAAAATAGTCGGCGGTCTGGAACCACTGCTGGGCATCGGCGTAGAGGCTGCCCAGGTGACGGCCGGTGAGTTCGGTAGCGCTGGAGTAGCCAAACATGGCGACCAGGGCAGGGTTGGCGTCGAGGACGATTCCGAGCGAGTTGCAACGGCAGATTCCGTACGGGGCGTTCGTGACGAGTGAACGGAAGTTGCCCTCGGATCGGCGCAGGCTTTCCTGAGTCGCGCGGAGGGCGGCGTTGAACCAGCAGATCAGCAGGGCGACGGCGAAAAAGAGGATCAGGTGGGCAACCGCCTTGCGGTATTCGGCCGGGGTGTTCTCTCCCAGCAGCGAATAGTAGGCGCTGACGGTGAGGGCGAAGGAGGTGGCGGCGAGTCCGGGCTTCCAACCGCCGTACCAGGCGCTGACCATGACGGCAACCGCGAAAACGACGAGGCGGCTTTCGGCGATATCGGTGAGGAGCAGGGTCGGGATGAGAGCGAGAACCGCGCTGAGCAGGGCGACACCGTAGCGCAAAATGGGAGCGCGGGCCGGAGCCACTGCGAGCGTGCGGATGAGAGGGAGTTTCATTCGCATAAATTCATGCTATGCGCAGAGAGATGCGCAAGCGAGTTACGCCTGTTCACACGGTCCCGGCGAAGGCACAGTGTCCCAAAGGCCAGTGTGGGAGCCGGGTTTGGAGCGACGAGTGGGCATAGCTACCTTACGCCGAATTGCCAGTAACTCAAGAATCGATGGTGCAAAATTGTGTTTACAAGGAACAAAGACTTGCAACACGCGGTGAGAAACACGAAACTAACCGCGCATAGTAGAAAGGGGACGGATGAACATCGGGGTTTTCGGCGGAAGCTTCGATCCAATCCACCGCGGGCATTTGGCGCTGGCCCAGGCGGCGGCAGACCGCTTCTCACTTCGGCAGGTGCTGTTTGTGCCCGCGAACGTACCTCCGCACAAACAGAAACAGCCAGTCACTGCGTTTGTTCATCGGTATGCGATGGTGGTGCTGGCAACGCAGGATGACAAGCGATGTGTGCCGTCGCTGCTGGAGTCGGGTTCGGGTGGAGGAGTAGCGCAGGCGGCCAACTACTCGATTGATACGGTCCGGCGAGTGAAGCGGACGCTGAAGAAGGCGGACCGGCTGTTCTTTCTGACCGGAATCGACGCTTTCAAGGACATTGCGAAGTGGCACGAGGCTCAGGCGCTCTTGGCGGAGTGCGAGTTCATCGTGGCCAGCCGTCCAGGATTCTCATTGCGAGACGTTGCCGAGTCGCTGCCGGAGGCGGTACGTCCTCCGGCGGCGGTGACGAAGCCGTTTCAGAAGCAGGCGGCGACGGGAGACCTGGTGCTGCCGGGCGTGACTCTGCACCTGCTGGATGGGGTGCAGCAGAATGTTTCCGCCACGACGATTCGGGCCGCGGCGGCGCAGGGCAAGCCGCTGGGGCGATGGCTGGATCCTCGGGTGGCGGAGTATGTGCGGAAGATGGGGCTGTACCGGAAGGGCGCGTGAGAGCTGGCGGTCACCACGCGGCGCGAAGGGCGAGTGAAAATCGGCTCGCATCCCCTGCCTGAGCTTCTAGCCGTGCTTCCTGCATTTGGCTGTCGCTTTCTCAACGTGCTTTGCTAATTCGCCCTTCTGCTGCTTCAGGATCAAGTCATCAAGGAACGGCCACTTTGCCTCTGGATGTGTCTTGAGTATTGATTGGTAAGCCTTGAGCGACCCTTCGAGTCCAGCGGTGTACACAGCAATCGCGTTCTTGGCTTGGTCCGGATGCTCAATAACAAAACTGGCGGCGGAAAACATGCTTTGGCCAAAAATTTCGCTCACAAAATTCTTGTCACGGTTCGACTCGTGGAAGACCGGTCCGAGTTCTTCACCGCAGACCTGAACGGTGATATCTGGTACCTCGATCAGCCAGAGCGTAAACCACGTGCGCATGTCCTTGTTGCCGGGCTGCAATGGATCGGATTCGAGGCCACGAGCGATCTGTACGGCCTTCGTCCGCTCCTCTGGAGTGGACGGTCCTCGCTTTTGCTGGCTTTGGGCGAACAGGTTCGCAGAAAGGAACAGGAACAGCAAACATGGAAGGAGAATACTCCGACTGGTCATGAACGCCTCGTAGACAGGCTGACTGGACTGCGCCATGCTAAACGGACGCAGCGCGTCGGTCAATTCAACTCTTAGGGGAGGGGAGGTCGCTGGCGTAACATCGCCGTTCTACAAGCGATCGGCGGGCGTCTCGCTGTAATCATCCTATCGGCGACCGATCCTGCCCTCCGCGGCGCTGCTCGCGCTTCGCCCTACCGCGCCGCTTGCGCGTTACAATCGATACGCCCTCTATGAAGAAGACGAACGACCTCAAACGTCAGGTCAACGAAGCCATCCTCGCCTGCCAGGATAAAAAAGCCGAACAAGTCACGGTTCTTGAGCTGGAAAAAGATTCGGGGGCGTTCACCGATTATTTTGTGATGTGCAGTGGGACCAATCCGCGGCAGATCCAGGCGATTGCGGACGCGGTGGATGATCGACTGGAGGCGCTGGGCCTGCGTCCGACGCACACCGAGGGCTACAAGCAGGCGGAGTGGGTGCTGCTGGACTACGTGGATTTTGTCGTCCACATTTTTTCGGAAAATGCCCGGCGGTACTACGACCTGGAGCGTTTGTGGAAGTCAGCAACGCGGCTGGAGCCAGCGGAATTGATGGCGGCTCCCAAGCGTCGGCGGGCAGCGAGCGGCGCGGCGCCAAAGCGCGTACGAAAGAAGAAGGCCTGAGATGGCGGCATCACATGCAGCTCCGTGGAGTTCGTCGTATCGGCTGATCGCGGCGGAGAAGTGGAGAGCGAAGTCGGCGGTCCTGGGGAGCGCGGTTACCGCGGCGCTGGTGGAATATGCGCTGCCGCGCCCTGGCATGCAGGTGCTCGACCTGGCGTGCGGTACAGGGGAGCCGGGGATCAGTCTGGCGCAGCGGGTGGGGTCGGACGGCCATGTGACGGCCACGGACCTGAGTTCCGACTTGCTCGACCTGGCTGGACAGCGCGCCAAAGGCAAGGGGCTTGCGAACTTCTCGACGCAGCAGGCGGATGCCCACAAGCTGCCGTTTGCCGACCAGAGCTTTGACCTGGCCACCTGCCGCTTTGGGGTGATGTTCTTCGCGGATGTCGAGCGTGCAATGATGGAACTGCGGCGCGTGTTGCAGGCGGGCGCTCGCGCCTGCTTTGCGGCGTGGGGCCCGATCGAGCAGCCGTATTGGCAGACCACGATGGAGATTGTGCACCGGCACGCCGGCGGAACGATGTTGGAGCCGGGCGGGGCTGACCTGTTTCGGTTTTCGAAGGCGGGGTCGCTGGCGGAGGTGTTGCGGGCGGCGCGGTTTCAGGAGGTAGAAGAGTCGGTTCGCAAATTGCCCTGGACCTGGCCGGGAGAAGCGGAAGAAGTCTTTGAGTATGCCTGCGCAGTGTCCGCGCCGTTTCGGCCAATGCTGGAGCGGGTGCCGGCCGACGCGTGGCCGGCGATTCGGGCCGAGGCGAAGGCCGCGATCGAGCGGTATCGGGTGGGGGATGAGGTGCGGTTTGGGGCGGAGGTTGTGTTTGCGTCAGGGAAAGCGTGAGGTTTGAGTGTTGGAACTTCAGTGGCTTCTCCAGGAGCGCGTGCGACCCAGTGGAATCCCACTCATCGCAAAGTGCGCGATGAGCGGCGCACCCGCCGTTAACGGCAAGCACCCATGAAGATCAAAGTGGCTTGGATCGGGAAGACGAAAGAGCCGGCGATCCAGACTCTGACCGACGACTACCTGAAGCGGATCTCGCGCTATGCGGAGGTTGTGGGCCTGGCGCTGAAGGACGAGGCTGCGGTTCTGTCGCTGGCGCGGGGGGAACGACAGAGGGACCGGCACAAACTGGTCCTGCTCGATACACGCGGGAAGCAGCTGTCGTCGGAGGAACTAGCCGGTTTTCTGGCGCGCGAGCAGGTGAGTGCGCTGCCTGTTTTGTTCGCGATCGGCGGGGCCGATGGCTTTGGCGACGAGGCGCGGCAGCAGGCTGGTTTTGTTTTGTCTCTGGGCAAAATGACGCTGCCGCATGAACTGGCGCGCGTGGTCCTGGTAGAGCAGCTTTACCGCGCTCTCACCATTCTGAAGAACCATCCCTATCATCTGGGACATTAACTCAGGAGTAAACAGGCATCGGCCGGTTGCCGGGTCTGCTGGCGGTTCGATTTCCGGACGGGATGCACCTCCGACAGGTTCTCAAGGCTCGGGAAGTGGACTATTGTGTGGTTCACAGGCGGAACAAAGTCCTGAAGAGCTGCACGAGGCCCTCCCCCAATGAAAAACCCATACGACGTGATACGGGCGAAAGAGCAGGAAATACTCAAGATCCGGAAAGAGATGGAAATCTTGCGGATGGCGGCACGGTTGCTGAGCGCGGACGATCCGGGCGCGGCGACCAGCGACGGGCCGCCAAGGTTGTCGCGGGTTGTCGAAATGCCGTAAACAAGCTCCCCCGTTTGACTCGAGGCGGACGGTCGCCAAAGCCGTCCGCCTTTCTTCATTTGCAATTCCTCCGCAGTTCGTAAAGCCCTCGTGTTCGGCGGTCCGGATGAAAGCTGCTCCCTTCCACACCCATCGATGAGACCAGTTCTACTCGAAGGCGACCCTTCCGCTGGGCACACGCTTTTCGCGGACAGGAGTGTCCGCGCCACACTGGGCTTGGGTAGCGTAGAATCAAGCATTCGCCTTCTATGTCGGATCTGCGCCGTGGTCTCATCATCGTGAATACCGGTCCGGGTAAGGGGAAGACCACCGCGGCAATGGGGACGGCGCTGCGGGCAGTTGGGCAGGGGATGCGGGTTCTGATGCTGCAGTTTCTGAAGGGTTCGTGGCACTATGGCGAACTCGATGCCGTACAGGCGTTCGGCGATAAGTTCGTGATGAAGCAGATGGGCCGGGGGTTTGTGAAAGTGGGAGCCGAGAAGCCCGATCCTGAGGACGTTCGGATGGTTGAAGAGGCTTGGGCGGAGGCGGAGAAGGCAATCCAGTCCGGGGAATGGGATCTGGTGGTGCTGGACGAGATCAATTACGCCATCAGCTACGGTATGCTGGACGCGGGCAAGGTGGCAGAGTCGCTAAAGCAGAAGCCGGAGATGGTGCATGTCATCTTGACCGGGAGGAATGCGCATCCGACAATTGTCGAGCTTGCCGATACGGTGACGGAAATGCGCCAGGTGAAGCACGCGTATGAGAAGGGCGTGATGGCGCAGAGAGGAATTGAGTACTAGTTTCTGGTTGCTGGTTTCTCGTTGCTAGTTTGAAGTGCTGCGTAGCGTACGGAAGACAACTAGAAAGCAGAAACGAGCAACTAGCAACTGCCTTTATGACTTGGTTCAAACGACAATCCGGTGAGTTGGATACTTCGGGCGAGAGGAAGGTTCGCACGGAGGGGCTGTGGGTGAAGTGCGACGGCTGCCGCCAGATCATCTGGAAAAAGGACCTGGAAGATAATCTGAATGTCTGCCCGAAGTGCGACAAGCACTTCCGCATCGACGCGCGCACGCGGTTGGCACAACTTTTAGACGACAATCAGTATGACGTTTTCGACAGCAATCTGGTTTCGACCGACCCGCTGAAGTTTGTGGATCTGAAGGCGTACTCCTCGCGGCTGAAGCAGGCGAAGAAAGATACTGGATTGAAAGACGCAGTCATCAACGCGCACGGCAAGCTCAATGGGCGGCCGGTGATTGTGAGTTCGATGGAGTACTCGTTTATCGGCGGCAGCATGGGAGCGGTGGTGGGCGAGGCGATTACGCGCGCGATTGAGAGAGCCACCGACACGCAGACACCGATCATTATTGTTTCGGCCTCGGGCGGGGCGCGCATGATGGAAGGCGTGATCAGCCTGATGCAGCTGGCGAAGATTTCGGCCGCGCTGGCCCGGCTGGATGCGGCGCGCGTTCCTTACATTTCGGTTTTGACCGACCCCACAACGGGGGGCGTGACGGCTTCGTTTGCCATGCTGGGCGATCTGAATATCGCGGAGCCGGGAGCGCTGATTGGTTTCGCGGGGCCGCGTGTGATCGAACAGACCATCCGGCAGAAGTTGCCGCCCGGATTCCAGCGGTCGGAGTTCTTGCTGGAACACGGGATGCTGGATGCGGTCGTGACGCGCAAAGAGTTGAAGCCGTACATTGCCCGGGCGCTGGAGTTCATGGCGGCGGCCGCGTAGATTCCGCCGTCAGCCTTCAGCTATCAGCCTTCAGCTATCAGCTTTCGGCCAGTCGGAGACCTCCTTTTCCCCACTTACTGTGAATCTTTGGCGTTTCATTGCGCGTCTCTGGAATAGGACGGGCCGATACCCTGAAACTGATGGCTGACGGCTGATGGCTGAGAGCTTGTCTATGTCCTACGAAACCGCAGTTGCGCAGATGTATGCGTTGGGCCATGAGCTGGCACAGACGCCGTCGCACAAGTTCGACTTGGCGCATATGCGGGTGCTGCTGGCGGCGCTCGGGCATCCGGAGAAACGTTTTGCGAGTGTGCTGGTTGCGGGGACCAACGGCAAGGGCTCGACCGCCGCAACGCTGGCTTCCATCCTGCAGGCAGCAGGGCTGAAGAGCGGGCTGTACACATCGCCGCACCTGGTGCACATCAATGAGCGGATCCGAGTCAACGGCGAGCCGATCGGGGACGACGATTTCGCCCTGCTGCACGACGTCGCGGACCGCACAGCGGAGCGGCTCGTGACGGAGGGCGATCTGCCGTGGCATCCAAGCTTTTTCGAGATGCTGACGGCGATGGCCTTTGAACATTTCGCGCGGGTGCGGCCGGGGTTGGCGGTGCTGGAAGTCGGGATGGGCGGGCGCCTGGATGCGACCAACGTCGTGGAGCCGCGAGTCAGCGTGATCACTGACATCGCACTCGATCATCAGAAATACCTGGGCAACACGATCGGTGAGATTGCGCGCGAGAAAGCTGGGATTATCCGGCCGGGTGGCGTGGTGGTTACGCTGCCGCAACTGCCGGAGGCGAACGACGTGATCGGAAACACGATTCTGGACCGGGGCGCACGGGCGGTGAACGCGGTGCCTTATGTGCCCCCGGTTTCGCCGGGGAGTAGCCAGTACCTGGTACCCAGTACCCAGAAAGCAGGTGACACCTTCCTGCGGCTGCGATATCCGATGCAAGTGCTGGGACAGGAGATTGTGATTGAGTCGCCGCTGGTGGGGCGTCACCAACTGAGGAACCTCGCTCTGGCGATTGCGGCGGCGGCGGAGTTGCACGACCAGGGGTTCACGCAGATTACGCCGAAGGCCATTGAACACGGCATTCGCGAGACGCGTTGGCCGGGACGGTTTCAAGTTGTAGCGAGCGACGGCAGCAGCCCGGAGTACGTGCTGGACGTGGCGCACAATCCGGCGGGAGCCTGGGCTTTACGGTCGACGTTGTCGGCGGCGTACGGAGAGCGGCCGGTCACGATGGTGTTTGGCGTGCTGCGGGACAAGGCGATCGCGGAGATTGCCGAAATTTTGTTTCCGATTGCCGAGCAGGTGATTGTGACGCCCGCCAACAACCCGCGCTCGGCCAGCGGGGCGGAGATCCGGCAGGCAGCTTCGCGCGTGGCAGGCGACATCCGGGAAGCTGCGGATGTAGCTTCGGCCCTTGCGGACGCTGGCAAAATCGCGCGTCGCGGAGGGCTGGTGGTGGTTACGGGTTCGATCTACATTGTGGGCGAGGCGATGCGGCAGCTGGGCGTACACATCTAAGTAAAGTGTGGCGCGGACGCTCCTGTCCGCGAGTTGCAGGAATTGGCGGGAACGATTTGACGAAGATCACGACAACCGTGGAGCCCGATAAAGAGCGGGCCGAGCTGCGTTCGGCTGGACAGCCGGGGGCGGCTGTCCCTACGTGGGTGGAGAAGCGGCTGGCGGTGACGCGTCATGGCTGGCTCAGCCGTCTGCGGTCCTATTTCATTCTGAATCCGCTGATCTGGGCTTACACGCTGGTGCTGGGAACGATTTCGCTAATTTGTTCGCTGTTTGACCGGAGCGGACGCGTGCAGCACCGACTGGCGCGTCTGTGGTCGCAGCTGATCATGAAGACAATCCTGTCGCCGGTGAAGGTGACGGGGATGGACCGGGTCGATGCCTCAAACCCGCGCGTGTACGCGGTGACACACGCATCGGCGCTGGACATTCCGATTCTCTACGTTCATCTGCCCTTCCAGTTCCGGATTGTCTTCAAGAGCGAGTTGCTGTCGTATCCGTTTGTGGGGTGGCATCTGAAGCGGTCGGGGCAGGTGTGCATCAACCAGCAGAATCCGGCGGCATCGATCGGAGCGATCAAGTCGGCTCTGAAGAGCCTGCGCAGCGGTATGCCGCTGGTGATCTTCCCCGAGGGCGGACGCACGCAGGATGGACATCTGCAACCATTTCTCCCGGGAGCGTTTTTTCTGGCGATCAAGGCGCAGGCTGACATTGTGCCGATCGCGCTGCTGGGCACCTTCGGTTTGCTGCCGATGAATACCTATCACATCAAGTGCCAGCCTCTGGAGATGCGGGTGGGCGAGCCGATTTCAACGGCAGGGCTGAGTCTGCACGATACGGATGCGGTGTCGGCGAAGGTGCGATCGGCGATCGAGAATCTTGTTGCCCAGCCTTTGCCGTGAGGTCCCCAGCAGCAGAAGAACTCTTGCCCTGGCCGAGGTTATTCATTGGCGGCGTGGCGCCTGGGTTTTTGCGCGAGGCAACGCGCGAAGATGGCGGAAATCTGCGGGATCTCCTCTTCATTCAACTGCACCGCACTGCCTAGTTTTTTCAAGGCTGCGTTGAGGGTGGCAGGCTGTCCGTGTGTCAGTTCCGTTAATTGCTGCCACTCGCGGGCGACGGGGGTGCGTTCGTCGGTATCGGCGTCTTCGCAGAACTGCTCGGCGGCTTCGGGGGGAGTCCCGTACTCGTCGGCAACGTCTTCGTGGAAGTAGCCGCGCAGGAAGGTGTGCAGAGTTGGGAAATTGGCGGTGGTGATTTCTGGCTTCGAGTGGGAAGGTTTGCGGTCCATTAGCGGCACTCCGGATAAGAGGTCAAGACGTAGTAACCGGATGGTGGATCGTATTTCAGCACGACCAGGGCGTGAGAGCAAGGGCGAGACAGGCTTTCGCCGCGGTTGATGGTGCGTCCAATCGGGTGGTCGGAATCGTAGTCCAGGACCAGGTTGGGATGTCCGCCGCTGCGGTTGAGCCAGTGCTGGATGCGGTCCTGGGACCGGGCGATGGCTGCGCCCACAACGCGCTCGGCAGTGGTGCGGTCGGTGTAGGTGGATGCGCCGGAAATGTTGCGCTCGTGGTCGAGGCGTTCGAGGAGTTCATCGTCGGTCCGGCCGACGTGCTTGCGCAGAATGTGGCCGCCGGCGGCTTCATCCTGGCTCAGATCGCGGGCGGGGCCGGCGGCGGATGAAGCTCCGGAGCGCTCGGACTGCGGCGGCGCAGCCGCGCTGGCGCCGCTGGAACCGGGAGGCTGGCAGGCGACCAGACCACCCAGGGCCAACAGCAAAACGGCCGGAGTCGTTGAAAGTCTCATCAGTGAAAGTTTTGCCATCCGGCCCCGGACCACGCCTTTCTGCAACAGTCTTCCTGTAAAGGCTTGAGAATTGTGCTACTAAACAAGGTATGCGGGCAAGTCTGCTGGACTATTTGGACGACTTCGCAGCCTGGGGCAGGGAGTGCGCCTACGTGTATCCGCAGGGATACCGGCATCAGCACTGGAGCTACCGGCAGGTGGCCGAGGCCGCGCACCGTTTTGCCCGCGAGTTGCAGGCACGCAATGTAGGCCGGGGAGACGCGGTGTTGCTGTGGTCTGCGAACTGCGCGGAGTGGATCGCGGCGTTCTTTGGATGCGCGCTGTGCGGGGTGATTGCGGTTCCTATCGATGACGGCGCGAGCCCGGAGTTCGCACGCCGGATCGGCGGGCAGGTGCGAACCCGGCTGGTGCTGTGTTCTCGCGAACGGGCGGAGGTGTTCGAGGGCATTGAGGCGATCGATCCGACGGAGCTTTTGGCAGCGATTTCCCGGCACTCGGCGGATCCGTTTCGGCCAGTGGAGATTCAGCCGTCAGACACGCTGGAGATCGTCTTCACTTCGGGCACGACGGCCGAACCCAAGGGAGTGGTGATCACCCATGCGAACGTCCTCGCCAATGTCACACCGCTCGATGCCGAGATCAGAAAGTATTTGCGCTACGAGCGACTGGTGCACCCGCTTCGCTTCCTGAACCTGCTGCCGCTCAGTCATGTCTTTGGACAATTTCTGGGAATCTTTTTGCCCCCGCTCATGGGCGGGACGGTGGTGTTCGAGCACACATTGAACCCGACGGAAGTGATGGCAACCATCCGGCGAGAGCGCGTCTCGGTGCTGGTGGCGGTACCGCGGATGATTGAGTCGCTGAAGCAGAAGATCGAGCGGGATCTGGAAGACAGCGGACGCCGCGAGAATTTTGCAGAGCGCTGTCGCCGGGCCGACGGGCAGCACTACCTGCGCCGCTGGTGGACGTTCCGCGACATTCGCCGGCAATTCGGCTGGAAATTCTGGGCGATGATCAGCGGCGGCGCGGCACTGGATCGGGAGACGGAACAATTCTGGCATCGGCTGGGATATGCGCTGATTCAGGGATACGGGCTGACGGAGACGACGTCACTGATCAGCGTCAATCATCCATTCCGTCTGAGCCGGGGATCGATCGGGAAGGTGTTGTCGGGGCGCGAGCTTCGACTGGCGGAAGATGGCGAAATTCTGGTGCGCGGCAACGGCGTCGCCAGCGGCTACTGGAATGGGCATGAACTGCAACCCGTCGCCGGCGAAGAGGGTTGGTACCGCACCGGCGACTTGGGGGCGGTCGACCGCGACAACAATCTGTTTTTCAAAGGGCGGAAGAAGGAAGTGATTGTTACGCCCGCGGGCATGAATGTTTATCCCGAAGACCTGGAAGCGGCGCTCCGGGAGCAGAAGGAAGTTCGCGACTGCGTGGTGGTGGGCCTGGAACGGGGCGGTAACGCCGAGCCGTGCGCGGTGCTGATTCTGCGCGAGCGCGATGCGGACGCGGAAAAGGTGGTGACACGAGCCAACCAGGCGCTGGCCGAGTATCAGCGGATGCGCAGCTGGTTTGTGTGGCCGGAAGAGGATTTTCCGCGAACGTCAACGCAGAAAGCGCGGCGGAATGTGATTCGCGAGGCGGTGGAGGCTGGCCTGCGACAGCGTACGGGCGAGGGCGCCCGTGCCTTCATTGCTGGTGCCAGCCCACTTTCAGACCTGCTTTCGAGGGTGACGGGACGTCCTCCGCAAACGCTTGCCTCTGGGGCGGATCTGGAAAGCAGCCTGGGGTTAAGTTCGCTGGAGCGCGTGGAGCTTCTAGGAGCGCTCGAGGATCGCTACCAGGTGGATCTGAGCGAGACGCAATTTGCTAGTGCGGCGACGGTCGGCGATCTGGAAAAGCTTCTGCAGGGAGAGCGGGGCGAACGCAGGCAATATCACTATCCGCGCTGGGCGCTACGCTGGCCGGTGAGGTGGGCACGGCTGGCGGCGCACTATCTGCTGATGCGTCCGGCGATGCTGGTGCTGGGTTGGCCGCGGATCCTTGGACAGGAAAACTTGCGCGGGATACGCGGGCCGCTGCTGGTCGTCTCGAATCATGTTTCCGACGTGGATGTGGGTTTTATCCAGACTGCGCTGCCGCCGCGAATCCGGCACTGGCTGGCCACGGCTGCGGGAGGAGAGGCGCTGGAAAAGCTGCGATCGCCGGCGGTGGATCGAGGGTGGCTCGGGCGGGTCTACGACCGGATGCAATGGATACTGGGCGTCGCGCTGCTGAATTTGTTCCCGCTGCCGCGGCAGTCGGGATTCCGCAAGAGCTTTGCTTATGCGGGAGAGGCCGTGGATCGTGGGTACAGCGTGCTGGTTTTTCCGGAGGGGAGACACACGGAAGATGGGAAGCTTTGCCCGTTCCGGGCAGGTGTGGGGCTGCTGGCCAACAACCTGCGCATTCCGGTTCTTCCCATGCGCATCGACGGGCTGTACGAGATCAAGAAAGCGGGCAGGAGACTGACGGCGCCGGGGAGGATCCAAGTGCGCGTTGGGAAGCCGGTGCAGTTTCCGGCGGAGAAGGATTCAGAGAAGATTGCGCGGGAGCTACAGGAGATGGTTGCGGGACTCTAGCAGGCTGCGGAAAGAGTTGGAATGGCAGCGGCAGCCCCTGAAGGGGCAATTGAAAGCCAACGCCTATCGCATCGCTAAAAGCGATGCCCTGATACAAAACGTAGGTCTTTCAGCAACCTTACAGGATGTTCTTACGACATGGCGGCGGTCATAGACTTGAGTTGCAGACCGGTCAGGCGGCGCATTTCCTCCACCAGCCAATCGGCTTCGCGTTTGTTGCGGAGCGTGCGGCCGAGGGTGATTTTCATGGGCCGGTCGCGTAGAGCCATTTGAATGTCGTAATAGGGAGTGCCGGTAGCGCCGCCCTGCTGCGCGGTGATCTTGGTGGTGATCGACTCAATCTCCGCACAACTGAACTGCTGTACTTTGCCGCCACCCAGCAGGCCATCCTGCAGGCTGAGAAGTCCGCTCCCGATTACCACGCGGGTGGTTCCCAACCACATCTGGATGGTGATGTAGAGCAAGATCAGCGAGAAGAATCCGCACCCCAGCGCGAAGATGATCGGGATGTGGACGCGGGACAGAAAGAATGTTCCCAAGGCGAAGACAAGGAAGAATCCATTCGTCATGGCCGCGAACCCCTGGTTGCGAGCGGCGGGGAAGAAGAACTCGGTGCCGTTGGCGGTGGCGCGCACGTCGACCGTCAGCACATCGGGACGGGTCGCGGGGTGTGCAGCGAAAACTTCCGGTTCAGGATCTTGCTGAGCGGGCGTCTGCTGGGTGCGGAAGACGGGCACTTCGAAGATATCGTGATAGTCGACTCCGGGAACATCGGCCAGCGCTTCAAGGAGCCATACGATTTCATCACGCGGGCTGCGTTTTTCGGTGGCTTGTGCGTCCCAGGGGATGCGGAAGGTTACGGGGATCGTCGTCCCTGCCGGGCCAGGACAAAGCTGGCCGGAGGACAAATCCGCTTCGTCGCGCCAAACGATGTTCTCATTGGTGGACTGGGAGTCGCCGGAGCCGGTGGTGACGCGGTGCAGGCAGGAAAGGCGCAAGTGAATCCCGTGATCGGGCGTGTGCGGGAAGCGGGCCTCAATCACACCTTTGATATCGCGGCCAATCACTCCCGGTACGCTCGCCATTTCGAAATAAGTCTTGCCGAATTCGTGATATTCCAGAGTCTGACGGATGGCACGAATGAGCAGGCAGACTCCGACGATGGGAAAAAGCAGTGCGATGTAGATTGCGGGTGTTTTCGCGGCCTGCTGCGGGACTACATAGGCGACGGGCGCGGAAACCAGATTCCATAGGATCGCAAACACCCAGCCGGCGATCATGTTGCCGCGTGTCCTGCTGAGGACGCGACCCTGGGCCCAATCTTCGCGCCACAGCCAGGGTTCGGACGGATGCTCGGCCTGCCGCCGCTGGTTGCGCTGGTAGAGCCGGTTCTCGTAGAGCACGGCCAGCATCAGGCCGAACCCAACGCCGCAGAAGACCACGCCAAACAGCAAGGCCAGCCACACCGGCTTGTCGCCTGCGCCCGTAATCATCTGGCGAATGGCGGCGGAAAACGCGAACAGCCCGAATGCCGCAAAAGGCATCGCAAAGACGAGGACGAATGCGATGCCGAGTTTGCTGGCGCGGTCCATGGTGGCTATTGTCGGCGAGACGGGGACTGGGATGAAGAGCCGGAAAGTGACCCAACCAAGGTAATCCAGCAGAGCTGCGAGAGAGGTGTGGGCGGAAAGAGAAAGGCCGGGCTGTTCGGCCCGGCTCTTCGTGTTGAGAAACTGTCCAATGTGCTCAGTTAAGCCGGATCAGTTTCCCTTGAACGTCGTGGCTGCAAAACTTACATGACCAGCGCAAGCCCTTCGAGTTCGCGCTCCAGGACGGGCAAGGAACAACCGGCCATTTCCACCCGGCTGGCGGCATCGAGCGCCGCTTCCTGGGAAACGCCATAACCGCGTCCCATGAGAAAAACCTGCAGAAGCTCAGCTGCGTCCCGGGAATCGATCATTCCGCCCTGCAAAAGGTCGTTGCGCAAGGCGCACAGCTCTGTCACCGTAAATCTGTCTTTGTCTTTCATGGCCGTTCTCACCTCCGACCCTGACTTCCTTGCCCAATTAGACTCATCGGCAACCTGATACGTTGCATGCAATTAGAATGCCGTAACTTTGGTACACCAAAGCACACGGCACCCAAGGGTCCCTACGTGTTGAAACACGAGGAAACACAAGGAGTTGTGGGGGAATCGTCAATCGGACGGGTCAGACAGGGTGACGCCCCGTGTTGCCAAAATGACACTAAGTGTCGTTCCGGTCTGGGCCAAAACCGAACCTGCGGTAGGGTCTTAGGCCGCGTCCGTCGTGGCGGCGTCGACCAGCAAGATCGGGATGTCGTCCTGAATGGGATAGACGCGGCGGCAGACACCGCACTTCAAGCTCTCCCCGTTTTCTTTCAGGACCATCGGCTTCTTGCAAACCGGGCACACGAGAATGTCGAGAAGATCCTGGGAAATCATAGGGCTCCATTGTAGCGCCGAATGCTCGCAGAAACAGCCACTTCATCTGCGATAGAATCGCATTTCTTCCAATTGTGTGAGGTGCCGAGTGAGGTGCAATGACCGCCAGAATTCTTGATGGCAACAAAATGGCCGCGGAAATTCGCGTTGAAGTTGCGGCGGAAGTGAGGGCGCTGGCGGCGAGTGGCGTCCGTCCGGGGCTGGCCGTGGTGCTGGTGGGCACGAATCCGGCTTCAGAAGTTTATGTGCGCGGCAAGGTTAAAAGCTCGGGAGAAGTCGGGCTGTACAGCGAAAAGCACACCCCCCCCGAAACCGCAACGACCGACGAATTGCTTGCTTTGATTGCCGACCTGAACCGGCGCGATGAGATCGACGGCATCCTGGTGCAGTTGCCCCTGCCTGTGCAGGTTGACGCGAAGAAAGTCCTGCTGGCGGTCGATCCAGCCAAGGACGTTGATGGTTTTCACCCTATGAATGTGGGATATCTCTCAACTCAGCGTCCCGGCCTGGTCCCGTGCACGCCCGCCGGGGTCATGGAAATCCTGAAACGCGGGGGCGTGCCGGTGGCGGGACAGGAGGCGGTGGTGGTGGGCCGCAGCGACATAGTCGGGAAGCCGGTTGCCATGCTTCTGCTCAACCAGAATGCCACCGTCACCGTCTGCCACTCGAAGACGCGTGACCTGCCGGGAGTTTGCCGGCGGGCCGACATCCTGGTGGCCGCGATTGGGCGCGCTGGGATGGTCACGCGCGACTATGTGAAGCCGGGCGCAGCCGTTATCGACGTGGGCATTAACAAAGTCAGTGACCGAAGGGAATTCGAGCGCTTCTTTGCTGGAAACAAGAAGCGGGAAGAGACTTTTCTGACGAAAGGATCGACGCTGGTAGGAGATGTCCATCCCGAGGTGGCTGAAGTCGCGGGCGCGCTCACGCCGGTGCCCGGCGGAGTGGGGCCGCTGACGATCGCGATGCTGATGGCGAACACGGTGAAAGCGGCGAAGTTACGGCGCGGCATCCGGCAGGGAGAGATGAGCCGGGTGTAAAGCAGTCGAAGTAAATTCGAGCGGTTCGTAAAGGTGACTTCCCTTTGCTCAAAATCGGGCTGACGGGCGGGATTGCGAGCGGCAAATCCGTGGTCGGCGAGATGTTCATCAAACTTGGGGCGCACGTGATCCAGGCGGACTTGGTTGCTCAATGGCTCATGTATCCAAGGCGGCCCGTTTATGAAGAAGTCGTGCGCCGCTTCGGGCGCGGGATTCTCAATCCTGACGGAACCATCAATCGGCCGAAATTGGCGGAGGAAGCGTTTGGCAATGCGGCGAGCGGAAGGCCTCCGCGCGTGCAGGAACTGAATGCCCTGGTGCATCCGGCGGTGGTCCAGCATGAGAACGAATGGATGGAGGACATCGGGAAAGACGATCCGAAGGCGATCGCGATGGTGGAGGCGGCGCTCATCCTCGAAGCTGGGGTCGCCGAGCGCTTCGACTACCTGATCGTTGTTACTTGCCGCTCCGAGCAGCGGGTGGAGCGGTTTGCCCGCCGGCAGAAAATCTCCGAAGACGCGGCGCGGGCCGAGGTGACCCGGCGCATGGCGGCACAGATTCCCGACGCAGAGAAAGTCAAGGCAGCAGACTTTGTGATCGACAATTCCGGCTCGCCCGAGGCAACCGAAGCGCAGGTGCGGCAGGTGTATGCAACGCTACGGAAAGAAGCTCAGAGAGAGAACTAAGGAGTCCTCGGGCGGGTTCTCACACCAGCAGAGAAAACCCTTCGACGGGCTAAGAGCCTTCCTGTTCGCTCAGTTCCCATGCAGGCCTGAAGGCCTCCTCCACTAGTCGTGGAATGTCCCTGCTAATTCATTTCTGGTCTCTGCCGATAGGAAAGCAGAGACGGTGACTCGTGAGAATTCTCTTAGTCGAGGACAGTCGGGCACTTCGGTTGGAAAACGAGCGCGTTCTGATCAAGGTGGGGTATGAAGTGATCTGCGCGGAAGACGGCGAATCGGCATTGCAACTTGCCCGGGAGCGGCAGCCCGACCTGATTCTGCTGGATTTGCTGCTGCCCAAGATGAGTGGGCTCGAAGTCCTGGAGTATTTGAAAAGCAATCCGGGAACCGCCCACATCCCGGTGGTCGTGCTGAGTGCTCTCTATGGGAAGAATCGGGACAAACTAATGGCGGTGGGCGCTGAGGACTACCTGGAAAAGAATTCGCTTATGGTGAACGGGCAAAACTTGCTGCCCAAAGTTCTGGAGGACGTAATCTGCCGAATTAATCGTAAGCGCGGGATTGCGTTTGCGAGCGTTCCGACCAGCCACTGAACCTCTCTCCCGGTGGTCGGATCAGTGTCTCTCAGCGCGCTTTGCGGCTCGGCATGATCAGCCATTGCAGCAGTGAGCTGACCAGGCTCAGCAGGATGGCTCCGAGCAGGGCGGCGACAAAGCCGTGCACTTCGAATCCCGGCACCAGCACGGAGGCCAGTTTCAGCATGGCCGCGTTGATGACGAACCAGAACAGGCCCAACGTCACTAGCGTCAGCGGAAAGGTGAGGACTTTTAGCAGAAATCCGATGGTCGCGTTGATAAAGCCGATCGCCAAAGCGGCAATCAGCGCCGCCATGGGGCCGCTCACGCTGATGCCCGGCACCACCTTCGAGACGATCCAAACGGCGATCGCACTCAGCACCCAGTTCAAGAGAAGACGCACGTGGGGCCTCCATGGGGGAATGAAAGGGACACTATACACCGGGGACTAGGCTTTCGGCTTTGGGCTCCAGGCTCTCGGTTGGCTGCCTTAGAATCTCTTTGTGGCTCAGAAGACCAATGCGGCGCGGTTGCTCGACCAGTTAGGCATTCGCTATGAGTTGCGCGAGTATGAGGTGGATCCGGACGATCTGACCGCGGAAACGGTGGCGGCTAAGGTCGGATTGCCGGCGGAGCAGGTTTTCAAGACGCTGGTGGCGCGTGGGGACCGCCATGGTGTTGCGATGGCGGTGATTCCCGGAGACCAGGAATTGGACCTGAAAGCGCTGGCGGCCGCCGCAGGAGACCGAAAGATCCAGCTCGTGCCGGTGAAAGATCTGCCATTCCTGACCGGCTACATCCGTGGCGGGGTGACTGCGCTCGGCTCCAAGCGCGACTTCCCGGTCTATGTGGACGAGACGATCGAGCTGTGTGATGTAGTTTCGGTTTCGGCCGGAGTTCGGGGCTTGCAGATTCTGATCGCGCCGGCGGACTATCTGCGGGCGACAAAGGGAATGATTGCGGCGCTGGGGCAGTCGAAGAAGCCGGGATCTGGTTGAGTATCGTCAAGCGTATGAGCAACGTGCCGCAGGGACTGAAGAGCCGAACCGGAATGTCGGGTTATCCACAACCCCGTCTTGCGTAGCCCCGTCGCGTGTAGTAAAAAGGCGCGTCACGACGAACCCAATTTTTTTGAGCCCCCATTCGCTGCCCGATCTGGGCGAGTCTGTATTCGCGCTAACCTAAGGAAAGCCGTCACATGGAACACATGAATCCAGCCGCCGTCAGCCGCTCCGACACCCGCTCCAGCCGCCCCTGCGATTTCTGCCGGGAATTCGACCCCAGGTTCCTCGAGCGCAGCGCCCCCGACCAGATGGTTGCCACAGGCCGGAAGCACACCGCCTCGGCCCATTTGACCGAGGACGGCTATGTGCGCCACCGTGTGCTGGAACTCAGCCGGATCGCCTCCCGGACCCCCAGCACTGCAGCCTGACCGGCATCTTTGCTCGTGCGCAAAGTTTTTCTGTGCAACTTTCACGACCATAAGGAGTTCTATATAGCAGGCCTGAAAGTCGTGTAACCTATAGCTGGGAGGCTCCCATGCGCGCCCGGATTCGTCCCTTGTTGCTGCTGTCCTGCCCGCTGGTACTGCTGCTACTTGCTTTCGCATCCGTGCAGGCCCAGATTCACGGCACTCCGGCCTCGGTCACTTCCTTTGGCTTCGGGGGAAGCAACAACCCAGCTCCGGGCGTACCCGCCAGCGTCACGTCTCTCGGACCCAACGGTTTCGGCAATCCCGGCGATTGCTGCTTCGGGCCCTTTTTCTCCACCAATCCGGCGCCCTTTGACCACCGGATCCATGATCACCACCGGTTTCCCGTTGGCATTAGCATGCCGGTGTACGTTCCCTATGCCGTTCCTTATCCGGTTGCCTACAATGAGCAAGACACGGGCGACGACGAGTCCGTCGACGTCGATTACACCTACACGCGCGGCGTGCCCGTAGTCTACGACCGCGGCCCCTGGTACCATGACGCCGCGGCACCCCGTCAGGCGCCCCGCGAACCTGCTCCCAAGGCAGCCGCCGCTCCTCCAGTTTCTACCGAGCCCGAGCCGGTCGTTGCCCAACCCACGACGGTCCTGATCTTCAAGGACGGGCACAAGTCCGAAGTGCAGAATTACGCCATTGTCGGAAATACTCTTTTCGACTTCGCCGAGGGCCGTTCCCGCAAGATCCTGCTCGCCGACCTCGATCTCCCCGCCACCCAGAAAGCCAACGACGACCGTGGCGTCGACTTCCAGCTGCCGGCGAAGACCGCACAAGTAAGCCAGAAGAAGTAGAACGCCGCCTCGCCTGCCTAGCCCGCATTCCCGTCGTCGCCTATGGGTGCCGTGATCCCAGCCTCTCGCCCGGCTCTGCCCCACGAGCCTCCGCCCATCACGCCCGTATCTTTTCCCCCTCCGTTTTCGTCCTGGAGATGTACTGATCTGGGCTTCGGTTCGAAGGAGGTACGAATATGGCGGTCCTCACGCGTATTGGTCCAGCTTCTGCCGTCAACGTAGGTCTGGTTGCGTACGCCCTGCTGGGTTTGGTTGCGGGCGTGTTCTGCGGTGCGATCGCGCTGGCCGGAATCTCGCTTGGTCCCCATGCGCGTATGCCCTGGGTTGGCTCCCTGGGCCTGTTAGCGGTGGTCGTGTGTCCGATCGTCTATGGGATCATCGGCGGCATCGCCGCAGTCGTCAGCGCACTCCTCTATAACCTCGCTGCCCGCTTCGTCGGCGGGTTGTCGGTGGAGATCAACTGACTTGGACTCCGGCACAGGGTTCAGGAGCGAAGGAAAGGAGCAGATGAAGTCATGTTGCGTCGCAATGTGGGTGGTGTGGACCGAGTTGTTCGACTGGCGCTCGGTGCAATTCTCTTTTGCGGTGGACTCTTCCTGCTGATCGGGAAAAGCAGCATCGGAGTGATCGTCGCCGTAGTCGGCTTGCTGGTCCTGCTGACCGGCGTGGTCAGGTTCTGCGCCCTGTACATCCCGTTCGATATCTCGACCGCACCCTCAGTAGCAAATCCGAGGCAGCCAATGTGCGACTGCGAGGCGTGGATGAAACAGATGCAAGATAAGCCGGGCACGGCCGAATCCCCCGCTCCTCACCAAACAGGAAGTAGCTAAAGGATGGCCACCCACCCGCCGGCCAGTCACAGGCAACGGTGATTGCGGTCGTGGATTTCCCCGCGTCGACGAGATGAAATAACACTATGGCACCGGCAGCCAAAGCCGTTGACGCGGGCCCGCTCTTCGAGGCTTACCACGATCGAATCTATCGCTACCTCCTCCGTCTCGAGAGAAATTCCGCGGAGGCCGAAGACTTGACCCAGGAGACTTTTCTTCGCGCATATCGTCGCGGCGACTCACTGCGCGATCCCGAAGCCGTTCGCGGTTGGCTGTATCGTATCGCCACGCATGCGGCCCTCGATCGTCTGCGCCAGCGCAAAAGTCATCCTGCCGTGGAAGCCGATGAGGGCGCTGCCCAGCTAGCGTCGGCGGTGTCCGCGTCTCCCTCCGTACTGGAGGTGGTCGAGCGCAAAGAAACCAGCGCGTGCGTACAACGTTGCCTCGATTTCCTGCCCGATCACTATCGCGCAGTCATCTTGCTGCGCGAGGCCCATGGGCTCACCGCCCCCGAGATCGCCAACCTACTGGGAGTGAGCCTCTTCACCGTCAAGATCCGTCTCCACCGCGCGCGCAAGAAGCTACAACAGATCATGCAAAGAGGCTGTGCCGTCTCCAGCGATACTCAAGGTGTCCCAGTCTGCCACCCCAAATCCTGAATATTCACTCCCGCGTCGAAAATATTTGCTCTCGCCGTGAGCCCTCCCACTCCCCGGTTTCGCGATGAATAGTTGAGAGCGGAATTCGGCACTCCGAAAAAATCAAGCGCCGCTCAAATTCAAGGAGGATTTATGAAGCAGCAACTTCTCGTCGTCATCGCGGCCTTGGCCCTGACAGTGGTGCTGATGCCCGCCGCATCCGCCCAGATGCCCAACATGGACATGAGCTGGGCCATCCGCTCCCAAATGCAGTTACAGAGCCAGGGAAACCTTTACGCCCGCATGGTCGCCATGCAGTATTACAACTACATGCTGCGCCTCCGCCAGATGGGCTACACCCGCCCTTCTCTCTCCCCACCGGCGTCACCCCGCAGTCCCTGGCTGCCTCCAATGCGCGCCTCCAGCAGTCCTACAACGCGTACAACAACTCCGCCCAGCACAACTCGGACGTGACCCACAACGCTGTCAACAACTGGGACTATCAGGCCGTCCGCGGATGCTGGCGGTCAACTGATGCCTACGGCCAGCGCATCATGGTCTGCCCCTAAACTCGTCCCCATCCTGATCTCCCACCGGGCGCCCGTTTGAGGCGCCCGCGCTTGTTTCCTCCGACTTTCCGACCCTAAGCTTCCCACTTATACATTCTCTGATCCCCCGTTCCCAGGCGCGTACCAAGAAATGCATCAGCAGGGCGGCCGCGACCACTTCTCCCTCGATTTTCGGCTGGCTGTGGCCTACAGCGGAGGTACATATCGCGCGAATGCACAGTCCTCCCCACTTCTTACTGTCTTGATCCCCCAGAGCCCGGCTCTGCCGTGGTGTTTCGGCAGAATTCGGTCATCGACCACTTCGGCGTCCCGGAACTGACTCCGGGTGCTCCTCCCTCACGATCCGCAGAATCGGTTCCAGGAAGCGTCCGTATTGGCTCAGAATCACTTCATCACCAGAGGCAACGGCGGTTCCCACTGCCCTCGCCGTCGCGGGTGTCACGATTTCAAGACGGCCGACAAAAACGCGCACAATTCGTCCCGGTGCAGGATTGATGGCAAGTGGCAAAATGTGATCGACGAATCCGCGCGGCACAACGTAGATCAGTCGGCTCCCTTCTTCGAACCAGGAATCCCGCCAAGTCTCCACCATGGCATGGGCTTCGTCTGGATAGAGACCCTGAGCGACGAGCATCCCTTCCAGCTCGCCGCAGAGTGCATCCACGCTGCCGTTCAGCGCCGGAGGGTCGAGTGCTATTTCATCCGTCAACGCGGGCCCCAAACGATAGCCGACTCGTTCGCCCCGCCGCTCGAAAAGAATGACCGCTGGAATCTCCTCTCGGCTCAAATTCTTGACCACCAGCTTGCGATCGGCGTTCAACCCAGCGGACAGCGGCAGACCAGTGGCCGAGACCCCACGGTAAAACAGAAATTTCTCCTGCTGCTCACCGGAAGTTGTCTTCACGCGTAGTGCCGCGGAAGAGGTTTCGCGGGCAGCATAGTAGCGACTCGCCGCAGATTTGCGTGGGAACTCGCCACTCAGGTTCGGGGAAACGGCCACGTCATTCCACGTAATGCTTCCATCACTCCGCAACTGGCTCAAGCTGGCATTGCGCAGCATCCCGCTAGGCTGAACACGAGCCGCGCGAGGATACCACTCAGTAATGACTCCCTTCGAAAATGCCACCCGAACCGATACGGTCACATCGCGTGGAGAATAGAAATACAGCACCGGCGTCTCCATGCGAATCGTGCCGCGCAGTCCGGGCTTGAGGTTCGCGTCGCTGAGGTGCTCCACGAATCCGGGCAGATCGGCCGGCCCCGTGAAGGGCGTCCATTCCACCACGTGACCATCCTTGCCGGCAATCGCGGTGAACGTCCCCCACTCATGGGCCGTCAGGTCAGGGGAAGGGTGCTGCTCGTCCGCGATGAGAAAGGTAGCAAACCCTAAGCCCAGAAGCCCGAACACGAGCAAGCGAGCAGGCCAGGATCTCTTTTCCGTTCCCGAGAGAGACTTCTTGATCCGCGAGTTCATGTGTCAAATCCTTCCTGCAGGCGGGTCAGTCAGCAGCTCGGAGATAGTCTGACGATTGAAGTTGGAAGCCAGGTTCTCAGCGAGCAAACGGTCGCTCTTCGCCCCTGCCATCGCCTTCCGCGCGTGCTCTCGGTGAGCGCTCTCCGGGCCCGTCAACGTGACCAGAGCAGCTGCAAATTCCATCTCTGGATCGTCCCCGCGCAAGCTGATGGCCCTCTTGATTAAGCCATATCCGTCAAGACCAGCCGCCGGATTTGGTTCGCCTTTACCGATCCATTGCTTGTAGGTCTCGATGAGATAGCCGGCGTCAAACCAAGCTAGAGCCTCAGGGTGTCCGGCGGCGTCGGAATTGGCCGCACGGGCGCGCAGTCGGGTAAGCAACTCTTTCGCAACTTGCGGGTCCTGGCGAGCGTAGAGCGTAGCCCGCCGGAGAGTTTCCATTCGCACAAGCACCGGCGTGTTCGCATCGAGGATGGCGAGAGTGTCCCGCGTCAGGCCCCTCAGGTCATAGCCTCCGCTCTCTTTCTGGTAGTTCAAGTCGACCCAGGGCAACGACCTCGCTTGCCCGATTTCAATGGGATGACAGATAAGAGGCGGTCCTGCATGTGCGAAGGCTGTAAGTCCAAGCAGGATTGCCACGATGCTGATTGCAAGACGCGCAAATACAGGTGAATTCATGTTTGGTATCTCCTCGTGTCGTTGATTCGACCCCACGTTCAAAGAGACGCCACCGAAGAGTGGACTGTTAACAAGCTGTGCGAAATATGCGGAGTGCATGGCAAGAGTAATGCGCGGAAAGACTCGTGACCGTATGGATCACCGTGGAAGAGCAGCCCTTCAGGGCCGCGTAACTGTATTAATCAGCGTGGGCTTCAGCCTCTGAGGGTCGCTTATCTTTCGCGAACCGGCGCCGCCGCTCCCGACCAGGACCGCTCCCAGTGCCGCCAAACCGAGATATCGTCAAACCCGAGTGCGTTCCACCACAAATCAAGCATCGGCTGGTCAAGACGCATGATTCCATCCTTCGCGACCCCCGCCGGGGGAGGCGCGAGCGCTCTCAGCCGATCGTAGACCAGGACTCGCTGGCCCTCATCGACACGCGCCAGCAGATGCCACAGCGTGAGGGCGTCGCGTTTGCGAGACGCGCCGAGCACGATTGCCAGGTCCCCCGCGCGTTGCTGTGGCGTGCTGTCCTCAAAATCGAATCTCGTCAAAGCAGCGCGGAACTGCGACGCCACATCCTCGAAGTAAGGTGTGCCCGGACCGACCATGGGCCGCGTAGCGCAGGCCGCGCCGGCAGGAATGAACGACTCGTGGCCATTCAGCTTGAATCCGACCCACCCAAGCGATGTGCGCACCAGCCCCGCGCCCGAATCGTCCACCTGCAAGGTATAGGCGCAACCCAGATCCACCGTCACAGCCGATGGTGTGTCGACCACGAATTGTCCGGGAGGCGCCCAGATATAGGTATGAATTGTCCCGCGTTCCAGCGCAATCCGCGTCAGACCTGCACCCATAGTCAGCAGACGCAGGCGCGTGCTCGGATCCACCTCGATCTGGCCGACATCGTCCGCCTGAAGGCTGGCCCGAGACTGAGTGTCAGTCTCCAGTACCTGGCCGACCCCAAGACGGCCAGTTCCATCTTTCCCGCCGATTGTCTTACGTCCGATCTGAGGTGTTCCTGCCACGCGGGATACATCCCAACCCGCTACCGTAACCGGGACCGTCTTCCACCTGTACGCCAGAAACATCACAACCGCTACAGCCGCCACAGCCGCGGCGGTCGTCGCCAGAACAGGAAATAGCCGCATCCCCCCCAGAAAGAACGTCCATCGTCTTTCGCGGACGATCTCAGGAAACGCCGGAGCGGGACGGTCATGTCGAAACCTCCCGAGTAGCGCTTCCAGCCTCTGGACTTCAGGATCCAGTTCTCCCGATCCATCCCACAAATAATCGTCACTCCTTGCCCGTGCTTCGTTTTCCATTCGGCTCTTCAGCTTATCGTTGTTCCCCGCATCCATCACGGCGTCTCCTGTTCTGGGCCATTGCTGCCGGGGCTCAGTTTCGCGCGGAGTTGTTGCATCCCGCGATGCAGATTGACCCGTACCGAGCCGTGCGTCATCCCCGTGCGTGCCGCGATCTCCGGCCCGGTCATCCCTTCCACCAGCCGCAGAATCAATGTCTCCCGATAGGCATCCGGCAGGCTCCTGACCGCATCCAGAATTGTTGCGGCCGGGCCTTCATGATCTCGGCCGGTATCTCCGCGCTCGATATCGCTTTCAGACGAGTCGTCCGCCAGTGGATCCTCTGGCACCGAACGCCTGTAGTAGTCATTCGCCAGATTGCGAGCGATCGTTGCCAGCCACGCGCCAAAGCTTCCGGTGGCCCGCAGCGAGGACAGCCGCCGGAGTGCCATCATGAAGACATCCTGAACCAGGTCATCCACCTCGCTGAGCGGCACCTTCGCCAACAGAACTCCGTGGACCATGCGAGCGTAGCGATCGTAGAGGCGCCCGAATGCTGCCCGATCCCCGTCGCGTGCCGCACCCACCAGGATCGCGTCTTCGGAAACTTGCGGCGCGGTTTGCTCCCTCGCAGGCTGGCGTCCCAAACCTGCCGCGAGCAAGTCATCTCGATCTCCTGACCTCGAGGCCATTCGCACCAAAATCATAGACGTTCAAAGGAGGAGAAGTGTTAACAACGGTAAGGACCCTTCCATTAGCAACAGACTCATAGAGGGTGGCCCACTTCTCGCGCTTTTCGAGAAGTGGGGGCCTTTCCATTCAACGGACGTCAGCTCCCCAGGACCGCTCTCAGTTTTTTCAGCAGCGCCTTCCGCGTGAATGGCTTTTGGAGGATCTCTGATCTCGGGTCGAACTGGCCGTAATGGCTAAGCTGATCCCCCGCGTACCCGGACATGTAGAGCAATCTGGTCGCGGGTCGCGATTTCACCAGGCGATCGTACAATTCAACTCCGCTCATAACGGGCATAATTACGTCAGTCAGGAGCAGGTCGATCCTTCCCTCGTACTCCCGGGCCACGACAAGCGCTGCCGGCGCGCTCTCTGCTGTTAACACCTTGTAACCACCGGTCTCCAGCAGGCTGGCGGTTACCTCACGGAGGGCCGCTTCATCTTCTACCAGCAAGATGGTCTCTGATCCGCCTTGGCTCTCAGCCTCGGGGCCAGGCTCAAACGAACTCTCCACTTCTCCGACTCTGGGAAGGTAGATTTTGAAAATAGCCCCTTCGTTCCGCTCACTGTAGACCCAGACGTAACCGTTATTTTGCTTGACGATTCCATATACGGTCGCAAGCCCAAGACCGGTTCCTTTTCCTGGAGCTTTCGTCGTGAAGAACGGTTCGAAAATGTGAGGCAAGGTTTCTTGATCGATGCCACAACCGGTGTCGGCGAACGTCAGCATGATGTAGGGACCGGTAAGCACGAGCGGATGCTGCTGCACGTAGTTTTTGTCGAGCTCGACGTTTGCCGTCTCAATCATGATCTTCCCGCCCCTGGCCATAGCATCGCGCGCATTCACGGCCAGATTCATCAGAATCTGTTCGATTTGCCCCGGATCGGCCTTGATCAACCCAAGCTGAGCGCCGGGCTTGAAGGTCACCTTGACGTCTTCGCCGACCAACCGCTCCAGCATTTCCGCCGAGCTACCGACGACCTTATTCAGGTCGAGCATTCGGGGATAGATAACCTGTTGCCTGCTGAAAGCCAGAAGCTGCTTGGTTAGACTGGCCGCGCGTTCTGCTGCTTGTTTGATTTGGGAGATGCTCCGCGTAACGGGATGAGTTGGGCCGAGGCGACCCGCCGCGTGTTCACTGTACCCGATGATCACGCCAAGAAGGTTATTGAAATCATGAGCCACGCCCCCGGCCAAGCGTCCAACGACCTCCATTTTTTGTGCGTGTTGGTATTGCGCTTCCAAACGCATGCGCTCGGTGATGTCGTCTTGCGTTCCTTCGTAGTAGATCACCGTTCTCTGCCCATCGCGGACCGCCCGGGCATTTACCAGTGCCCATGCCAGGCTTCCGTCCATACGATGGAATTCAAACGTAAAGTCACGCACTACTCCCTGTTCTTCTAATAGATGCTTGAACTCCTGACGACGCGACGGTTGGACGTACTCCTGGCGCTCGATGTCAGTGACCATGGCCACCATTTCCTGGGGGGAGCTGTGGCCATACATGCGGGCCATGGCCTTGTTAACGCTCAGGTACCGGCCATCGGGCGTGCTCTGAAAGATGCCGATGACGGCGTGGTCGAAGATCTCCCGGTATTTTTCCTCGGCCTCACGCAAAGCTTGCTCTGAGTGTTTGCGCTCTGTAATGTCCCACACTGCGCCGATGGTGCGTACCGGATGGCGCGCGGCACCTTTGTCCTCGAAGAACGTTTGCGATCGGGTGCTTAGCCACCGGATGTCGCCATCGCGGCGTACGATCCGATGATCAACGTCAAACAAGCCATCACTCGCCGGATCGTGGGCACGCCGGACAGCTACAGCCATGGCCTCGCGGTCCTCGGGGTACACGTGATGGAAATACGCCTGCAGGGTTACCACTTCGTCCGGACCGAAACCGTAGATATTCCGCTGCTCCGGCGACCAGTAAATCGTGTTCGCTAAATGGTCATGATCGAATATGCCGATCTGCGAAACACGGATGACCTGTTGCAATCGCTGCTGACTCTGGCGGAGGGCTTCTTCGGTTTGTTTCTGCTTCGTGATGTCGATCATCACGCCACGAGTCATTCGCTTTCCTGTTTCCGGATCGCGGAAAATCATCCCCTCGTCCCGAATCCAGACCTCCCGGTCATCCTGCCTCTTCATCCGGTATTCCAGTTGAAAGGGGCGGCCTTCGTCCCAACTGTCCTCGGTCAGGGCGATTGGGCGATCTTCCGGGTTTAAGTGCTCCCACCAAAAGAAGGGGTTGGAGGTGCAATCTTGCGGGCGGTAACCGAGCATGGCTTGCGCTTGTGGACTGAGATAGTGAAACGCACCGAGCGCACCAGCGTCGGCTAGGTACGAGATCGCTGGGACCTGCTCTACAAGTTGGCGGTATTTGACCTCAGCCCCCTGCAGCGCAGCGGTGGCCCGTCTGCGCTCTTCCTGCGAGCGAATCGCGGTGATGCCGTAAGCCAGGCTGTTCGCGATCTCGCTCAGCAACTCGACTTCCGAGCTCTCAAACGAACCCCTCTGCCCCGAATAGATCCCCAACACACCGAAGGGCGAGCCGGCGACCCGCAGCGGCAACGCGATGACCGCCGCAAATCCCCGTTTCAAGGCGCCCTCGCGCCACGACGCGAACTGCGGATCTGTCGCCGTGTCCGTAATCACGCAAATCCGGTTCTCCCGGATGGCAGTGCCCGCCGGCCCGCGACCCGCAGGGGTATCCGACCACTTGATCTGAATCGCCTCGAGGTATCCATTGTCGTGACCTGCTTGCGCCATGGGCCGCACGGTCTTCTCTTCGTCTGCTTCCGCATACAAGATACCCGCCATCCGGTACCCGCCGAGGCGCACGATGATGTCGCAAATCTGGTCCAGCAGTTCCTGCTCGCTGCGGGCTTGCGCCAGGGCCTGATTGCAGGCGCTCAGCGCGCGCAATGCACGTTTCAGCCTGCAAAGCTCTTCCTCAATTCGACTTTCAACGGGTGATTCGGCAGAGGGTTCGGTCGACCATGACGAAGGGGATGCAGACTCCGCCTTGGACTTTGCGCCCAAGCCATTCGCCGCCGCTGAACTCTCGCTGGAAGCTTGATCTGCTTCCGATGGCTCGTCGGAATGAGAGTTTACCAACCGCAATCTCCTTTTCGATCTCAAGAATGACAGGAATTGTACGCCCGCTCTGTCGGGTTGCAAGCTTGTGAAAAATCTGAAGTTGCGGGCGGCGCCGCCGCGGGTGTTTTCTTCACACTCTGGCTGATTAGATAACCGGTATGCCGAGCCGACTGCTAACTGAGGTGGTTAACGGGGGGTGCATGTTCCATCCCGCGTGTTCCGCTTACCCCGTCTCCCGTTTGACCCCTGTTTTCTTGGGCCTGTAAGATCAAAAGTTCATCCGTCCGCCGAAACCTTCTCCGAGCTGCGCTCGGCTGGACGGCCGAGGGCGGCCGTCCCTACACGATCAGGATCAAGATGCCGCACGAATTGCCGAAAGCTTACGAACCGGGCGCGATTGAGACGCGCTGGGCCGAGTACTGGATCAAAGAAAAACTGTTTCATGTGGAGACGCCGGCGCCGGGCGAGACTCGTCCGGTGTTCACCCTGCTGTTGCCGCCGCCGAATGTGACCGGCCGCCTGCACATGGGCCACATGCTGAACCAGACGCAGATGGATATTCTCGTGCGCTGGCATCGCATGCGCGGGTTTATCACGCTCTGGCTGCCGGGCACCGATCACGCTGGCATCGCGACGCAGATGATGGTCGAGCGCCAGCTGGCGAAAGAAGGCAAGAAGCGGCGCGAGATGGGGCGCGAGAAATTTGTGGAGCGTGTCTGGGAGTGGAAGCGCGAGTATGGCGGCGCGATTCTCGACCAGATGAAGCGGCTGGGCGCGTCGGTCGACTGGGGACGCGAGTACTTCACCATGGACGAGAACCTTTCGCGCGCGGTGCGCCAGGTGTTCGTCCGGCTGTACGAAGAGGGGCTGATTTATCGCGGGAAGTACATTGTGAACTGGTGTCCGCGATGCGAGACGGCGATTTCCGATCTCGAGGTGAAGCACGAGGACGTCGCGGGCAAGCTCTGGGAGATCCGCTATCCCGTCATTGGCACGAATGAATTTATCACCGTGGCGACCACGCGTCCGGAGACGATGCTGGGCGATACGGCGGTCGCGGTGAATGCCGCCGATGAACGTTATACGCATCTGCACGGGAAGGGAGTGCTGCTGCCGCTGATGAAGCGCGAGATTCCCATCATTCTGGATGAGATTGCGAAGCCGGAGTTTGGCACGGGCGCGGTGAAGATCACTCCGGCGCACGATCCGAATGACTTCGAGGCGGGGAAACGGCACAACTTGCCGCAGATCGACGTGATGGACCTGCACGCGCGCATGAACGAGAACGCGGGCGCCTATAAAGGACTCGACCGCTACGAGGCCCGCGCGGCGGTGCTGGCCGATCTGAAGGAACAGGGCTTCCTGGTCGCCGAAAAGGATTACACGGTGCCGCTCGGCAAGTGCGACCGGTGCGGCACGGTGGTCGAGCCGCGTCTTTCGGAGCAGTGGTTCATCAAGATTGAGCCGCTGGCCAAGAAGGCAATCGCGGCCGTCGAGTCGGGCGAGATCACGATCACGCCCGAGAACTACAAACAGATTTATCTGAACTGGATGTACAACATCCACGACTGGACGATCTCGCGGCAGCTCTGGTGGGGACACCGGATTCCGGTGTGGCACTGCGGTGACTGCAAAGAGGTGATCGTGGCGCGCGCGGCGCCCGCGAAATGTCCGAAGTGCGGCAGCGCGAAGCTGGAGCAGGATACGGACGTGCTCGATACCTGGTTTTCATCGGGACTGCTGCCGTTTACGACGCTGGGCTGGCCGGAGAAAACGCGCGATCAGGCTGTGTTTTATCCGACGACGCTGCTGATCACGGCGTACGAGATCCTGTTCTTCTGGGTGGCGCGCATGATCATGTTTGGCTGCCATTTCATGGAGGGGCACGAGCAGGATGCGGCCATCAAGAAGGCGAGCGGCTGGTCGGAGAAGAAGAACGACAGCGTTCCGTTCCGCAACGTCTACATTCACGCCCTGGTGCGCGATGCCGATCGACAGAAGATGTCGAAGACGAAGGGGAACGTGATCAATCCACTGGACGTCATCGACCGCTTTGGGACGGACGCGACGCGGTTCACGCTGGCGGCGATGGCGGCTCCGGGCACGGATATTGCGTTCAATGAGAGCCGGACGGACGGGTATCGGGCGTTCGCGAACAAGATTTGGAATGCGGCGCGATTCATGTTCATGAATGTGGATCGGATTGCGCCGGACCTGCGGCCCGGGGGCGGACAGGAGTGTCTGCCCCACACGAGCAAAGGCGTGGCCGCATTTGCTGCGTCCACGCTCGAAGATCGGTGGATTCTTTCGCGGTTCAATCGGGCTACTCGGGATGTGAATGATGCGATCGAGACTTGCCGGTTTCATGAGGCGGCGAACCGGATCTACGATTTCTTTTGGGGCGAGTTTTGCGATTGGTACATTGAGCTCGTCAAGCCTCGGCTGATGGAGAGCGCGAGTGCGGAGACGGCGCGGGCGGCGTGCGCGAATCTGGTAAATCTGTTTGATGGGGCGTTGCGGCTGCTGCATCCGGTGATGCCTTTCATTACCGAGGAAATCTGGCATGCGGTGTACGCAGGCACGCCGCCGCTGAAGTCGATTGCGCTGGCAGCGTATCCGGCGGCGGATGACGGACAGATCGACTTGGCGGTGGAAACGCAGATGGCGGTGCTGCAGGATTTGATTGTCAGCGTGCGCAATCTGCGGGCGGAACTGAAGGTTGAACCGAAGGTAAAGGTGCCCATCCAGGTGTTTGCGCACGAGCCCGAGATCCGCCGGCTGATCGAGGACAATCGCGGTGCAGTCGAGCGGTTGGGGAACGTTGAGCAGGTGGTGTTCGTCGACTCGTCTCTGGCGAAGATCGCTGGTGCGCGTAGTACTGCGCGGTTCGATGTCCACGTGGTATATGAGAAGAAGATTGACGTGGCGGCGGAGTGCGAGCGTCTGAAAAAAGAGCTCGAGAAGATCGAAAAAGAAATCGCCAACGGGCAGCGCCAGCTTTCGAATGAACAGTTCCTGGCGAAGGCGCCGGCGAAAGTTGTGGAAGGGCTGAAGGCGCGCGCGGAGGAGTTGAAGGTGCTGCGCGAGAAGACGGTGGCGCAGATGAAGGAGCTGGGTTGCCCGTAGCCACGTAGGGACAGCCGCCTCGGCTGTCCCGTCGAGCGTAGCTCGACGGGTTTGGGTTGCTATAGCTGCGGAGCTTCGCTCCGCTGGACAGCCGAGGGCGGCTGTCCCTACGCGAGATTGGGCGGGCAAGAGTACCGCCCTACACGAACATGGACTGGAATTCACGACGGATTACGGCGATTCTTGAGAACGCGCTCAACGAAGATCGAGCCACGCGCGATGCGACCAGCTACGCGTGCATCGATCCCAGTCAGCGGGCTTCCGCTACGATCCTGGCCAGACAGGAATGCACTCTGGCCGGGCTCGGGTGCGTGCCGCGGATTCTTGACGTGTACGCAGCGCTCGACGGGGCCGTGACCTCGCATTATGAGGTGACCAGCCATCCGTCGATCTTCGACGGGATTCGGGTGCACAAGGGGCAGCAGATTGCGGTGATCCGGCACAACGCGCGGGTGATTCTGTCGTGCGAGCGCGTGATTTTGAATTTTCTGCAGCGCATGAGCGGCGTCGCCACGATGACGCGCAAGTTCGTGGATGCGGTCGAGGGAACTCGTGTGCGGATTCTGGATACTCGTAAGACTATCCCTGGCTTGCGGGTGATCGATAAGTATGCGGTGCGCTGCGGCGGCGGGCAGAATCACCGGCTCGATCTGTCGGATGGCGTGCTGATCAAAAACAATCACATCGCGCTCGCTGGGGGTGCCGTGCCGGCGCTGGAGCGCGCGATCCGCAACCGGCGAGGCAGCCAGCCGATCGAGATTGAAGTACGCTCGCTCGAGGAGTTGCAGCAGGTGCTGGGGCACGGGGCGGAGGCGATCCTGCTCGACAATCTGAGTGTCGAAGACGTGCGGAAAGCGGTCGAGATCTGCGCGCACCTGCCGCGGCGGATTCCGGTGGAGTGCGCAGGCGGCATTAACCTGGAAAATATTCGCGCCTATGCCGAGACCGGCGTGGACTTCATTTCAGTGGGCGCACTGACGCATTCCTCGCTTGCAGTGGATATGAGTTTGCGGGTAACGCCCGCGTAGAACCAGTCAACCAGTTCCTGGTTGCTGGTTTCTTGTTGCTCGCAAAAATCCTCCGTCAGCTTGTAGAAACCATAAACAAGAAACCACAAACTAGACATCAGTAACTGTTTATAATTCCCGCATCAAGGCTCAAGCCAAATCCCGCGCCACGGCCAGCGCTGCTACCCGCACCGATGCCCGCCTCGGTCGCATCGTGCGCCTGCTGATGGACCACGCCACGGTGGTGGTCAGCGGGACGAAAATTGCCGAGGAGATCGGCACCAGCCGTTCGGAAGTATGGCGGCTGATCCAGCAGCTGCGCGGACTGGGCGTGGATGTGGCTGGGCATCCGGCAACCGGGTATCAACTGCGCGCGGTACCGGATCTGCTGCTGCCGGAAATGGTCGCTCCACTGGTGAAGGGCACCATCTTCGCGAAGCAGATTCACCACTACTACAAAATTGGATCGACCAACACTGAAGCCATGCAGTCGGCCGCCGAGGGCGCGCCCGAAGGCAGCGTGTTTCTGGCGGAAGAGCAGATCGCGGGACGTGGGCGCGGGGCGCACACCTGGCATTCGGCGCAGTCAACGGGGATTTATTGCTCGGTGATCTTACGTCCTGCGATGCCGCCTTCGGATGCGTTGATTTTTTCGCTGGCGGCGGGCCTGGCGATGCGCGCGGCAGTGCTGGAGATTGCGCCCCAGCTTGAACCTGATCTGAAGTGGCCGAACGATCTGCTTCTGGGCGGCAGAAAGTTTTGCGGCATTCTGACCGAAATGAATGCCGAGGCGACTCAGGTGCGGCACCTGGTGGTGGGGATCGGGATCAATGTCAATCAGGCGAAGTTTCCGGCGGACCTGCGGGAGATTGCGACTTCTTTGCGGATCGAGACAGGGACAGAGTGGTCGCGCGTCGAGCTGTGCGGCGCTTTGCTAAAATCGCTCGACCGCGAGTATCGCGTGTTGGCCAACGATGCCGGAGCGCGGCCGTCGATTCTACGGCGGTTTGAGGAAAGTTCGTCGTCGGTGCACGGGCGAAAGGTGAGCGTCGAGGAGAATAGCGGCCTCGACGGTGTTACGGAAGGACTGGACGGTCGCGGGTTCTTGCAGGTGCGAACGGCGGAAGGGCTGCGGACGGTAGTGAGCGGAACGGTGAGAATCATGTAGAGACAGCCGAGGGCGGCTGTCCCTACGCAAGCTTGGACGGGCGAGACGCCCGTCCCCACACAATCGGATTATGCTTCTGGTCATTGATGTCGGCAATACGAACACGGTCTTAGGCGTTTTCGCCCGGGTGGTGCACGTGCACCCAGGGGAGGATGCGTCCGCGCCCGAGCCCGTGCGCTATGAACGGCTGGTGGCGAACTGGCGCGTAGGGTCGCACCTGAATCGCACGGTCGATGAGTACGGCATCATCTTCCGGAATCTGTTCTCGATCGACAACCTGGAAGTTTCGGGCGTGCACGGGATCGTGATTTCATCCGTCGTGCCTCCGCTCGACCCGGTGTTGCGGCAGGTTTGTGAGCGCTACTTCAACGTAAAGCCGCTGTTCATCGAACCGGGCGTGAAGACGGGGATGCCGGTGCAGTATGACAATCCCGCGGAAGTGGGCGCAGACCGGATTGTGAACGCGGTGGCCGCGTTTGAGAAATTCGGCGGACCGTGTGTGATCGTGGACTTCGGGACGGCCACAACGTTCGACTGTGTTTCGAAGAAGGGCGAATACACGGGCGGGGTGATCTGCCCGGGGATTGGAATTTCGGCCGACGCGCTCTTTCAACGCACGGCGCGGCTGCCGCGGGTGGAGATCCGCAAACCGGCGCGCGTGATTGGGTCGAATACGGTCGGGAGCTTGCAGTCGGGGCTCTACTACGGCTATTTGGGGCTGGTAGATGGAATTCTCGAGCGGCTGGTCGATGAACTGGGCGACGGGACGCGCGTGGTGGCGACGGGTGGGCTGGGATCGCTGATTGGCACGGCGTCGCGGTTCATCAAAGATGTGGACGAGTTTTTGACCCTGGAAGGGCTGCGCATCATCTGGGAGCGCAATCAGTCTTCCCGGCGGGAGGCCGCGCCGAAAGCGCCGAAAGCGGCGAAGCCTTCCGCGCCGGATGGCGGTGCGAAACCGTGGCCTTCGCCGAAGTCCTCAAAACCCCACTGATGTGTCGTGGAAAACTACTTCAACTATTTCACCGAAATCGAGGAGCACTACCAGCGTCGGCGGGGGACGATCCTGCTGCTTTCGACGCTCGATTGGGCGCTGATTGAAACGTGGAAGAACGCGGGGATTCCGCTGGAGGCGGTGCTGCGCGGGATTGACGAGGCGTTTGATAAATATGATCAGCGTCCGTCGAAATCGAAGAAGGTAAACAGCCTGGCGTACTGCTCGCAGGCCGTGCTGGCCGCGACCGAGGACATGAAAGAGGCGGCGGTAGGAGCGGCGGGCGATTCGCTGACTCCGAAAGCACCGGGCTTTGAAGTCGCCGAGATTGCGGCGTTTCTGCGGGGCAATGCGGAGAAGCTCGAGAAAGCGAAGCTGCCGGAGCGGGCGGAATTCGCTACGGGAGCCTTGGCGCGGGAGGGTGCGGGATCGCTGCGTGAGATCGCCCAAGAGATCGAGCGTGGCGGGAAGCTTCCGCGGCTGGAAGATTTGGAGCGGCGGCTGACGGTGCTCGAGGAAAAGCTGTTCGCGGTGCTGATGGCGGCGACTCCAGATGAGGATTTAGTGGAGGTGCGGGCCGAGGCCGACCGGGATCTGGCG
This sequence comes from Terriglobia bacterium, assembly GCA_020073015.1. Classification (GTDB taxonomy): domain Bacteria; phylum Acidobacteriota; class Terriglobia; order Terriglobales; family Acidobacteriaceae; genus Acidiflorens. Next base: position 25,808 of record JAIQFZ010000001.1, on the reverse strand, counting down.
CCGTACCGGAGGAACATGACGGCCGCGCAGATTGAGCAACTCCATAAGCAGTATGTGCGCAAGCGGCTGCTGGAGGGGGGCGGAGTGCCCAGGCTGAGTTTGTTTTATATGCATTAAAGGTGTAGGGCGGACACTCCTGTCCGCCCAAAGCCGACTGTAAGGACACCGGCTGCGAAGCGCAGTCTGATGAGAACTCGCAGCGTCCGGGCGCGGGCAGGAGTGCCCGCGCTACACGTAAAACGGCATGCTTCTTTCCATCGAAAAACTGATCTACGGCGGGGATGGGCTGGCGCGGACGGCGGAGGGCGCGGACGGGCGCAGCATGGCTGTGTTTGTGCCGTTCGTTTTGCCGGGGGAACAGGTTCAGGCCGATATCCGGCAGGAGAAGCCGGGTTTCGCGCGGGGGTCGGTTGCGCGGTTGGTTGAGCCGTCGGCGGAGCGCGTCGCGGCACGGTGCCCATACTTTCAGCAGTGCGGCGGCTGCCACTACCAGCACATCCCCTATGAGCGGCAGCTGGAATTCAAGGCGGGGATTCTGCGCGAGACGTTGCAGCGCGTGGCGAAGATCGATCTGCGGGCAGAGATCAATCTGCATGTTTCACCGCCGTGGCAGTACCGGAATCGCACACGGCTGCAGGTGCAGACGGCACCAGAGTTTGCGCTCGGATATTTCCGGTTTGGATCGCACGAACTGCTTCCGGTGCGGGAATGTCCGATCAGTTCGCCGCTGATTCAGCGCATGATCACGCAGGTGGTTGAATTGCGGGGAGGCGAGTGTCCGGCAGAAGTGGAAGAGATTGAGTTCTTCGCGGATGCTGCGGACGAGCGTTTGCTGGCGTGGGTATTCTGCGAACGCGGGGCCGACAAAGAAAACCTGTCGCAATGGGCGGAGCGAGTGCAGCGCGAGTTGCCGGAAATCGCGGGGCTTTCGTTCTTCCCGTCGCGCCGGCGTTCAGAAGATGAGGCTCCGATGGACTTGAAGCAGCTGGCGCAACTGGGCGATCAGGCAATTCAGTATCGAGTGCGGGAGACAGATTATCGCGTCAGTGCGGGCGCCTTCTTTCAGGTGAATCGGTATCTGGTGGACGAACTGGTTTCGCTGGTGACTTCAAATGTCGGCGGGGAGACCGCGCTCGATCTGTACGCGGGCGTGGGCTTGTTCTCCACGGTGCTGGCGCGCAGTTTTCATCACATATTTGCTGTAGAGGCGTCACTGATTTCGCATGCCGATCTTGTGCAGAATGTGCCTGCGAACGTGAAAGCGGTCGGCACGCGAACCGAGGACTACCTGAGGAGCCGGCCGGTGCGTAAAAGGCCTGACCTGGTTGTCATTGACCCTCCCCGCACCGGTGCTGGCAAGGCGGTGACCCGCTGGCTGGTGGAACTCGGAGCGCCTCGCATCCGGTACGTTTCGTGCGATCCTGCGACGCTGGCGAGGGACCTCGCCCCCTTGCTGGCGTCCGGGTATCGTATCGAGGAAGCGCACCTGTTCGACCTCTTCCCCCAGACGTTTCACATCGAATCGGTGATGCTGCTGGCGCGCTGACTGCTTTCGCGTTCGTCCATAGCGCTCTCCCCCGTCGAAGGGAAGGGCACGACTTCACAGGCTGCGGACAACTTCAACGCCAGCCGGATCTTGGGAAGGGCACGACTTCAGTCGTGCCGCAAGCAACGCAAAACCAATGCGGCTTCAGCCGCTGAGGTGAGCTGTTGGAACCTACATTCATCGGAATCCGGTCGAGGGGGAACTAGTCGTCAACGCATGCGAGTTCCGCTATTGCTCGGCGTTTCCGGGATTTAAGCTGGACCCTTGGCCCTCAGCGGCTGAAGCCGGGCTTCTTTCTTCGGCGTGATGGCCGACTGAAGTCGTGCCCCTCCCTTTTTGGCGGCAACTTCGGATTTCTTCGGCATAGGAGAGTTGGTTCCTCCGCTGACTTGGACGAGTTGCCGACCTTACATCGAACTAGAAATGACGCACGACCACAAACCACCGCGCCAGCCGCTGTTCTGGGCGGCACTGGCGTTTTCGACGGGGCTGTGGGTCGGGGTGCGGGCTTGGCGGCCTCCGTCGTGGTGGGCAATCGCAGTGCTGGCTTTCGTCCTGGCCGCGTGGTGGTTTGTGCCGCGGCGAGCCTGGATGGCGAAATCGCTCTCTTTGGGTACGTGGATCCTGCTGGGAGCTTTTCTGATTCAGGTTCGAGGAGGACAGGCGGCCGATCCGCAGATTCTTGAGTTGGCGGATAGGCGTGAAGTTACCCTCACAGCGCACGTGATCCGGGAGGGATATGCGCGAGCGGCGGGCCCGCGATCGACTCGTGAGTCGATTGATGTGGAGACCGAGGAACTGGAGAGCGAGGGCCAGAGCCGACCCCTAAGGGCTGGGGTGCGGCTGACGGTGTATGAACAGGTCGAAAATTCTGAAGGAGTGAAGCGCCGGGCGTCCTCGCCCGGCGGCGATGCGGGCGGCGTTGAAACGTGGGCGGGCGACGCGCCCGTTCCTCCACTTACCTATGGCACGCGGCTGCGCATCCGCGCCAAACTTCATCCTGCGCGCAATTTCCGCAATCCAGGCGCCTTCGATTATGAAGGCTATCTGCAGGACAACGGCATCAGCGTGCTCGGCTCGGCGCAGGCTCAGCAAATCGAGCGACTGGCGGGCTTCTCGGGCAGCCGAATTGAACTCTGGCGCACACGAGTTCACGCCAGCATCGTGGCCAGGATTCACCAGTTGTGGCCGGCGGGCGAGGCGTCGCTGATGGACGCAATGGTGCTGGGCGAGGATTCGTTTCTCCGCAACGCCACGCGCACCGAGTTCCAGCGCTCAGGCACCTATCACGTGCTGGTTGTTTCCGGGATGAACCTCAGCATCCTGGCGGTTGCCATTTTCTGGACTCTACGCCAGTTTCGCTTGGATCCGGTGCTGGCTGCGATTACCACAGTGGTTGTGTCGTTTGCTTATGCGTTGGTGGTCGGGGTGGGAGCGCCGGTGTGGCGAGCGGCGCTCATGCTGGCGATTTATCTGGGCGCGCGCCTGCTATACCGCGAACGCAACATGCTCAACGCGATCGGCGCGGCGGCTCTGGGCGTTCTGATCGCCGACCCGCATTCATTGTTCGGCGCCAGTTTCCAGCTGACGTTCCTCGCCGTGTTTGTCATCGCGGCGATTGGCGCGCCCATCCTGGAGCAAACGACGCTGCCGTATGCGCGCGGTTTGCGCCTGTTGCGAGCGGCGAGCTACGACCTGCATGTCGCTCCGAAAGTGGCGCAATTCCGTCTGGATCTGCGGATGATCGGAGGAAGGCTCGCAAGATTTCTCGGCAAGCGCACTGGCCTGGCTCTGCCGGCAATTTTCATGCGGATCACGATCGGCCTCGGTGAACTGGTGTTCATGTCGGCCCTGATGCAGGCAGGACTTGCGCTGCTGATGGCCTACCACTTTCATCGCGCAACCACGATGGGATTGCCAGCGAACCTGGCGGTGATTCCGCTGACCGAAGTGCTCATGCCAGCGGCTGCCGCGGCGGTCGGAATGGGGTATGTTTCAACAACCCTTGCCAAGCCTGCGGTTTGGGTCTCGAGTTTTGCGCTGGAGGGAATTGCGGGAACGGTGCACTGGCTGGGAGGCGCGCGGGTGGCCGATCTGCGCGTGGCCATGCCATCACTCACCATGATCTTGATTGCGATGGCCACACTGGCGTTCGCAATGATAGCGGTGCGGCGCGGGCGCATGATTGCTTTGGGGGCGGTAGCGGCCCTCGCCTGCGTGGCCGCCTGGATTGCTTTTGTTCCGTCTCGGCCACACATTCGGGCCGGAGTCATGGAGATGACGTCCATCGATGTCGGGCAAGGCGATTCCATTCTGCTGGTGACGCCCGAGGGACGCGTGCTCCTGGTGGACGCGGGAGGGCTGCCGCTGTGGATGCACTCCGATTTTGACATCGGCGAGCAGGTCGTTTCATCCTATCTTTGGAATCGAGGGATCGACCACATCGACACCGTGGTGATCTCTCACCCGCATGCCGATCACTTGGGCGGCATGCCAGCTGTTATGGCAAATTTCCATCCCCGCGAACTCTGGATCAGCGTCGATCGTCCCGAGGGGGAACTCCTGCCGGTTGTGGCACAAGCGCAGAAAGCGGGAATCGAAATCTCCGTGAAGAAGGAAGGCGACGAGTTTGATTACGGCGGCGCGCATTTCCACGTGCTCGCCCCCGGGCGCGATCAAGACACGGGAGCCATGCGGCCGAACGACGATTGCTTGGTGTTTACGGCGAGTGTTGGCAGTGCGGCCGCGTTGCTGGAAGGGGACGCGGAGCGTGTCGTAGAGCAGCGCATCGTAGAGGAACATCCCGAGGCGACGGTCCTGAAGGTCGCGCATCACGGCAGCGCGACCGCCACCTCAGCCGATCTGCTGGCCACACTTCATCCGCGCTACGCCATCATTTCGGTGGGGGTGCGGAATGTATACGGCCATCCGCGGCGGGAAGTACTGGCGCGACTCGAGCAGGCGGGGGTGAAAACGTACCGCACCGATGAAGAGGGTGCGGTGAGTTTCTATCTGGATGGGAAATCGGTGACTCCCGAGGTGGCGCTCATCCAGTGATTTCGGCCGTCTCGTCGTCATCCAGAGGCGGCGACTGCCGGTACGACTCGATGATCTTTGCCGCTTCTTCCGCATCCTCTTCGCGCACCAGAATCACGGCGCCGCCGACGCCGGGGAACGCGTCCTGGACCGCGTCAATGGACTTGAGGTCGGAGTCGATGCCGGCCGATTCCAGAAGTCCCTGGACAACTATGGCTTCCGGTTCCCGCTCAGTGTCGAATATCTTCACGAGTTTTTCGTTTGGCTCGGGCTGCGGCGTGGGGCTGGTCGGTTCTGGCATGCGTCCTCCGCAAAACTGTCCATTAACAGATTACGGCAGTCACTATAGCCTTGTCTTGCACGTCACAAAAGGGCTAAGGCCGAGTGACGCTTGAATCGTGGCCCAAAGGTGGCACAATGGCAATAGCGGGGATAGCGGTGGCAGTCGGGCCTTCATGCAACGATCGGGTGGGGGTACGGGGTCGGTGGCGCTCATCGTCGGGGGCAGTATGGACGTTCAGTGGTCCGGGCAGGCAGGTGGTAAGCAAAACGAACACCTGGAAGAGGCCCGGAAGATCCGCCGCCTGCAGATGATGATCAGCATGGTGATGTCGGTGATCAGCCAGGATCCCGATCTCACGGTGGAGGAGGCTTCCGAGATGGTCGCAAACGCCCGGCGAGCGGCGCTGAGCATGTTTCCGGATAAGGAACTCGCCTTCGACATCCTCTACAGACCGCGATTGCAACGGCTGATGAACGAACGCTTCCGGCTGCAGTAGCCGGAAGCGAAAATTTCCCCCAAACAGATTGCATGAGGCACCCGTGTCTTATTGGACGGCGGCGAAGAGTGTCATGGAAGTCCTGCGGGCGATCGCGGGGACTGTTCAGGAGAAAACCATGGTTTCGAAATTTTGTTTGATTGGGCTGCTGGTTGGGGTCGCGCTGCAGGTGGCGGTTGCACAGGATCCCACCAAGGTCGAGTCCGCACACTACAAGTTGGCTTTTGAGAACGACTCGGTGCAGGTGGTGAACGTTCACTATGGGCCGCACGAGAAGTCGAGCTTGCATGCGCACCCGGGTGGTGTGGTGGTGGTTCTTACGGCCGGGCATCTGCGTTTCACCGATGAACATGGGAAAACGCAGGAGGTCTTCGCGAAACCTGGCGAAGCACGGTGGTTTCCGCCCTTCAAGCACCAGGTAGAGAACCTGGGCGACACGGCCTACAACGCTGTGTACATTGGGATCAAGAACCGGCACGTGCAGGACCGGGCCGGGTTGGGAGCGGCGCCGGCGGGCGATGAGCAGACAAGCAAGCTCGTGGCGGCAGCAATTCTGGCGGTGAAGAGGTAAGCACTCGCTGCGCCTCGAAAGGCAGCGGAGGGAATAGTTATGTCCCAGGACATATTTTCGTGCTCCGCGCGGTGAGCCGGTTCGGACCCTGAGGCGTTATCGACCTAGTTACGGGGTGCCCCCCTCCCCCCTTTCCTTCTCCAGTCTTTTGGAATCATGGTAAAGGCCTCACGGTGCCCAGGCACCCACGCGTGCGCGCCTGGTCGTGCCCAAGGGGTATCGTTCTCCTTCTTCGTATCGCGTGCCCCGTCGAGCGATCGAAGGGATAGAAGACAGAGTCCTTCAAAGTCGCACTTGCCATTCTTGAAGTCAAAAACGAAATCTCGGGACAAATGTCACAGACAGGGTCAGCCGTTTTCACCATACTGTCTGAGTCAGCGCCGCTGTTCGATGCGGGTCGCCAGCAGCTCCCCCGGAGGTCGAAATGCGCTCCTACGTATTCTGCGCCTGGGTAGTATTTTTCTGCGTCAGCGGCTTTTCCCAGTCAACTCCCAAAATCTCCAAGGAGGGCCAGCAGTGCCTGGAGTGTCACAGCGCCAGCACCCCCGGCGCCGTCGAGCAGTGGCGGGGAAGCGCCCATGCCAAGGCCAGTGTGGATTGTTATTCCTGCCACCAGGCCAACCCGGGCGATCCCGCGACCTTCGACCACTACGGCCTGAAGATCGCCGTGATCGTGACTCCGTACTACTGTGCCCGCTGCCACAAGCCGGAGGTGGACCAGTTCGAAAAGAGCCGGCACGCCGACGCCGCCCACTTCATCGGTTCTCTCGACAACATGTTGGGCGAGGTCGTGGAAGGTGGACCGGCTGCCATGAATGGCTGCCGCCAGTGCCACGGCAGTGAAGTGCAATATCTCGGCGACGGCAAGTTCGACTTCTCCACCTGGCCCAACAGCGGCATCGGGCGCATCAATCCCGACGGCAGCAAGGGAAGCTGCGCCGCCTGTCACGGGCGTCATTCTTTCAGCTCTGCCCTGGCCCGCCAGCCCGAGAACTGCGGCAAGTGTCATCTGGGTCCGGACCATCCCCAGGCTGAGATCTACGCCGAGTCCAAGCACGGCATCCAGTTCCGCGCGAATATCGCCAAGATGAACCTGGATTCGAAATCATGGGTGGTGGGCCAGGACTACTCCGCCGCCCCCACCTGCGCCACCTGCCACATGAGCGCCACAAGCAATCAGAAGATCACTCATGACGTCGGTGACCGCATCAGCTACACCCTGCGCCCGGTGGTGAGTTTCAAGCTGGAGAACTGGGAGAAGCGGCGCGCCGCCATGCAGGATGTGTGCTCCAACTGTCACGCCACCGGATGGGTCGAGAATTTCTACAAGCAGTACGAGGGCACGGTCGAGCTTTACAACGAAAAGTTTGCCAAGCCGGCCAAGGCCATCATGGAGAAGCTCTATGCCAGCGGCAAACTCACCAAGACTCCCTTCGACGAAAAAATCGAATGGACCTACTACGAGATGTGGCACCACCAGGGCCGGCGCGCGCGCATGGGGACCGCCATGATGGGTCCGGATTACACCCAGTGGCACGGCTTTTATGAAGTGTCGAAGACTTTCTACAACGAGTTCATCCCCGAAGCGGAACAACTCATGCCGGGCGTGACCGCTGGCGTAATGAAGAGCGAATACCACAAATGGACGCAGGGCCTGACGCCCGAACAGGTACAGCAGCAGATTGAGTTCTACAAGAGGCGCTATAACCAGTGAGCGTGTGGCGGTGGCGCCCTCGCCCGCGAATCTCTCGGGATGTGTTGAAGGGTGGTGCCCGCGGTCCGCCTCCCACTTCTCGAACAGCGCGAGATTCTGATCGTGCTGAGGGCAAAGTGAGTGAGCGGATCGAGTTGAACGACATCAGCCAGCAGTTGCGCGCGAAGTCGGACGACGAGTTGAAGTTTTGCCTGGCGAACGGTCAGTGGCCTGCGGACGACGAGTTGGTCTCCACGGAGAATCAGCAGACGCAGTAGGTGCTGTTCTAACCCTGGAACAAGTCAGAGCCGAAGCAGCCAACAAGCTGGTGGAACAAGACTCGCGACTTCTGCATCGTCCTCCGGTCGGTTGTCGGTCGATTCGGCTGGTTGTAAGGCGTCGCTCACTTATTCGGGTTCTGCGAGAGAGCTGCGCTCTTCTCCAATTCCGCGATTTGCTGTTGCGCGGCCTCCAGATCCGGCGCATTAGGAGCCAGGCGGATATAGGTCTTGATGTGAGCAGCTGCTCCCGAATAGTCCTTCTTCTTCGCCAGAACCATGCCCAGCAGGTATTCGATCCTCGGTATCCGGTGTTGCTCATCCAGAGCGATGCAGCGTGCGGCGCTCTTTTCTGCCTTATCCAGTTCGTCAAGGTAATAATTCGCCGCCGCGTTGTAGAACCAGCGCTGCGGATAGTCCACGGGATCCAGCGCCAGCAGCGTCTCAGTAACCTGCGCCAGTTCCTTCCAGTCCTTCGCATTCAGCGCCAGCTTTGCCAACTCCGCATAGGGCGTGATGAACTTCGAATCCGCCTCCTGGGCACGCCCGAACGATATCCGCGCCGCGGGCTCATCATTCCGCTGCAACTGGACGCGTCCCAGTTCGCACCATGCTACCGCGTATTTCGGGTAGATCTCGACGGCCTTGGCGAACCTTTTCGCCGCTGATTCCCACTTCCCCTTTTGCTCGTCCTCTTTGCCTTTCTCGTATTCTTTGCGGGCCGCCGGAGGAGCCGCCGCCGTCGTGGCGCTCACCGAGGAGCCGCCGCCGTCGTGGCGCTCACCGTGAACCCTTCCACCTGGGCCATGCGGTGCAACATGATCGTGCCCACATCCGCGTCCCCCTGGTCGTGCACTTTGCCGCGCAGCTCGATCACATCGGACCGGAATCCCGCCAAGGTCGCCTGCAAGGCGCAATCACGCAAGTCTCGGGGCGCACGCATCCGTCCGCTCGCACTCGGGTTCCCCAGCGGCGATTCCGCCTCGTCCGCGGTCGCAACTGCGTCCCGCGTCCGGTCGCCCAGGTTGAGGCTGAAGTTTCCCTTGGAATCTGAGTACGCTTCGTTGCGCACGTCCCCGTGGCAAACGCTTTGGATCACTACTGTGTCCGTGATGGCAGCTCCACCCTCCAGCGCCACCGTGCCCGTTATAAACATCGGGCCGGGGAGGGGAGACGACGGAAAGTTGGGAAGACTCGAGGGCTGAACCGAAATACCCGTCTTGCCCCCACCGCCACCCCCGGGTTTGCCTTGGGCGCCGCAGACAACCGCGTGAGCAAGAACCAGCGTTAGGGTGAGAAGGGCTACGAAACCGCTCGGAGACCAACGAGGAACCTGATGGCATCTCATGCGCCACCCCCGAATAAGCGGATTCTACACCCAGTTTCCTGCACCCGATTTGTAAAATTGATGTCTCGAGCACCCGGCAACTTTGGAGACTCCTGCGCACGGCCCTGCGGAGAGCGGCGGCGTTAGTTTAACGGGAGTTCTCTTCCGAAAGTGGCGGCAGGCCAACGTCGGCGACTAACTGCCGGAAGGCAGGCTCGTTGTGCAGGTTGTCGAAAGCATGATCGGTTTCTATTTGGAACAAGCCGTCGGCGCGCTGATCGTAGGCGGTCCTCAGGTAGCGCAGAGCTTCTTGCTTGTTCCCCTGTAGTGAGCACGTCACCGCGAGGAAGTACGGCGACAACTGGCCGCGCTGATAAAGCTTCGTTTGTTGCTGGAGGAGGGTCTTTAGCAGGTCTTTTCCGCCTCCGGTGGCAAAACCCTTTTCGGTCGCCTCCACCACGGCGAGAGCCGAATTGTCGTGCATCAGAACGGCTTCGCTTCTGGCTTCGACAAGATAACGGGGATAGTCCTCTGTCTGCAGGTAAATGAACTTCAGGTAGCGGTGGGGGGAAATAAAGTCGGGCTCGTTTTCTTCCATGTGCTTCAGAAGGGCGATGGCCTCCGGCAGGCGGCCGGCGTCGAAAAGAATGGCGCCCTTATCGGCCAGCACAGACTTGGCAGCGGGTTCGAGCGCCTGGGCACGCTCGATTTCCGCCAACGACTCGGGGTAACGCCGGAGGCATTCAAGATAAGTCGCGTACCAGTGATGGGCGATGGCGTTATTCGGATTAAGATCGATCGCTCGCCGGAATTCTCTGTCAGCGGTGGCGGCGTCCCACATCCCGAAGAAGGAGGCAAAGGCAAGGGAGGCGTGCGCCTCGGAGGACTGGGGGTCGAGTTCGACCGCTTTTTTCGCGGCGGCCAAGGCACGCGGGTAGGCCTCTGCGGCAGGCATCACGGTGTATTCGCGCAACAGGTTGTAGCAATCCGCGAGTCCGACGTAGGCGGGCGCGTAGCCTGGATCGTGGACGATGGCTTGGGTGAACGAGTCGACGGCTTTGTTCAGGCTGTCGGGAGTTCGCTTTTCCCAATAGTAACGGCCCTGGAGGTAGAACTCCTCCGCATCGCGGTTGGCGGCGTGATGCGGCAAGCCCGCACTGGACGCAGAAGAGGTTCGTTGCGTCTTCGATCCGGCTTTCGCGGAGCGATAGCTGGGCCGGAAAATCCACGCCGCAAACAGCAGCGCCAAGACCGGAAGCACGAAGATGAATTTCCAGCGCGGCGAGGCGTGGGGCAGAGGCGGTGCGACAATCTGGAGGCCGGGTTGCACGACGGCTTCCACGGACAATTCCGGGCCTTGTACGGGGCCGATCCAGCGGTAGCCCCGGCGTTCAATGGTTTCAACAAAAATCGGGTTATCGGCGGAATCGCCCAGCGCATCGCGCAACCGTTTGATGGCCGTGCTGATGCTTCGGTCGAAATCCACAAAGACGCCGTCCGGCCAAAGTGCTTGGCGAAGCTCTTCGCGGGTGACGACCTCGTGGGGACGGCTCAGCAGAAGAGCCAGGGCGCGAAAAGGCAAGTCCTGGATGCGAACTTTGACTCCGTTGCGGCGCAGTTCGCCCGCGCGCAGGTCCGCTTCGAACACACCGAAGTGGACGACGACCGGAGACGCCTGTGCAAGGGTCATAGGAGAACGCACTGGCGGGGGAGACTAAGTAGTCTAACACCCTAGCGAATCTCTTCGAACTAGCACTTTCGGGCCGCTCACACGATCCTGCCAACCCACAATAAATCTCTCCAAGACGGTGCAAGCAAGGATGTTGGCGCGTTGCATACACGTCGCACGCAGGTCATCCCCGGACCATTGACGGCGGCCCGCATTTCGTTGAAAGTCGGCTCGTGCGCGGACCGACTCAGCAGCCCCCTCAGTCGGAGACTGCGGAAATCTTCGACGCAGTTCCGCGAGAGCACAAGACCTCATCTTTTCAACTACTCAGGAGACGATCCATGAACTGCATTCGCTGCCAAAGCAAGACGTTCAGCATGGCCGCAATTGCGTTCACCATGCTCGTACTATTATTTGCCGGGGCAGGCAGCCCGGCCCGAGCCCAAACCCAACTCAAGACCATTGAGAATCCCGAAGGCGGCACGATCGTCTACGGACAGGTGGACGGTGCGAACAGCCAAGCGGCAGCCATGGGCGCCGTGCTGCGCTCCGTGCACAACAACTGCGGCGCGAAGCCTCAAGTGGGAAAACTCTTTAGGGTACGCAACACAAATTCAGTTGCTGTCTTCTTCACGGTCGTCAATCGCACCCAGGGAAACAAACCGGTGGCGGGCCTGCTGATCGCCACGGAAGTTGCTTCCAATCACATCGAAGCGGCCCTGGTCACCGATGACGCGGCTCGCTTTGGCTCGACCGTGAACCCGATGCTGACGAAGCTTTTCAGCGTGTGGCATGCGGCGGGAGCGGGTGCGGCTTCCGGTCCGGCGACTGGCGAGCACTCCGCCGGTCGATCCGCGCCTCCTGCCACCCTGCGCATGGTTAGAGCCCCCGACAACTCGGCCATGGTCGGCATCCCCGATGGATGGACCCTCAAAGGTAACGGGGGCACCGTGATGGTGGTCGACCCCAATTACAACGTAATCATCAACCTCAACTTATGCCGGTGGGCTACCAACCCTTACGGGGGCTACCGCAACGCTCCCGGCAGCTACGAAAAAATTATTTATCCGTCCAACGTGGAACCGGTCAGAGGCTTTCCCGGTTTGCTCCGAGAGTTCTGGCGCGCGAACGGCAACAGGATCGACTTTCGGATCGCCCGCTCTGAGCAGGTGCCCGCTCCCCCTGGCCAACGCTGCGTTCATGCCATCGGGCGTGGGCTGATTGGAGTGCAAAACGCGGCGGAGAAAGACCTGTTTGAGATGGAGACGCTGTTGTGTACCACGGCTCCGAACGCGATGGGCGACTACATGGTTTCGCTCTCTCTAAGCTCGATCGCCCCAAACTTCGCTGACAAGTGGCGCGCCACCGTGGGCGCTATCTTCGCCAGCTTTCAGGTCAACGAAGCGGTCGTCGCCCAGGAAGCCCATGCCATCGCGGCTCCCGCCATCGCTGCCATTCACCAAATCGGCCGCGACGCCGCAGCCCGGTATGCGGCAACCGATGCTGCCAACGACGCCCAGCACGCCGGCTATTGGGCCCAACAGGACAGCAATGCCAGGCGCGGCCAGGCGTTCAGCAACTACCTGCTCGATCAGACGGTCATCCAGGACAACAACATGTACGGCAATGGCACGGTCGGCCATGGTACCGCCTGGAACTCCACCGCCGACGCGCTCGTGCGCAGCAATCCCGGGCGCTACGAAATCGTGCAAACCCCCAATTTCTGGAAGGGCGTGGACTATTGATACCTACGGCGATTGCGTTGCGTACTCGGATTCATCGAAGATGCGCACAAATCATTTTGGCTCGATCCGTGGTTTCCGCTCAGTCAAGGACTGCGGAGGCTTCCGGCGCAATTCCCCCCAAATACAAACGACTTCATATTTTCGACTACTAAGGAGACGATCCATGAATTGCATTCATTTCCAGGTTAAGAAGTTCAGCATGGCCGCAGTTGCTCTCACCATGCTCGCCACTGTGGTGATATTGGCCGGGATTGCCATCCCGGCGCAGGCGCAAACCTATGCCCCCCTCTACAACTTCGGAGTCGTGGATAGCTCCCAGAATGGTCCCAATGGCCAACTGGCCCTTGGCCGCGACGGCAATTTCTACGGCACCATCAACCAAATGCGTTCTGAGATCTACCAGATCACTCCGGGGGGAGGGGAGAAGCTGCTTTGGAAGTCCCCACAGTCTCCCGACCCTGCAGAGCAATGCTACAACGGCCTGACGCTCGGCAGCGACGGCCTTCTCTACGGCACATGTAATTTGTGGGACGACAACCTGGATAACGGCGGTGTCATCTTCAAGTTCGATCCCACCCACGAGGACGATGCACCCACCGTTCTGTACAAGTTCCCGTTCTGTTCTTACAACACATACGGACTTGGCCCTCTGACCTTGGGCACAGACGGAAATCTGTACGGCACAACTACGGGCAAAAATGGTTGCCCCGGATCCTATACCTACGGAATCTTCTACAAGATCACGCCAGCCGGCCAGTTCACGATTCTGCACGTCTTCCAGGGCATACCGGAACCTGGGACTCCGAGCGGGCCTCTCACGCTCGGCGCTAACGGCAACTTCTATGGCACGAGCCAAATCGGTGGAAAGCCCGGTGATTACAACGGCGGCACGGTTTACCAGATCACACCGAAGGGCAAGGTTAGCGTGCTCTACAGCTTTCCCAACACTGGCCCTTACATGCCGGTTGCGGGCGTGACCCAGGGAGCCGATGGGAAGTTCTACGGCACGACCAACTACGGCGGCACCTACGGCCATGGAACGATCTTCCAACTGGTCAGCACAGGCACGATCAGCGTCCTGCACAACTTCAATTATTCCGTGGATCATGCAGGCTTTCCCAGCTTCCCCCTGACGCTGGGCACAGACGGCAGCCTGTATGCGCCATCTCTGACCTTCAACATGGGCGGCTACGGGCCCGAAAGTCTGTTCAAGATCACGACCAAAGGCGTCTACACGGACCTGTACAATCTGCTGCCAGCGACATGTGCCCAGGGGACGGCGGACGGATGCATGCTGAGTTCGCCGCTGGTGTTGCACCCGAACGGAACGTTCTACGGCACGACCGCGCAAGGCGGTTCGGTAGGGCGCGGCGTGTTCTATGGCCTCAACACTGGGTTGAAGCCGTATATCATCCTGCAGGCCCCGCTCGGCAACATCGGAACAACGCTGGGCATCTTCGGCCAGGGCTTCTCGACCGCAAGCGCGGTCGAATTCAATGGGACGTTGGCCAACTTCATCGTGGTTTCCGATACCTACCTGACGGCAACGATCCCTGCCGGCGCAACCAAGGGATATGTGACCGTCACCGAGTCTTCCGGCACTTTGAAAAGTGCCATCAAGTTCACGCCCAAACCTGGGAACCCCATGCCGACCATTACGTCGCTCTCGCCGAGCACCGCGATCGTGGGCGGCGCCGGATTTACGCTCAGAGTGAATGGCACGGGGTTTATGAGTGCCTCGGTGGTGAAATGGTTGGGATCTCCTCGCACCACGAGTTTTGTGAGTGCGACTCAGATTACGGCGATCATCAACGCTGCCGAGATTGCTAAAGCCGGAACGTTCAAAGTCACGGTCACCAATCCCGCGCCCGGAGGTGGCACATCCGCGGCCTTCAACTTCGTGGTCAACAATCCGGTGCCAACGCTGGCCTCGATCTCACCGAGCTCGGCGACGCACGGTGGCGCCGCCTTCACCCTCACCGCCACGGGAACCGGCTATGTTTCCGGTTCCGTGATTGAGTGGAAGGGGTGAAGCTGACGACTACGTATGTCAGCAGCACGATGTTGACCGCAACCGTGCCGGCCGCCGACATCAAGACAGCAGGCACAGCGAGCGTAACCGTCTTCAACAAAACGCCAGGAGGCGGAACCAGCAACGCCAAGACGTTCACGATCAATTGAGGATGATCAATGGATAGGGAGACGCCGAGTCTTTAACTCCGGAGCGCGGACAGCAATGCGCTCCGGAGATTGAAGTGCAGCGTGCCATTTGCGCTCAAACCGTGAGCGTACGCTGCACAGCCCGCAGAATCACCGTGAACTCGTCTCCTGGTTCCCGGTGCCGGAGCGCGGATCGGGGATCCGCGCTCTGGATTTGTCGTGTTCCGTGTCATCAAGTGCGTGGTGAAGTCCGAGGACACCGAGACTTGGATCCAGCAGGGTACGGCGATCGCTTCGCTGATTCCGCGCAAGCTCGCCTCCTATTCCCGTCAGGACATCCTTGCCTTCGCATTGCCAATCGTCGTTCCGGGACGCTGTCCGACTAGCCCCCCTCAACGCTTGACGGGATAGGAGGTAGAGCGTTTTGAAACCGGTCTCGTTACCGACTAGTAAACATCTTGGACGGAGGCCGGGGGCCCGCGCGCGAGCGAGTGGGGGCGAGGCGGGCGAGTAGGGCTGGCGGCGGGGGCGGGAACAGTGAGCCTAGTTGGCGGGCGGGCGCGGGCATGGACTACCTTGAATTGGCAAAATCAGAGCCAAGACCGCTGATTCCCGAGGTCCCGAGCAAGACCGCCCCGACCGCAAGCAGGAAAACACCGAATCCGACTACAAGCTTCCATCCGCTTTCCGTCCCTTTTGCGGAAACCGGGTCGGGCACTCGCTTTGGCACAACCGGACAGCTCTGCGTTTCCGGGTGTCTCTGTCTGCGCCTGGCGTTGAAACCAGTCCCGGCGGCGAACCCCCGTTGTTTTCGTGTCAACGTTCAAAGGACAGACCCAGGTTCTACTCTCCACGTTGATGTGGCCCACCCGCCACTACTTTGATCCAAGCTCAAACCCCGTTTCTCATAGATCCTGTGGGGGATTGTCGCGCTCGAATCCACATGCCTCTAAGATCGTCGAAAGTAACAGATTTGGATTGCCCCCCAAACGCCACCGTATCTTTAAGGAAGACAAGGTGGCGGCTAGGAAAATTCTCCCCTTCCACATCGACATGAATCGTGCCCATGGGGCGTTTGGCAATGCTCTCGATCTGCTCCCAACTGACATATTTCCAGCGTAAGTACCTGTGGTAATGGATGCCTCCGGCATCGACAAAGCCGTACACGATTCGATGAGCCTGAGCAAACCCGGCGAGCATCAGAGCACCGAAGATGCCCAAGAAAGGTAGGAAGTCTCTGCCGTCGGCGTGGAAGACGGACGGATGCATGGTCAGGGGTAGGATAAACACGAGCAGCGATAAGAACACAACTGCTTCCATGATCCTCATGGCGATCCACGCTTGCCGAGACCCCAGAACGGGCTTATTGTTTACAGAATGCTTGTACATTGTTTGTCAGACTTAATCCCTTTGCTCCAGCACTCCCACCCGTACCAAAACCCACGTAAGCCGTAGTAGTGAGGCCAGACGAATTTGAACTCTCCGTAAAGCCGGTCGCAAAACCAGCCCCGAATGTCGTAGTGAAATTGACGTTGCTATATGAGCTGTAGCCAGAGAGATCCGAAAATGTTGAGCCGCCAATGATGACGCCCCCGCCGTAAGAGCGCGCTCCGACGGATGGTGTTATGGATAGGCTTCGTGCGACACCAACGTTGCCAGCGGGATCTGAAACTAATGCGACAGAGGCCGCGATATCAGCGCCAACAACCTTCGCCTTGAGGCCATTCCCATTAACTCCCAACGTGTAACCGGTTCCTGACCATTGAGACGCCAAACTCAAGCCCGCAGCTAGCACACCGAGAGGTCCTAGAGATGAGCACTTTGGCAGAGTAGCGTTGTTTGGGGGATGCGGCGGTGGCGGAGTCGGCTCGGGAGGGTCTAGCAGTGAACCTCCCCTGCCCCCGGCGCAATACTCGCCCCAATATATGTTGTCCACGTACAAACTAATGCAGCCCCAAAGCATCCAGCAACCGAAACCACCCTCCTTGCCAACGGGACTGCAAATCATAGGCATGAGACCAAGAGGATCTATGTAATTCAACGGACCATTGAGAACATACGTGTAGCGATTCCAGGTCTGTGGGTCTTGCGCAGAACCCATGACGGGATCGGGGGAGTTGAACCGCCCATACACGTTCTGATACCGACGGAGCAGCGCGAAATCGTCGCCAACGTCGGAATCGCGCTCGTAGGAAGTGAACTTCCACTTGAGATTGTTGCCATACCAGTTCTCACCGAACGGTAGATGACCCTGCTCCACCGGACTTCCCGGAGATGCGTCGGCGAGAACTCCACGAATTGACAGCTGATCGCTCTCGTAGAAGTCCAACCGCGCTAGGTCTTCGCGCGTCGGCGTCGCAATGCCAGAGGCCTTCGCCAGCCCGCGCAGAAACTCCTCGTAACTCTCGCCCGTATCCCGCCGCACAATCGAGCGCATCGCCGCGTTCGCCTCCAGCGTCGTTGCATCAATCGCGATCCGCTGGCCTTTCAGCAGCCCGCGATCCGCCAGCACACCCAACACCCAGGCGAATACTTCGCGATGCGTGTCCAGATCGATCAGCCGCCGCGTTCGCGAAATCGTCGAGTGATCCGGCGTGTACTCGTCCAGCGCGATGCCCACGAAACGCCGCAGCGCCAGCGAATCCGCCAGCCGCCAGGCAATGCCGCGCTCCGCCCCGATGCCCTCGAAATACCCGATCAGCAGCGCCCGAAAGTAAATCCCCGGCGTCAGCGACGGCCGCCCGTACTTGGCCGCATAGAACTTCGCGCACCGTTTCTCCACAAACCCGTCGAACCCCTCCGCTTCCAGCAACTCATTCAAACGCTGATAAAACGGATGCCCCGGCGCCGATGCCAGCTCCGTGTGCGCGATCCACAACCCCTCTTGCTTCTCCCGCTGCTTGCGCGTGCCCATCGCCATGCGCGCATTCTACGAATGATCACTGTGAATCACGCATTCTTTTTCGTTCCGGAATCCAGACTTGCACCACAGGCTGCTAGCGCCCGGCCCACCATCGCGCCCCACTCGCCAGCGCGCGGGCCCCGGCCTCCGTCCAAGATGTTTACTAGTCGGTAACGAGACCGGTTTCAAAACGCTCTACCTCCTATCCCCCTCAACGCTTGACCCCCTACAATCGCGCACACTAGACTGCCCGTGAGCGGGGGTATTCCGAATGCGCAAGCTTCTATGGATTTTTTGGATTGTCGCAGGCCTTTCCTGCGTTGCGGTGGCGGATGAAGGTCACCATCATGAAGAACTGACCCAGCAGCAACTCGGCACAGTACATTTTCCGGTGTCTTGCGCTCCGGAGGCACAGAAGGGTTTCGAGAAGGGCGTGGCGCTGCTGCATTCGTTCTGGTACGAAGAGGCGGAGAAAACCTTCGCCGACGTCGCGCAGCAGGACTCGAAGTGTGCGATGGCGTACTGGGGCGAGGCGATGAGCCTTTGGCACCAGCTATGGGATCAGCCGAAAGAGGCGACCATCAAGCGGGCGGAAGCAGAGTTGAAGAAGGCGGATAGGGCAAAGGCGAAGACCGATCGCGAGCGCGACTACATCGGCGCGCTTGAGGCGTTCTATTCGAACAGCAAGAAGCTGGATCACGAGGCACGGGCGCGGGCCTACTCGGCGGCGATGGAGAAGGTGTATCAGAAATATCCCGACGACCACGAAGCGGCGGCGTTTTATGCGCTCTCGCTGCTGGCGTCGGAGCCAGATGAGGACACCACGTTTGCCAATCGCAAGAAGGCGGGAGTGATCCTGGGGAAACTGTTTGACGTGGAACCGAATCATCCGGGGATTGCGCATTATTTGATCCACACCTATGACAAGCCGCAATTGGCGGAGCTTGGGTTGCCGGCGGCGCGACGCTATGCGCAGGTGGCACCGGCGGCTCCGCACGCGTTGCACATGCCATCGCACATTTTTGCCCGGGTGGGAGACTGGCCGGATTCCATCCGGTCGAACCAGGCTTCGGTTGAGGCAACGCGCAAGATGGCGGCGATGCACATGGGCGGCGAATGGCACCAGTTTCATGCCATGGATTTCATGATCTATGCGTGCCTGCAAAGCGGGCGCGAGGCGGACGCGCAACACGTGATTGACGAAGTGAAGACCATGCCCGCGATGCACATGGAGGGCATGGAGCGCGACATGCAGGCTTTTGCGATGTCGAAATTTCCGGCGATGTACGCCATGGAACTGCACCGCTGGTCCGAGGCGGGGGCGCTGCCGGTGATTGCCAAGGCAGATCCGGGTGACCGCGCCTACACGTACTGGGCTCGGGCGATCGGGAACGCGCGGAGCGGAAAACTTGGCGAGGCGAAGAGGGATCTGGCGGAACTGGAGAGTATCCACAAGGGCCTGCTCGCCAAGAAGGGCCACCGCTACGGGGCAGAGTGGGTTGACATGCTGCGGCAGGAGGGTCTGGCCTGGGTCGCGCATGCGGAAGGCCGGGACGAGGAGGCGACCTCGGCGCTGCGCAAGATCGCCGATCACGAGGATGCGGTCGGTGAAGAACAGACATCGATGCCCGCGCGGGAGATGCTGGCCGACATGCTGGTGGAAATGAAGCGTCCGGAGCAGGCGCTGGCAGAATATCAGGGAGATTTGAAGTTCAATCCCAAGCGCTTTGATGGATTGTACGGCGCGGCGCGGGCGGCGGAGATGGCAAGCCAGCCTGCGCAGGCGGCGGAGTATTACGCTTTGCTGGTGAAGACTTGCGAGGGATCGAATTCGGATCGTCCGGAACTGGCGAAGGCCAAGCTGGCGGTGGTGGCGGCGAAGTGAGGGGGGCGGTGATCCCCGCGGACTTTTTGGCTGCGCGCACGCGAGGCGTGAGTCTGACTTGCGTCGCGGTCATGTCATCCTGAACCGGTTTCAGTCGTGAAGGACCTATGAATTTGTGTCGGCCGCAAAGAATGCATAGGTCCTTCGCTGCGCTCAGGATGACAGCGCAGAGTGACGGGATGACCGAGCCAGGTACCAGATACAAGCTAGCCACGCCCTCAAACCGCGGGTGGCTCTTTGATCAGGGTTGCTTTGCTATAGGCCAGGGTGAAGCCTAGTCGCTCAGCGTTGCGCATCGACGTGGTGCCGCCTTGGGTGACGATGACGGCGTATTCGCATCCGGCTTGGGCTGCGACTTCCAGTCTTCTCTGCAGGATGGCGGTTTGCAGGCCTCGACCTCGATACGGTTTGAGCGTGCCGGCTCCGAACAGGGCTCCGATATTGTGGTCGGGGATGATGAGGCCGGCGCCGGTGGCTATTAGCTTGCCATCGGCTTCGGCGACGAAGGTGAGCGCTCCGGGGAAGCCGAACATGGGGGCGAGCATTTCGTCGAACCCCGCGGGTTCGCCGCCGTCGGGGAAGAAGCTCTCGCGCACGATCGCACTGAAGGCGAGAGACTCGCCTGGGCGGCCAGGGCGGATGGTGAAGCCTGCAGCGAGCGGAAAGGTTTCGGTGGGGTCGAGTTTGCGGGCCAGAACGTTGTTGAGTTCGGCGATTGTGTAGCCGCGTTTTCGGGCGATTTCGAGCAGGCTGATGTCGGTGAGGGGACAGTAGTCAAGTTGGGCGGGAGCTTTTCGCGAGTAGTAGAAATTTTCGAGTTGATCGAAGTCGGCTTCGGTGACGGGAGCGTTGAGGCCCATGCCTACGGCGCGTCCGATGGGCGAGCCCAGGCCTGCGAAGATCATGTGGCCTCCGGCGATGGGCTCGACGGCGGAGCCGACGTGAGGACGCATCGTCTGGTCGGCGTGGGCGTGGTGCACTTGCGGCATTTCTTCCGCGGATTCAAAACGGCGGGCGAGAGCCCGATCTACGAATTGCATTGCAGTGATCCTTTCTGGTTGGGAGGGACGCGTAGCGACGGTACACACTTCGGGCGCGGTGTCGCCAGGAGAGCGGAGGGCGGATTAGCGGACTGCGGTCATAGGCTGGGGATAGGATACGACAGTTTACGACTTAGGCGGTCAGATCGATCAGGTTTTTCTGGATTTCGTTGGCGGTTTTCAAGGTTTTGAGGTTCGCTGAGAACTCGGTCTTCGCTGACATGAGCGCGACCACCTCGGCGCTGAGGTCCACAGTATCCAAGTTGGCTCCGTCGGGGGATGTCGCTCCATAGGCTGCGATTCTCGTTGCGGCCTTCTCTAACTGAGCATCAGCCTGTTGCAGCCCCTGAAGGGCGATAGCAGAGATATCCATGTCGGTGGTATCGGCACAACCGGTTACTGACTTTAGCTGCCTGCCTCGCGGGAGAACTCCGGCCGGAACGTTATTGTGGTAAGGGTAGGAACTGGAACGCCAGACGAGGGGCCCGACACTCCCTCCTGACAAGCTGGGCGGGCAGGAGTGCCCGCCCTACACATACACCGTTGCCGGCGGGGCGCGGACGCTACCTTACACCTGTTCTCTGGATTCTCCCAGGGTTACGCTTACGTCCATTTTTTTCTTGCCGCGGTAGATGGTTACGGTGATGGTGTCACCCGCTCGGTGCTTGTTCATTACCTGGGCTAAGTTCTGCTGGCTTTCGATTCTTTCTCCGTTCACGGCTACGATCAGATCTCCTCCGACCATGATGGGCGTGTTGCCCAGATAGGCGCGCTCGCTTCCGCCGTGCAGGCCGGCTCGGTCGGCGGCGCCTCCCTGGACGGCTTGGACGATCAGCAGGCCGTAGTCGGCGGCCAGGCCCATTTCACTGGCCAGATCGGGATCGATGGGGATGGTGCGGACGCCGAGCGCGGGACGGCGTACGCGCCCAAGAGTGACCAGATCATTGAGCACGGCTTTGGCGGTGTTGATCGGGATGGCGAAACCGATGCCGGCGCTCTGGCCGACGCTCGAGGCGATCATCGTATTGATACCGATGACTTCGCCGTGCCAGTTCAGCAGCGGGCCTCCGGAGTTGCCGGGATTGATGGCCGCGTCGGTCTGAATGGCTTCTTCGATTTCCATGCCGTCGGGCTCTTTCACCTGGCGGATCGAACTGACGATGCCGCGGGTGAGCGTGCCGGAAAGGCCGAAGGGATTGCCGATGGCGTAGACCTTTTGCCCGACCTGCAGGTTGGTGGAATCGCCCAGCGTCACGGGCCGGATATCGGCGCCTTTGATCTGGATGATGGCGAGGTCATGCGCGCGGTCGGTGCCCACGATGGTGGCGCGATATTTCTTCCGGTTGTGCAGCGTGACCCAGACCTCGCGAGCTTCCGCGATCACGTGGTAATTGGTGAGGATGTGTCCCTCTTTGTCGATGACAAAGCCGGAGCCCTGGCCTTCCTGGGGAACCAGCCCGTAGAAGAAGTCGAAGGTCATGACGCGCGAGGTGATGTTGACGACCGCGCCGATGTTCTTGCGATAGACGGCGATGTTGTTCTGCTCTTCGGAGTCAAGCGACTCGCCGCCGGCGGCTTCGGTGATTTCGACCTGGTGGGGGCGGCTGATCCAGTTGGCAGATTGCAGACGGCCATGGCGGTAGGTGGTGAAGTAGAAGAAGGTGGCGGCCAGGATCAGGGCAAGAAGAAAAGGACGGAGAAATTTCATGGGTGGTTCACTCCCTAAGGGTGCAAATAAGAATTCTAACGAAAAAGTGCGTTTTACCGCAGAGGGCGCCGAGGGCGCATCCTAAATACATCCGTGCTTCTTAAGTATGGGTGTCATCTTGAGCGAAGCGAAAGACCTCTGCATGGCGCGGTCGAGTACATAGGTCCTTCGCTTCGCTCAGGAAGACAACGTGGATTGGTACATACTCCGCGTTTCAGGTTGGATTCGGTCTGCCCCAACCACCGCCGCCGGGAGTCTCTACTCGGACTCTTTCTCCGGAACGCAGGCGGGTGCTGGTCTTGCCGGGTAATTCTTCCTGGGAGCCGTCGTTGCGGAGGATGACGGTGCGGCCGGGGGCGCCGTCGGTGCCTCCGGATAGGCCGTAGGGGCCTCGGGAGCGGCGGTCGGCGAGCAGGGTGACTTGGGAATCGGTCAGGACTTCGATTTCCCGGATGATGCCGTCGCCTCCATTGTGGAGACCTATCCCTCCACTGTTGGAGCGAAGAGAATACTGCCGCAGGCGCAGCGGGTAGGCGTGCTCGAGGGCCTCGGCGGGCGTGTTGAGCGAGTTGGTCATGTGGGTGTGGACACCGGAGACGCCGTCTTTCGTACAGCGCGCGCCCATACCTCCGGCGATGGTTTCGTAGTAGGCGAAGGGCTCACCGGATCGGGGATCGATCCCGCCAATGGTCAGGTTGTTCATGGTGCCGGAGGCGGCAGCGGGGATGCGGTCGGGAATCGCGTGGGAGAGCGCTTTCAGGAGCACGTCGACGATGCGCTGCGAGGTTTCTACATTGCCCCCGGCGACGGCCGCGGGAGGCTTGGCGTTGACCACGGTGCCGGGCGGAGCAATGACGCGGATGGGGCGCATGAGTCCGGCAGCGGCAGGTACGTTTTCGGGCAGCAGGCAGCGGAAGACGTAGAAGCAGGCGGAGTAGGTGATGGCTTCGACGGCGTTGACGGCTCCCTGGACTTGCGGGTCACTGCCGGTGAAGTCGATGGTGACGGCGGCCGGGGATTGCCTATGACGAGACGCGGCAAGCCGCGTCTCTTCGCAGGATGAAGCGGAAACGTCGATGGTGAGGGCGATGCGGACGGGTTTGTCTTCGACGCCATCGTTGTCGAGGAAGTCTTCGGCCTGGTAGCGGCCGGGCGGGACGCTGCTCAGGAAGGCGCGCATCAGGTCTTCGGAGTAGCCGAGCAGGTTAGCGGCGGCTTTCTTGGTGCGGGCGAGACCGTAGCGGGCGCAGATTTCGTGGAGTCTTTGCGCACCGGTCTGGCAGGCGGCGATCTGGGCGCCGAGGTCGCCTTCGCGTTCTTCGGGGGTGCGGACGTTGTTGAGGAGGAGCGCGAGGACATCGGGAACGAGTATTCCGGCGCGCATGATCTTGACCGGAGGGATGCGGAATCCTTCCTGATAGATTTCGCGGCAGGGGCCCATGGAGCCGGGATAGGTTCCGCCGACGTCGGCGTGATGGGCGCGCGAGGCAACGTAGAAATCGGGATGCGTGTGGGGCGGGCATTCTTGCCCGCCCGCCTTCGTCCCCTTCACGTACACAGGCATGACCAGCGTGATATCGGGGAGGTGCGTGCCGCCGCGAAAGGGATCGTTGAGCATGACCACGTCGCCGGGTTCGAGAGCGCATTGCTGGATGGCGGCCGACACGGACTTGGGCATCGATCCTAGATGCACAGGCATGTGATCGCCCATCGCAATGACCTGTCCCTGGGAATCGAAGACGGCGCAGGAATAGTCGCGCCGCTCCTTGATATTCGGAGAGAACGAGGTGCGGCGCAGGGCCGCGCCCATTTCTTCAGTGATGGAGTGGTAGAGGTTCTTGAAGACCTCGAGTTCGATGGGGTCACGCATCGAGCTCAAGTGTACGTCAGCGTTGGAGGAGGTCAGAAGACAGATGTCAGATTGCGGGCGTGAACCCCGCAGGCGCCGGGTGCTACACTCTTGTGAATATGGCGGAAGGGCGTTCGCGGTGGTGGGTGTGGGTGCTGGTGGGCGGCGGGTTGTTTACGCTGTTTGTAGTGGCTGTCTTCACGCTGGTGTACCTGAGTTTCGGCGGCCAGGATGACAGAGACGGCTTCTCCGGTTTCGGGTCGAAGATCGCCGTGGTCGAACTGGACGGCGTGATTCTTTCTCCGAAACAGGTTGTGCCGCAGCTGAAGAAATTTGCCGACGACGATTCCGTCAAAGCCATCATCCTTCATGTGAATTCGCCTGGGGGCGGTGTGGCCGCTTCGGAGGAGATCTATCGGGAAGTGAAGCGGATCCGGGACGAGAAGAAGAAACGCATTGTGGCGTCGATTGAGACGGTGGGGGCGAGCGGGGCGTACTACGTGGCCTCGGCCACGAACAAGATCTACGCGGACAAGGGAAGCATTGTTGGCTCGATCGGCGTGATTGCCGAGTGGGTAAACTACGGCGAACTGCTGCACTGGGCGAAGCTGAACGCGATCACGATGAAGGCGGGCGAGTTCAAGGATACGGGCAGCCCGACGCGGGAGATGACGCCGGCGGAGCGCGCGTACATGCAGAGCCTGATCGACAACATGCACACGCAGTTCATCCAGGCCGTGGCGGAAGGGCGGCATGTTAAGGAAGAGGACATCCGGGCGATTGCCAATGGCAAGGTGTGGACCGGCGAGCAGGCAGCGCCCATGAAACTGGTGGATCAGATCACGGATTTTGAAGGGGCAGTCAAAGATACGGCCAAGGCGGTGGGGATTTCGGGCGAGCCGACGCTGGTGTGGCCGCCGAAACAGAAGCGGTCGGGGCTGGATCTGCTGTTTGGGGATGTATCGGACTATTTGCCGACCCGGGAGAAGCTTTTGGAGCAGCAGGTCGGGTTTTATTACCTGTGGAGGTAGGTGCTTCTTGTCCCACTTGCGCAGAACCCCTGAAATTTGAGAAGGTTATAGGCACCTGAGAACCGGGGGCGAGAACCCTTGGTCACGAAAACCCTGCCCCAAAGGGAGTGAAGAGGCATATGACAAAAGCGGACCTGATCGAAGAGGTTTCCCGGCTGGCGGAATTGACCCGCAAAGACAGCGAAGTGATTGTGGAGACGATCTTTGACAGCATCGTGCGTTCGCTGCGCGTGGGCGACAAGATCGAAATCCGCGGTTTTGGCAGTTTCCGCACGCGGCAGCGCAAATCCCGCGTCGGGCGCAACCCCAAGACCGGGGACCGGGTGGAAGTGCCGGCCAAGAAAATCCCGTTCTTCAAGCCCAGCAAAGAGTTGAAGGACCTGGTGAACGAAGGCGCAGCGACGACTGCGGGAACGGCGCCGGCCGTGCCTCCGGTGCCTCCGGCTGTGCACTAGGGAGACTCTGATTAAGCTCTCCGCTTTCCACAGCCAGTCAAGTTAGAGTGCTTGCGAGATGAAGCAGAGGACCCTGGCGATGATGACCGGTTTTGAGCAGTACACGAGGAAAACGCGGCGGGCGATATTTCTAG
>JAIQFZ010000183.1 GCA_020073015.1 Terriglobia bacterium | reverse complement strand
TGCTCAAGTTTTCAGCAAGGTTCCAGGCTTGCGAGATCTGATACTGCGGCCGCCACGGCGACGTTCCAATACGCTGTAGGCCATTGATTTCAATCGGTGGCAAGCCTGCGGACCCTGGTCCGTCCGGGATGCCGGTCAAGCCGATGAGACTCTCCGCCTGAGACTTGCCCAGGGTTACGCCGACCGGATCACTGTGTGCGTAATCGCGGTTGAAGCCAAACCGCAGGTCGTTGAGCACGCTGTTGGAAAGCGTGCGCGTCCAGCCCAGGGCCAGCAACTGCGTGTGGATTCGGTACTGGGTTGCGAAATTGCCGCTCCCGATGGCACCGTCGCTGGTCCACGGAGGATCTTGCCGGTTGAGGTGGCGATAACTGTAGCTCCCAAATAAGCGATTGCTCTGATTCAAATTGTGATCAATCTTGCCGTCGAACGAATAAACATCGTTTGGCACAGGCCCCTGAAAAACGTAGCCTCCGATGGTGCCCGGGATGTTCGGATCGGGGAGCAAAGTCATCAGCTTAGCTGCAACGGGATCAAGGCAGGTTTGCCCGGTGGAACTCGTCGCCTGGAGCTTGTTTCCAACATAGCAGCCCGACTGCCCCGGGACGGAGGAATTGCCTATAGTTATGGGAACTGGCAATGACAACAATTCGGTAAAGTCCCCGGCCTTCATTAGTGGAGTCGGTACGGTGCTGAAGACACTTGTGGATTGTCGTCTCGTGAAGCGTTCAAAATCTCCAAAGAAGAATGTCTTGTTCTTGATGACTGGGCCGCCGAATGTGCCCCCGAACTGATTCTGAACAAAGGCCCCCTTGGGTGTTGCTGGCTGGCTCCTACCGTTGATCCAAGGATTGGCATTCAGTACGGCGTTGCGAATGTACTCGAACAGATTTCCGTGGTAGGCGTTTGTGCCGGACTTGATAGTGGCGTTGATCACCGCGCCGGCGGAATTGCCGAACTCGGTGGAGTAGGTTCTGGTCTGAACACGGAACTCTTCGATCGCGTCAGGGGGAGGTTGGACGACCTGTACCGAGAACTCCTGCAGGTTTTCCGACCAGGAATTATTGTCAATCCCGTTTAGGAGAAAGTTGTTCTGCAGTTCCATGTTTCCGTTGACGCTGAACCGGTCGGGGGCGGGGTTGTTGGCGGCGTAAAACTTGTTGACGCCGGGCTCCAGCAAGGCGAGGTCCGCGTAACGGCGACCGTTGAGGGGAAGGTCGTTAACGCGCTGGGTTTCGACTACGGCTCCAACATCCGCGGTCTGTGTTTGTAGTAACGACTCCTGCCCCGTGACCGTCACCTGCTCGGTGACGGCGCCGACTTTCAGTGTGAAGTTAACGGCAATGCGATCCTGCACGTGGACATCAATGCCGTCTCGGATCGCGGTCTCAAAACCCTGCGCAGTCACTTTTACCGAATACGTTCCAGGAATCAGCGCCAGGACCTGAAACTCACCCGCATCATTAACCGGAGTCGTTTGCAGGACACCGGTGGCTTTGTTGGTGACCGTCACGGTCGCCTTCGACATCACCGCTCCTGAAGCATCCAGCACTTTGCCCGCGATCGCCCCCCGATCAATCTGTCCGAACGCCGGCATAGCGCCCATGGCCAGGAGGACTAACAGCAATCCGGCCCACATCAGCAACTCCCGAGTGCTCAACCCTCGACTCATTGCAGCCTCCAATTTTTTCAGATGCGACCCGCAGACCCCACTTTTGTCTAACGTATCGAAACGATTCGGGTTTTAAGGTGTCGAGAATCTAAGCACTTAACTCGATCGTTGTCAAGCCCCATCCTGCAAAACTTAGCTCTAGACGCGGGGATACCAGTAGGGACAGATTGATTCACGGGCGAAACAAACACGGCCATACCAAAACGTTTTGGGATTTTGTGTTGACATCGTCCATTGTCAACGTAAAATGCGGTTCTTCAAAGCAACGCTCGAAGGCTGTTCACTCACACAACTTCTTTTGTCATGGTGAACAGACTTGCGCGAGAAGCAGGAAGGGAGAAAGCGAAAATGACCTCACAAGCGAAGAAGGTGGTTCCCATCTTGCTCGGCGTGATTGTATGCATGCTTCCATTTCTGTGTCACCCCAGCCCGGTGAAGGCGCAGTTACCGGCCACCTCTGCCTCAACGCCCGTGGCACAAGCCGAACCGTTGTCCTTTGACAGTGGTGCGGCTGCTCTCTGGCAGAGTCTGCAAAAGCTCCACACCCGGGCGAGCCTACTGATGGTTACGGCTCATCCGGACGACGAAGACGGCGGCATGCTGACCTACGAATCGCGCGGCCAGGGTGCAACCGTAACGCTGCTGACGTTGAACCGCGGCGAGGGTGGCGGCAACGTGATGTCCTCCGACTACTTTGACGCGCTGGGTCTGGTCCGGACAGAAGAACTCCTCGCGGCCGATCGCTATTACGGTGCGGACCAGTTCTGGACGACGGTTTGCGACTACGGATTCTCCAAGACCAAGGAGGAGGCTCTCGAGAAATGGGGACAGGACCGTGTGCTGGCAGACGCGGTTCGCGTGCTGCGCATCGTGCGTCCACTTGTCGTGACATCGGTATTTGTCGGCGGGCGCACCGACGGCCACGGCCATCACCAGGTATCCGGCCAAATCGCACAAGAGGCTTTCAAGGCGGCAGGCGATCCGGCCATGTTTCCCGACCAGTTGAAAGAGGGATTGCGTCCATGGAAACCGCTCAAGGACTATGCTCGTGTGCCCTTTATACCAGTGACGGAGAAGGGTATCTACGACTACGCCGACGGAAAATATTACCCCGCGGAATTTCGCAACTACACCGACGGTACCACCATAAAAGGTGCACTTTCCGCTTCGGTGACAATTCCTGAGGGCGAGTACAACCCGCTGTTAGGCTTGACCTACGCCCAGATTTCCAGCCGCGGACTCGGCCATCAAAAATCGCAAAACGGCGGCACGGGCCTCGAGCAGGCTGAGGAAGAGGCGAGTCCGTACCATCGCTTCGCCTCGCTGGTTTCGGTCCCGGACAAGGAATCCTCGTTCTTTGACGGAATCGACGTCTCCTTGATAGGGATCGCCAGCCTGGCTCCGGCCGGCGACACGACCTTCCTGAAAGAAGGCCTGAACCGCATGAACGCGGTCGTGGAAAAGGCCATCAAGGACTTCTCCGCGCAGCATCCGGAAGCGATTGCGTCCGCGCTGGCTGAAGGATTAAAGGCGACGAACGAATTGATCGCAAAGGTTGCGACCAGCGATCTGAGCGCTGATGCCAAGTACGATGTGATGCACGAACTCACAATCAAGCAGAGGCAGTTTGAAAATGCGCTGGCCGAGTCCCTCGGAATCTCTGTCCTGGCGACGGTGGCTCCAGAAAAAGAGCCGACAGGGCCGTTCGCGCGCTTCTTCCGGAATCCATCGACGTTTCGTGTTGCGATCCCCGGGCAGGAATTCTGGGTGAAGGTGCATGCCACCAATCCGACCGATGTTCCCGTGCAACTGGAAAAAGTAGCCTTGGAAACACCGCAGGGCGAATCATGGACCATCGATCCGGCCCAGCAAACAGGCGGCGCACTCAAAGGGAACCAGTCCATGGATGCGCGGTTC
This sequence comes from Terriglobia bacterium, assembly GCA_020073015.1. Taxonomy (GTDB): domain Bacteria; phylum Acidobacteriota; class Terriglobia; order Terriglobales; family Acidobacteriaceae; genus Acidiflorens. The sequence continues at coordinate 2,961 of JAIQFZ010000183.1, read as the reverse complement.
ACGGTACGCGCCGGCCCGAACGCGGGATTTACACGGCCCTATTTCACGCGGCCCGATATCGAGCAGTCTTATTACGACATTCCGGACTCCAGGTATCTCAATCTGTCAGCGGCTCCGTACCCACTCGCTGCCAGGCTGCGTTTTTTGTTCGATGGCGTAGCCTTCGAACGATCCCAAGTGGTTCAGTCCATAAGCCGAGTCACGGGACCTGGGGCAGTACCCGAACCTCTGATCGTGGGCCCTGCGATTGCTGTCTCGATCGCGCCGCGAGCAGGTATTGTTCCTTTAAGTGCGAAGTCGTTCGACCTGAGTGTTGGCGTCCACAGCAATGTCAAAGGTCCTTCTAAGGGAACGGTCAGACTCGAACTGCCGGATGGCTGGAAGGCGGCGGCGGAAGAATTTTCAACTGAAAAGGACGGTGAAGACCAGGCGCTCAGTTTCCACGTAACTCCGGCTCGTCTTGAAGAGAAACCCTACACGATTACCGCCGTGGCAACGTTTAACGGACGGGAATACAAAGAGGGATATCACACCGTCGGCTATCCGGGGCTGCGCCCCTATAATCTCTATCAACCATCCACATACCATGCGTCGGGCGTGGATGTGAAGGTCGCACCCGGTCTCAACATCGGTTACATCGTGGGAGCCGGCGATGATGTGCCGCAGTCTCTTGTGAATCTCGGCATCCACGTACATTTCCTCACCGCCGGAGATCTGGCCAGCGGAAATCTGTCCAAGTTTGACGCTATCGTGCTCGGCGTTCGCGCTTATGCGGTCCGCGACGACTTGAAAACAAGTAATGGCCGGATTCTGGATTACGTGAAAAATGGCGGTGTCGTGATTGTGCAATACAACACACCGGAATACGACCACAACTATGGCCCCTATCCGTACACCATGGGATCGAATCCGGAAGAAGTTACGGATGAGCATTCCAAAGTCGAAATCCTCGCTCCGAACCACCCGGTCTTGACTTGGCCCAACAAAATCACGGGTAAGGATTTTGAGAACTGGGTCGAGGAGCGCGGGTCGAAATTCCTGGGGAGTTGGGACGCGGCCTACGAGCCCCTCCTGGAAACGCACGATCCCGGACAGGATCCCCAAAAAGGCGGCTTCCTCTGCGCAAGATATGGCAAGGGAGTCTATATCTACAATGCGTATGCGTTTTACCGGCAGATGCCGGAGGGCGTCCCTGGCGCGTACCGTCTGTTCGCCAACATGATCAGCCTCGCGAAGAACCCACAACTTGCGGGATGGCGACCGGCAAACTCGCCGGTCTCGGGGAAGTCGACTCCCTGAATGGAGGGGCCTGAGGGTTGGGGCTGCGGGGCGCCGGGCCGCGTTTACTTATGGTCCCGGGCCTCTTTCTGAATCGTGTAGAGGAACGTCTTCATTGTCTCGTCGCGGCGGGCGTTTTGGTCCACGATCCGTTCTGAGGCGGCCTTATGGAGTGTCAACTCCTGCTTTGAGCGCTCTGGTTCACCAAGGTGCTTATAAATTTGCGCCAACCGATAGTGCCCATCCGGGGAGTCCGGATCCATGCGCACGCAGGTTTCCGATTCCCGCAGCGCCTCTTGCCACCGCTCCAGCCACTGATAGACCCTGCCCATTTGACAATGCGGCGACCCATCCTTGACCAGAAGATTGGCAGCGCTGCGCAGTCTGCTCAGAATCTCATCGGCGTGCGTTTTGTCTCCAGAGGCGTAATCTCTTCGAAAAATCAGAGCACCGCAGTAGTACTTGAGCCTCCCGTCAAGCGGATGGCCGTCTGAATAATCGCAGAGGCGCGCCGCGGTTGCGGCAGCGGGCGGCGATACCTGATCCATCTGAATGTCCCCCAGATAGTGCAGGGCAATCTCAGGCTCGGGAGCCAGTTCCGCAGCATGCAGCAGGAGTCGGCTGGCTTCCTCATCAGTTCCCGCAAAATACTCGGCCATGCCCAACGCGAGCTGGATTCGCCACGATTTCGGCCACAACTCTTCCGCTTGCTTGAGGACTTCCCGCGCTGCGTCGAAGCTCTGGTGGCGGATGAATTCCACTGCGAATGACAAACGATATTTTTCCTCGTTCGGGGCCAGGGTTACGGCCGCCTGGTAACTCCGCACGGCGCCCAGATTGTCCCCACGCGCCTCCTGAATGTCGCCGAGCAGGTCTTCCAGATCGGCGGTATCGGCGAGTGCTTTGCATTTCTGCGCACTTGCCAGCGCATCATCCAGGCGGCCCGCCTTGAACTCCGCGAGCGCCAGGTTGTAGGCCGACTCGCTACGACTGGGATCGAGCTCCAGTGCTCTTGTCAGCTCTTCAACGGCCGCGGCCGATTCACCGTAAGCGAGGAGAAGCTCGGCCAATCGCTGGCGAAACGCCAACTCCTCCGAAGCTTTCAGTTGTGTAGCGCGAAGGGACTCCAGAGTCTTGTGAGAATCCTGATGCATTGCAAGTTGTGCCTCGAGAAGGACGAACCCGGTTTGCAGATCGTCAGTGCGCGAATAGAGAGGCTGTGCCAGGCTAGCGGCACGATGCCAGTTTTCGGATTGCAGTTCGGCCACAGCCGTCGCCAGGATCAGCCCGGCGTCCTGCGGCTCCAAAGCCAGGGCCTTCTCCATCTCCGCTGCGGCCCCAGGAAGGTTTCCCAGCCCCGAAGCCACGGAAGCTTTCAGCCGGTGGAACGCAATCCGCTCTTGCCTCGCCTTGGGCGGAGCCAGACCAACTAAAGCTTTCTGTGCTGCCGGGTATCTGTGGAGACGCGCCAGCGCCACCGCCCACTGCATTCGAAATTGCGGGTCTCCACCACTGGCCTTTGCGGCACGCCCCAGCATCCCCTCCGCCTTATCCAACTGCCCCTCATGCAGGTAGAGCTCGGCGAGGGCGGCGAGGGCGCTGATATTAGCTGGCGCGACGTTCAGAATTGTCTGGAACTCGGCCTCTGCTTTATCGTTCTGCTCTGCGATGACGTAGGCGCGG
>JAIQFZ010000182.1 GCA_020073015.1 Terriglobia bacterium | reverse complement strand
CCGCCGTCCAGCGTGCGCTCGCAGGCTTCGCGATTCATGAATCCCAGCATCAGCACTTCACCCGTGGCGGCGTCCTGCACGATGGCGGGCACCAGCCCTTGCATCTTTCCGAAATCAATTTCCCCGTCCATAAACCCCTCTCCGGTTTTGTCCCAAAAACACAAAGCCCGCTGAGCTTGGATCGCATCAGCGGGCTTAAATCTTTTAAGGTGTTACGCTAGCTCAGCCCAACACCTCCGCCGATGCGCTGTGCGCATGATGGTGGTGATGATGATGAGCTGCACGAATCATGCATGTACCATAGCGACCGAAGGGAAACCGTGTCAAATCGATTTTTTCTCTGTGACGTATTTCTAAATCCGATGCTGATTCCGAGGCTTCCATGAGAACCGATTTCGTCATCACGCTTGTAACCGCCTTGGTAGCGATAGCGCCCGCATCCGCCGCCCAGGCTCCCAATGTCGTCAAGTACCACGCCACCATCGACACCGTGAAATATGTCTTCGGAGTCGCTGATCCGGTAGCGCGGCTCAAGTCTGGCGAGATTCTCGACACGAACACCCTTGATTGCTTCGGCAACGCCCTCAAGAAGCCCGGAGACACCTTGAGTATGGTCAAAGGTGACAATCCGCTGACCGGACCGTTTTACGTCGAAGGCGCCGAACCGGGAGACACGCTCGCCGTGAGAATTCTCGATCTGCAGGTTGACGGCGACACGGGCGTCGGCGCCTTGTCCCCCGGATTCGGCGCGCTGAACGAGACGAACTACACGCCCATGGTGCACCCGGCTCTACCGGAAAAAGTCTGGTTCTATCCGATCAACCATGCCGACAACACGGCGACTTTCAGAGCGCTTGACTCGGACTTCACGGTGAATATCCCCTTGCATCCTTTCTTCGGCTGCATCGGAGTTGCTCCGGCAAACGGTGAAGCTCGCAGTTCCATTGTCCCGGCGGAGTTCGGCGGCAACATGGACGCCCCCGAGGCCAGCGTCGGCAACACCCTTTATCTTCCCGTCAACGTAAAAGGCGCGCTGTTTTACATTGGGGACGGGCACGCCGCCATGGGCGACGGAGAAGTGGCCGGAACGGCCATTGAGGTGCCACTCCACGCTCGGGTGCAGCTCAGCGTGATCAAAGGAAAGACGATCCGTTGGCCCCGTTTCGAAAATGACCAGGCCATTATGGCGGTCGGCGCCTATCGCCCGCTGGATGATTGCGTGCGCATCGCATTTACGGAATTAGTCGCGTGGATGCAGGCTGACTACGGACTGTCGGACATGGACGCTTACGAACTGCTCTCCGAGGTCGCCAGGATCCATCTCGACGAAATGGTGGATCCAAACTACGTGGTGGTTGCGTCGATTGAGAAGAAGTACTTGCCAGCCAGGAAACACTAAATCATTGAATCGCGTTGGAGGGACGGGCGCCTCGCCCGTCCAGTCGGGCGGGGATACCCGGCACCACTAAGCCAACTCCAATTCAATCTTCTTCCCAGCCACATCCAGCTGGGTAATCCGAAATTGTCGAATCTGCCCGGCTCGGACCGGCTCCGGCTTGGTTTCACCACTGCCGCCCTTCCAGCGCGCCTGCAGCATCGAGCCGAGGGACGATAGATCGACCTTCGCTGCCCCCACACCTGTTTCGGCTCCAGTCTCCCTTTGCTCTGCCTGGCCACTCGCCGCACTCATCCGGCATTTCGCCTGGATGCCTTCACCCAGTTCCACGCGCGCCTGCCCACCGGAAATCTCAATCATGCGGCCCGTGACCAAGTCGCCTGCTTTATGCTCGGCGATATATTCATCCAGCCCGGTCGGGACCAGTTGCTTCATGCTGAGCCGCATGAGGTGCCTTTCCGGATCGATGGCGAGCACCAGGGCCTTCACCGTCTGCCCCACCTTCAGGACATCGGAGGGGTGATTGATGCGCTTCTCGGCGCTGATTTCGCTGACGTGAATCATGCCTTCGACACCCTCCGCCAGCTGCACGAAGGCGCCGAACTTGGTGATGTTGGTGACTGGCCCCTCGATCACCGAGCCGGCCGCATACTTCTGCGGCGCGTCCGCCCACGGATCTCCCAGCGCCTGCTTGAGGCCAAGTGAGATGCGCCGCTCCGCCGCGTTCACTCCCAGGATCACAGCTTCCACCGTTTCGCCGGGCTTCACTACATCGCTGGGAGTTCTGACTCTCTTCGCCCACGACATCTCAGAAATGTGGATCAGCCCCTCGATGCCGGGCTCCACTTCCACAAATGCTCCGAACTCCATGAGGCGCGTGACGACTCCGCGCACACGCTCACCCGCCTTGTACTTCTCAGCCACCGAATCCCACGGATGCGGTTGCAGCTGCTTCATGCTGAGCGAAATACGGCGCTTGTCGGAATCGATCTTCAGGATCCTGGCGTCAACCTGGTCTCCCACAGAGAGCACGTCGGACGGCTTATTCACGCGGCTCCAGGAAATTTCACCAACATGCAGGAGCCCGTCGACCTCGCCGATATCAACGAACGCGCCATAATCAGTCAGGCTGCGCACGGTGCCGCGTACTGTGTCCCCTTCCTTCAGTTCGGAGTAGCGGCGCTGCCTCGCGGCGGTCTCTTCGTCTTCCGCAATCACGCGCCGGTCCACTACGACGTCTTCCTCAGCCGCGTCGAGTTTCGTGATTCGGCAGCGAATCTCCTGCTCTACCAGTTTTTCCATTTCAGCCGCGTCACGCGCGCCACTACGCGAGGCCGGCATGAACGCGCGGATACCGATGTCCACGCTTAGGCCGCCTTTCACCACGCCCGTGACCGTGCCCACGATCGTGGCTTTCTCCGCAAAGGCTTTTTCCAGCGACGCCCAATCCGTGGGCCGCTCCACTTTTCCGCGCGTGAGCTCGTAGTAACCCTCCGGATCGCGGCCTTTGACCGTGACCCGGAACTTGTCGCCGGGCTTGGGCGGTTCCCGATCATTCTGAAACGCCGTGAGCGGCAGAATGCCCTCCGTCTTGTATCCGATATCGAGCAAAACCGATTCGGCGGAAACGGCAATCACGGTTCCTTCGCGGCCTTGCGCACCCGCTTCCGCGGGCTTGCGTGCATGGCTCCGTTCGTACTGCGAAAGAGCCTCGCCGAATGATTCGGTGGGTTCGCTGTCGGGCTGGGATTCTGGAGTACTGGGATCGGGCATGAAAGGTTACAGCCTCATGGTGGCAAAGTCCTGCCTAGGATAACACCGAGCCCAACGCGGGACGGCCCGCCTTATCCACGCGCACCCTCCCCAACTGGCTGTTGCAGAACTCGATCTCGCGGTTGATTTTGGGTGGCGCAGCGCTTTCAGCGCTGCGATAACAAGCTTGTTTTCAGCGACCGGCTGTAGCCGCTGCGGTCAGGCTGCTGCGACAGAAAATGCCTTCAGCATACCTGCAACTGTCCGCTGGAAACTTTCTCAGCCTCCCGGTAGTCTAACCAGATAGCGGGAGTGTGCCCTTTTATCCGATGAAACCTGTCCTCATATTCTGTCTCTTCATGTGTGCCGCCGCCTTGACCGCACAGACGACCGCGCAGAAGCCCTCTCAGACGGCCCCGCCAGCCCCCCTTCTGCCCCAGCAATTTGCGGGCTGGCAAGTCAAAGACGCCGCGACCAAGAGCGCCGATCCAGCGGCGGCGGACGAGACCAATGCCCCCGTCCTCAAGGAGTACGGCTTCCAGCGCTTCGAGAAAGCCACCTACACCCGCGACGAGGGCCGCAAATTAGAGATCAAGGCCGCCGCATTCGACGATGCCAGCGGCGCCTATGGCGCCTTCACCTACTACAAATCTCCCGCCATGCTGAACGAGAAAATCGGCGGTCAGGCATCCTCGCTGAACACCCGCGTCCTGTTCTACCAGGGCAATATCCTGGTGGACGCAGTGTTCGACAAGCTCACCGTGATGTCGGCTGCGGAGTTGCGCGAACTCGCCGGCCTTCTGCCGCAGCCACCGCCGAACGCGCGGAACCTCCCGCCACTGCCCCCCTATCTGCCGAGGCAGTCGTACCAGAAGAACACGGCCAAGTACATCCTGGGGCCCGTGACGCTGGACCGTGTCGGTTCGCCGCTCCCGAGTGCGATGGTGGATTTCAAGTCAGGCGCGGAGGTCGTCATCGGAAAGTATGCGGTCAACGCAGGCGATTCCACCTTGATGCTGATTTCCTATCCCACGCCGCAAATCGCCATCGAAAAATTGCGCCAAATCGACGCTGCGCATCAGGTGAATTCCCAGCCTCAGGCCGGGGTCGCCCCCATCCTCGAGGTAGGGCCCTTCTTCGACAAGCGCACCGGGCCGATCATCGTCATTGCCGCGGGCCCGCTCTCGCAAGCCGAGGCAAGATCTCTTCTTTCTTCCATCAACTATGAAGCCGATGTCACATGGAATGAAAATACTTTCGCCGACAAGAAAAACAATCTCGCCAACCTGCTCTTCAACGTCATCGTCCTCTGCGGGATTGTACTCGGACTCTCTCTGGTCGCCGGCCTGGCGTTCGGGGGCCTTCGCATCCTCCTGAAGCGCCTTTTTCCCAACCGTGTGTTCGACCGCCCCGAGGACATGGAATTCATCTCGTTGCACCTCGGTGACCGGGTTGAACAGGCCCCGGGGAGGCGGTAAGTCACTCAATCAAAGGTCCTTAGCGCTAGGGAATGCCCATTTCGTCTCATTTTGGACCAGTTTGCCGACCTGTGCACATATTTTGTAAGTGATTGATAATAAGACTATTTAAGCCATAAATTTTCCTTGACACCTCGGTTTTAAGGCTCATAAGATTCCCGCAGAAAGTTCTGATGGATTACAAGCTCCGTTGGAACTATTCTCCCTTGAAAGAAAAGGCCGCCCAAGTTGCCGGGTGGCCTTTTCGTTTCTGGAAGAAAAAGGTTCCATGTAGAGGTGCGCGTCTCCGACTGACATCGTGTGGGTCTCGCCCGTTCCGATGGACGGCCCTCGCGAAATCGAATCTGATGTCTGCGTTGGAACCTGCCCGTCCTTGCACACGTATTAAATAGAGAGCAGAATTTTGTGTGCTCGGGGAGGAACCCTGATGTTCTGCGATCAATGTGGTGCGCAATTGCAGGCCGGACAATCGAGTTGTTTACGCTGTGGCAAGCCGATCGTCGGTCTGGGCCAGTTCCGCCGCAGGCGCGTACAGGAGCATATTCGTCTCCTCGGCATCCTGTGGATGGCGTACTCCGCCCTGCACGTGATCGGAGGCGCGGTCCTGATCGTCATCGCCCACACGATATTCGGGAATACATTCCACATCCCCAACGGCCCGCCGCCGGAAGTCACGCAATGGTTGCGTCCCTTCCTCTCTTTGATCGGATATCTGATTCTCGCCAAAGCCGCAGCCGGGTTCATCGCAGGATGGGGCTTGTTGCAGCGGGAATCCTGGGCACGCGTGGTGGCCTTGGTTGTCGGTTTCGTGGCGCTCTTGAACGTGCCGCTCGGTACCGCGCTCGGCATCTACACGCTCTGGGTTCTGTTGCCCTCTCAATCGGACGAGGAATACAAAACGCTGTCCGTGGCCGCCTAGCAGGCGGTGATACAGGAGCGATTTGTATCAGGGCCTGCTTCGCCGGCTCCGGAGAAACTCAAACTTCGCTGCGAAAAGGGAAGGGCACGAGTTTACTCGTGCCGCTAAGCCGTCAAAAAAATGTGATCGCGCTTTAGCGCCTGAGGTGAGCTTGTTGCGCCTTCGATCAATTTTTCCGCAGCCTCTTCAGGCATGCCGTGGAGCTGCGCTATGAGAGCGCTTCAGGCGCCTTTACACCCGCAGCATTGCAGGAATCGCAGACGGGTTTTAGAATCCAAAGAGGGCCGACGTAGCTCAGTTGGTAGAGCAGTCGATTCGTAATCGACAGGTCATCGGTTCAAGTCCGATCGTCGGCTCCATTCTCTCAATCACTTACGGCCCTTCTTCACTGTACCCTGAGTTCATTGTGACGTGGATTGTGACGTAAATTCCGCTGATCGATGGCTTCGCGAACCGAATCCAACGCCGGATGCTGGTAGCGCATTGAGGTACGCACATCCGTGTGGCCCATGACATTCATCACCATCGCGAGATTCCCGGTTGCTTCATACGCCGCCGTGCCAAAGGTATGACGTGCGCAGTACAGCACCAGGCGCCCCGGTAGACCAGCTTTGCTGCGAGCGTCTCTGAACTGCTTTGCAACTGTCGTAAGGTGCCCGCCGACTGCCCTCGGTGAAGGGAACAGCCAACCCTCCCGCTTACCCGAGCAGCGAAGCATCAAAATGTCCAGCATTCGTTCGCTAATCGGTACATGCCGTCGTGCTGCTTTGGTCTTTCCGCTCGGATTGAAGATCAGCCGCCGAGTCCAGTCGATATTCTCAACCCGAATGCGAAAGACCTCATCCGGGCGCATTCCCGTGTCCTGAATGATGATGAGAACATCCTTCATCGGCTGTTTTGCGACGGCGAGCAACTTCGCCTCGGTTTCCCGGTCGATAGTGATTTCGCGTCCTACTTCCTTCATCAGCTTGACGTTGTTGTCGCGAAACTCCACGACCTTCCCGAGTTGCAC
>JAIQFZ010000037.1 GCA_020073015.1 Terriglobia bacterium | reverse complement strand
AATGATCTCCTCGAGCGGCCGGGTTTGTCGCATAAGGGTCTCCATCTGGCGGTGCAACACATGCGCTGCATTGCAGGTCACCGTGACGCTCGCGACCGATACACTCAAGCTGTCTCCCCGTTAAGCGGTTCCGGCGTCGCCGCTACGCGTGGAGTAACCCGGCAAATGGCGGATTGCACGGCCATGCCGATTGGCAACAGAGCCCAAGCCGACAATCGGCGGTCCCTAAGAGGGAGGGTAATGACCATAACTACGCTCATACCAACTAGTATTCCAGAAACCGCATACCCCAACTGGGACTGCTTGCGCCACAGGAGGAATAGTGCGCTGAAGAAGAAACCAACAAGACACAGTGACGCTGCGATTCCGTACTCCGCCGCAACATATGGATAAGTAGTCTCAAAAATAGTTAGATTGGTGTCCCGCTTCAGATTTTGTGGATTTAACCTGGTGTTGCCCGAGCCGAATGGATGGTCGGCGGCATACTTCAGTCCGTTTAGAATTGAATCTCGATGCCAATCCATGGAGGTATCCTGTCCCGTTTTGGTGGCGAAGAGGTAATCGCCGAGGCCGAGAACGGGGACTGCGGCTGCAAATAGCGCGAGGGCTAGTGCGGCATAAAGGACCAATTTTTTCCCCTGCTGCATTATCAGCGCCAAAAGCGGAATCGCCACTGCCGTGCCCAACCAAGCTGCGCGTGTTACAGAACAGATGAGGCCCACGGCAATCATGGCCGCAGGCAGCGGATTTCGGTAATATACCCACCAAATAATCAACGCAACCATGCATAGAACGCCAAAATCATTCGGTCCAACCATCGTGGCGGCTTCCCGGAGTCCCCCAAATCCGACACCGTGAAAGGATGCAGTTAGTTGGCCTGCCTCCGTTTCCGAGTCTATAGCCAAGTACAGCAGGGTTCTTGGACCCTCTCCGAAAATGAAAATTTCGGTCAAACCAAGCACGGACAAAACACCGACTATCCACACAGCGCAACTTGCCCAGAGATGTTCCTGTTTTGTGGTTAAGACGGTCATCCTTCCAACGAAATACGGGATGACGAAAGCAAAATCTAGTACCAAACCAGCCAGTGTACCGCCAAAGGCCGTCCTGATGACGGCAAGCATAAAGCATGCCAACATGAATAAGTCGGGTGTTGCCAGCATGAACCCGTTCCGCCGCCACAGAAGGAAGGCTAGCAACAGCCATACGACTTCCTTGTCGCACGCCGAGATTAGCGTCATGTGGGGAAAACCAAAAAACTTGCCAAGTGCGATGACCATGAAGTCAAACGGCATGAAGGCCAGAACAGCTCCAGCCGCGGCGGTAGGATGACGAACGATTGCCCAGAGCAACACTGCTCCCACAAGTGGCACAAGCACCAGCAGCGGCGACGCGAAGATAGATAACGAAGCAGCGAGTATGAGGACGAACACTATACAGCTGGCGCGAAATGGTGACGCGAACGGATTTTCTAGCTGCCGAACACTCATAGACGTCAACGACAGTCACGTCCGATGGCGCAATATAACTTTTACCCCCGCCGAAAACTACAGGAGAGAGCGGATCCACGTGCGGTCCTGACCTACCGGTAGATCCGAAACATCATTCTGTAGATTATCCACGGTAAAGGCAGTGCGGAATCCATGAAGCTTTTGAGTGGTGAGAGGGGCAGCGCAAGCTGTTTCTTGACATACCGTTTCAGACTTGACGTTGTGCGTAGTCGCTGCCCAGCTTCTTTCCTTTTGAAGACTTCTGCGGCGACTGCTGACTTCCTGGCCCGACGACATGCGTCTTCAAATGAAATGTGTTGGTGATGATATGCCATCGCGTTAGGGTTGTACAGGAGCCGCATCCCCGCTCTATCCAACCTGAAGCCGAGCTCTATGTCCTCCCAAGCGGCTACTTTGAAGTCTTCATCGAAAATGCCATTCCTATGGAGAAAGTACTTGCCCAGACTGATATTACACGTATAGAAATATCGGTAATCGATCTTGCTCCGGCCCGCTAATTCAGCATAAGAAAAAAGCGCCTCCAAACCGTACCACTTCATAAAGGGCGTAGAGCTTATTTCGGGCGCCCACGTCACATACCCCAGGACTGCAGTCTCCTCACCGGGGAAGTTTCTGTGCCACTCGAGGTGCTGGGCAACAAGATCGCGCTGTGGAATTATGTCGTCGTCCGTAAACAGGATGAGCTCACCGGCAGCTTCTCTGATTCCTACGTTGCGAGCTGCGGCCGGCCCTTTGTTTTCCTGCAGAAGGTACCGGATAGGAACGACGGACTCCCGCGCCATGAGCTCGACAACGCCGCCCGTGGAATCGGTTGAGCCGTCATCCACCACCAGGATCTCGGCAATACTCTGCAAGGCAGTCTGATCCAGGTAGGCAACAAGCGCCTTTTTCAGTGTGTCACACCGGTTGTATGTCGGGATGACAACACTAATCGGCTTCACGGATTCACCGCTAACAACTCGGAATTCGACCGCCGACGGACCAGTACGATCTTGCGATAAAAGGGCTCACGGTCGGCGCGCCGGAGAAGGCCTTCGATCAGTCGAGGCAACGCAGACAGCAGGACGCGGAAGACATAATTCCAAAGGCGATACATCTCTTTCCGCATGACCCAGTAATGAAAATCTAAGCTCTCGTTTCCAAAGCTCTTCACGATCCAATCTTGGTTTAGACCGTCAAACATGCTTTCGGTGGGGAACGGATGAAGCATATGCTCTTGCAGCCAGACCGGCCTATCTTGCCAGATCTTGTCATAAGCGTCCGCGAGCATCTGGTCATAGGCAAAGGCCCGCGGACCACAAGGAAATCCGAAGATTGCAACTTTACGCGTCACTCGTAACACTTCCTGGATCAGGGCGCCCCTTCGATCAGGTGGAACATGCTCCAACACATCTGACGCCACCACGGCATCGAAGGATCGATCGCCAAAGGGCAGCATCGTCCCACTAGCAACCACCGGACGCATGGGTGCTTTTGGACGAAAGGGGAAACTGATATCGCACCCGACAAAGGGAGCGTGACGGAACTTTCCGATACCAACACTTCCCGAACCAATCTCCAAGAGCGAGTCCGTTTCAGCCAATTGTTGTTTGAGTACTCTCAGAATCGGGAAGTAGCGTGCTGCCCAGTTCAACATCCGGAATCAATCTCCTTGCCATGCCAGGGATGGGAAGAAACCTCTCTGCGATTTCTAAGTCAAGCCTGTCGAAAAATCGAAATACCAGGAGCAGAACGAGATACGCCACGCCGAAGATAACACCTTCGGTCGCTAGTCTCCGCCAGGATGGTTGTGCGACACGCGTCACTGCCCAGAGGAGACCAACGATCAGCAAAGAACAAAGGATCGGCTTTGCGTAGACGCTCCGAATTAAGTTGGAGTACGATCCAGCAGTTTCGCAATGGAACATGTACAGGAAGAAGACGGATGCGATCACCATGGAGAGCGACGTCCCTATGACGGCGCCCTGGAAGCCATAGGCTCGGATCAAGAACAGACTCAATGTCAGGTTCAACACGATTCCGAGAAGAGCGCTATACACACCAGGCCTCAACCTTGCGCCTCCGACCAGAATTTGGAGACCCGGGCCAGTAGTCAAGTTGATAAAATTGACGACCAGCAGGACACTTAGCGGCACCGCAATGACGCTCAAAGTAGGACCAACCCAGAGCTGCACGAAGCCTCTAGAAACGAAAACAACATAGACCACCAAGGGCACCCCGATAAAAGCCAGATACTTATGGGCTCGGTAGTAAAGATGAGCGAGCCTGCTTCGATCAGTGAGAGCATGCAATTCAGAAGCTGCAGGCATGACGGGCGCCAAGACCAAGCCCGGGATTCCGCGGAGCTTGAGCGCTAGATCGCTGGCAATGTCGTACCACCCCACCGACGCTACGCCGACAAAGTTCGCAAGATAGATCTTTTCGGTTTGATTGTGGATCACTACAGCGACTTGTGTGATGTACGTCTTCATGCTGAAACTTAGAATCTCTCTGGCCACCGTCCAGCGGCAAGCTGCCGGGTTGAGCTTTATCTCAGGCAACAGGTGGTGCACGACGTAGATGTAGGCCAGCGAGGTAAACCAGGCAGCGATCACGTACGCATAAAGGATGCCTCGAAGGCTTAAACTCCAGTTGAGAAACATCACACTCAGGCTAGCGCTCAACAAGAGGTTTATCGATCCGATGCAGGTACTCAAGTCCATGCGCTGCAGGCCGGTCACAACCGAAGAAAACAGCAAGGTGATGGTATTCGCGAATACCAACAATATTAAGTAACGCCATAGAATTCGTAGTTCCGGAGTTGGAACTGAACTGGTGCGAAACAACGTCCTGAGCAGAAAGGGAGAACTGACCCAGAGTGTTCCAGCAAGCAGGCAAGCGAGTCCTAGATAAAGAACAAAACCTGTATTAATGAATCGGCTCAAGGACCGGAAGTCCTTGAGCGCATAAAACTCAGCCACGTGTTTGCTCAGCGTCGTGACCAGCCCAACGTCGGCAAGAGAGGTAGCGCCACTTACGGCGAGAAACATGGCCCAGGTCCCGTAGCCTGATGTTCCAAGTTTCCTCAAGAAAAAAGGAATGAGGACGAACGGCAGCGGCGCCAGAACCAAGAGACGTGCGCCGTTGTATAAGACGTTCCGAGTTAATTGTGTTCCAAGCGGAACTCGTTCCGTTCTAAAGAATCTTTGTAACACTGATCACCGTGATCACCCAGTTGTTCGTTGCGAAATTCTGGCTCTATTCCGAATCTTCCGGTTTCACCAGGTCTTTGCGCACCCCTCTCCAGAAGCTCTTGGGGGGCAAATGGTGTTCCGAGTGGTTTCGCAAGAGCAGGGGCAACCGCGCCGAAACCGTCGACAAAACCTCACGGGCAAATACCTTTCTCGGATCCCTAGAGTCGGTTTCTTGCCATACAGTGCTCCCAAATACCCATGTTACGGCGCCGGAAAATGCCAAAGCTGTACCGAGAAGAGTGATTAGCAATCGGTGCGGAGAGGATTTCTTATCCGGGATGTTGGCCACGTCGAGCACCTTTACCGTAGGAATTTCTTTGGCTTCCTCGACCTTTGCCAGTTCGTACTCTTTCGTGAGCGTTTCGAGCACGGTTTCCTGAATCCTTGTCCGCCGGTATAGATCCGCGTACTGGACGCCCAGCAGGGGCAGTTTCCGGATCGAGGGATACATGGAGTCGCCTGGCTGGTCGGACACACTCGTCACACTTTCGCCCTTGCCGCCCAGTTTCTCAAGTTGATGCCTGAGTTCATCAATTCGTGCTTTCACGGAACGTACGCGCACATTGTTGTCGGTATAGATCTGTTTGAGTCCCTCATATTCGGACTGAGCGGCAATCAACTGGCCCTGCAGCGTCGCTGCTGCTTCGACCATGGCTTTCCCTTGCTCTTTGATATCGATCGCCGTGTTTTTGCTTGCGAACTGGCTGAAGTCTTTCTCTGACTCTTCCAGGTCATGACTGACAGCCTGCAACCGCCCCTCGAGGAAGATGCGTTCGCGACGTGCGGATGACGTGCTTAATTCAGCCACAAGGTGATTCAATTCTTCGACGTAGGCTTGAGTCATTGCGGCTGCCCGTTGCGGGCTCTTGTCCGTCACAGTGATACTTATGATCTGGCTCTTCCTATCCACGGAGATGGCGGTATGTTCTGCCACGTCCTTGCGCGCATCTTCCATCCGGCGGTCGGAATAGAGTTTCTTCAAATCGAACTGCTGAATCAGTTTGTCCTGCACCGTGCGGCTCGAGAGGATTCCAACAAATGTGTCGCTGGTGCTCTTCAGGCCGAGGAGTTCGCCGGCGATTCCCCCAAGCCCGCCAGCACCGCCCGACATCGAGGCAACAGCGCTGGCAAGGCCGGAGGTGGACTGGCTATCTGGTGGCATAAGCTGTGACGTGGATTCGTATCGTGCAGGAATGAGGAAAGCGATCAGCGTGCTGGTGAGTAGCGCGTATACCGCGACGCGGGACAGCAACCGCCGGTGCTTCCAGAGCAGCCAGAGCCATTCCACGCCGTCGCAGGCCCGACCCGGGGCGTGCCCTTCGTCCAGGCAACTGGTGGTGGCCGGCTCGATTTCCGGCGGGTTTTCAACCAAGCGGGCTGTGGATTCCCTCGTTTGCTTCACAAACTCTTCCTGGACACTTGGCCGGCTCTATTGGCTGTTGCCATCATATGCGGTGACCCGCTGCGCGACCGACTGCGCCGCCTTGGACCAGCAGTTGCGGGGAGAGGAAACTGGATCTCGTGGATCACTGCGTCTTGTCTCGGACTCTTCACTAACGGTTCTCGTGTTCCTAGCTGAGTGTTAACCGACATCAACTTCTAATTCGCGGTCAAACTCCCCGCATCGCAAAGATCGTGGTGTGCAGCAAGATCGCCAGATCCATGAAAAAGTTTCGGTGCTGGATGTAATAAAGGTCGTATTCAATGTTTTCATGAATGAGGTAGCTGCGGTCACCGCTGAGTTGCCAGAGTCCAGTGATTCCTGGCTCTACCTGCAGACGCTGAAAATGGCGTTCGGCGTAGGTCTCGACAATGAAGGGCATCTCCGGACGAGGTCCGACCAGCGACATATCGCCCACGAGCACATTCAGTAGCTGGGGGAGCTCATCCAGACTCGTGCGGCGAAGAAAACGGCCCACACGGGTAATGCGGATATCGTCGGATTTCTTCGGCGAAAAGGCGTAGCTGGGCGTGTCGGTGTACATCGTGCGAAACTTGAACATGCGGAAGCGGCGCCCGTTCAGACCCACACGCTCCTGGCGAAACAGCGCTGGCCCCTTGGAATCGAGCTTGATGAGAATGGCAAGCAAAAGGAACAGCGGCGACCCGAGAGTCAGAAGAATCGCAGCGCCGCCGAAATCGCAGATTCGCTTGGCCCACTCGTAGGTGAAGCGCCTCGGGTGGGGGCTGAAGGAAGCCAGCAGAACACCATCGATGTCCTGAAAGCCAACCCATGGATCTGAGTGAAGGAAGTGGCTGGGGACGAATGACACGCGCGCGTTTGCTGCCAGAGCTTCCTCGATTGCCTGTTGAAACTTCTCACGTTGAAGGGAGGGGATGGCGATAACCACCAGGTCGGCGGCGCACTGCGTAACCAAGTGTCGGGAAATTGGACCCCGCATCACGGACGCTGAACGCCGATTCTCGTATCCCAACTCAAAAATGGCGCAGCCGACTTTGGCCGCGTTGTCATCCACAAAAGCCACCGGTTCCAAGCCAAGCTTTGGAGAACGGCGCAGAACCGAGTACACTCGCCGTCCGGTTGACCCCGAACCGTAGATCAGTACTCGCTCCATGCCATAGCCCATTGAGTGGAGGGACTGCACGAGCAAATACACAAGGTGCTTCTGCACAAAGAGGAACAGTGGCACGAGCCCCAGCGCCATGATGAGCAACCAGCGCGAAAACAGGAAGCTCGTGAAGAAGCTCACGGCAAAGGCGAAACCGAGCGCCTGCATCGACACGCGGAGCACGTGCTCAGTTTCGCGGACGCGCAACAAACTGGTTCCGCTCGAGTATGCACCGACGCGGTCCAGCATCAGCACGATAATTGCCGCGAAGGTAGCCGAGATACCCAGAGCGACCGATCTGGGATAGAAAAGTTGCTTTCCTAACCCGAAGAAGTAGTACATGAAATAGCCGGACATGACGGCGCCAATCACAGTGACGAAGTCAGCCACCACTTCCAACTTCGTCAGGTAACTTCGGAAGCGAGCAGCGGACGTACGGCGCGCGATTGGCGTAACCAGGGCCAGATCCGAAGCGGGACTGGATTGTGCTTTCGGTAAACTTGTCAGACCGATCGAGGGGTTCATCTTAATCTTTGGCGCTGTCTGTCCCTACTTGCGGAGGATTCAAACGGTAACGTGGATTCGTATCGTGCAGCAATAAGGAAAGCGATCAGCATGCTGGTGAGTAGCGCGCCTACCGCGACGCGGGACAGCATCCTGCGGTGCCCCCAGAGCTGCCGGAGATAGACAATTGAGTCTTCGCCTGATTCCAGCGCTCGTTGTAGTGTGGGCGCCACGATGTCATGTTCCTGCAACTCGGCACAGGCTGGCGAATAGGAGCTCGACTTGTGCAATTCATGGCTGGTCTCCCGGCGCATTCGCGGCAGAATGCTGGAACAATTTACGCGGCTCAAACAGAATTTGCACCGCTGCCGTCACGTTTCTGGAAGCATTCGACTGAATCACAGGAAACAGCCAGCGTTCGTGTTGCACCCAAGCGGAAAGGGCGAGGTTGGAACGCACCCAGATATCAGTTGATACGCCGAGGTCGGTCAGTGATCCACCGTCGGGGATGAACTCTCGGCTGACCTTCTGATGCCTGAAGTGCAACTGCACTTTGTTCTTCGGGCCGAACCAGTAGGTGGTCCACGCCTGAGCGCCTTGCCCCTGCCTCCCAATCCAACTTCCAATCAGATCTCCGTTGTTCGTGTAGCCGCTCACGTAGCGGTCGTTGATGTAAAAAAATCCGTGTTGTACGGTTGCCGTCCCTCCTGGCAGATCTGTGTAAACCCCCTCCACTCGGAAGTCGAGTTTGGGAATCCCTGGCACTCGAGACATGTAAAGACCAGAAGTAAGCGCGGTCTTATCCCAAGCAAACCAAGGATTTACTTGATCATCTGTAAAGGCATCCGCATAAAATGTGAGCCAATCTCGCATCTTGGGAATTCGATAAGCAAAGTCGAACCCGCCTCGTCGGTCACCGGGGTCTGATGCAGTTCCCGGATTGCCATTTCCGCTTGAGAACATGGCTTTTAGAAGCGTATGAGTCGTGAATGGAGCTCCGCTGCCAGCGAAAAGAGCCGTGTAGCTAACACCCAGTTCAAGGTTAGGCGACGGTTTGAAGCTGATCTTCTGCCCTACGATGAATGGCTGATCACTCAGAGTCTTCGTCCACGAGCCTGTGAAGCCGTTTGGCCCATTCACCCAGTGTTGGCCGCTGAGCCTCCCCAGGATGTAATCAAATCGGATCGGCCCAAGACGCCCAAAGATGCTAGGTAGATTGAGAGGTTTCACACGATTGATTTGGAGCATTGGGATAGACGCAGCATTTGTACTCGACAACATTGGCCCACTCGTATCTTCTCCCCACCAAAGCGGCTGCTTGCCGAAAGTGATCTGCCAGTTCTCCAGTTGCAATCCTACGTAGCCCACAAGCAAGTCCATCTGATTCACGACTGGGACGGGGGTACCTGGTGGCGCTGACGGAAGGTTGAAGTCAACAGTTTGGATAACCTGCCGCGCTTGAAGAGGAAGTGCGGGAACAGAGGGTGCGTGCTGGTACTCGCCTTGCACGTAGAATGAGAACGGCCCGGCCACCCCGTGACTGGTGAATCCGGTCACATTGTTGAAGCCCTCTCCATACGGTCGCCCGTAATCGTTGATCACGGTCTGTCCGAAGTGCAACCCATCCTGCAGCGTCGTGCCCGAGATCCCGGTAAAGCGGGTGTAAACCGAATCTAGGCTTAAGCCGAGATTGGCAGCGCCGCCTAAACGCGCGGTTTCGTCTTTAAATTCTCCCGCTAGAGCTGAGTATATCTTCTGCGGTTCACTACCCTCTTCGCTGCTGTCGTACTGCATCCCCTCGTCGGCCTCATCCAGCAGCCGTGCGCATTCCATGCGCGTCCACGGGCGCATTCCCAAAAACCCCGACCGAATGTAGCCCAGTGCTACCAAGCGCTCCATCGCGGGGTACACCCAGCTATCGAGCGGAACGTACGGGGACCCCTGATTCCCTGGAGAGTACGTACCATCGCCACGAAAGAGTTGGCTAATCGATCTCCATTCCCCGCCGCCAAGATCGGGATTGTAGTGACGGCTGTAAATGCTCTGCGCGACAAGGTTACCGATTACGCTGCCGATGAGCACGTCGGAGGGAAAATGTTGATGAGCCCCTACCCGGGAAACAGAGACCAGAGATGCCAAACCGTAGGCCATGATCTTGGTGAGCGGGCCAGGGTATTCGTGCGCGATGACGCCGGCCACCGACCATGCCGCAGCGGCGTGTTCCGATGGAAAGGAAGTGCCCCCACTCTGAAAAAATGGACCGCTGCCATCGCCCTGATTCGGTCGTTCGCGACGCAGTGAGTACTTCAATCCCTCGACCATTACCAGACTGTTCAGCACCGCTTCGCCGGCGAGGAATCCAGTCTCACTCCAGTGCTCGTTGTGCCTGACTTGTCCCAAGAACCACATTCCTCCGGCACCGCCCACGAGTGCCGCTACTCCGGCGTTTGAGAGCGTGTTGTAGTGACTGATGGTTGTCGGATTCTGGGACAGGTGCTTGCTGAAATCGCTATCCGTCACGAAGAGGCCCGCCGTGATACCACTGAGCGGAACAAGCCATACCGTATCGGAAAACCGAAGTCGTCCGGGACTCGTCCAAATTTCTCTCTGGTCGCCCTCGAACCTTTGCATCAATCCCAGGTCTGACCCCCCGGTTGTTTTCGCCACCCCACCTGCTTGTATAGGTCCATCCGGTAGATCATTCGATGAAGAACGGTCTTTCGCCTCCGGTGTCGTTTCCGGCGCGGCGGTTTCCACTCCCTGCGCCTGTGCGAAAGACACCCTCGCCAAGCAAACGTTGAACAACAGCATCGCTCCGAGGGTCCCCACCTGAAGTCGCATCGTCATGTGCGCTTAGGGAATTGCAACTGCCGCAACCAATGCGGCAGACGACGCGATCTGCGCGATGGCTACAAAGTTTTTCATAGCGCTACTGCCCAGAATCGGCTTCTCCGGTACCACAATCGTGTCACCCGGACCCGTTGTCGCCGAGAGCACGCCTCCGGACCAAAGGCTGCCCTGCTTACCGGACGTGACCGAACCGTCCGCGCGGACGATGAAGATTGCATTTTTGTCTCCGAGGTGTGTCGCGCCTCCCGCACGGGACAGATACCAGCCAGCATTCCTCCCTGGCACATAAGTAAGAGCGTTAGCGTTATACACTTGCCCGATGACCAGCACTCCTCCGGGCTCCTTGGGGATCGTGAGCGAATCGCCCGCGCGAAGCTCGATATCCTCAAGCGATCCCGCATAGTCTTTGCGGTCCGGGCGAAGATGGATGACAAGCCGCCCCGATACAGGAGCTTTTCGCAGTGCATCCAATACGCGCTGGCGCTGCAGCATAGCCGCCTGTTGCAAGGCAGCTTCCTCGGTTCCGGACGTCGATACCGAAGTCTTTACCACCGTGGACTCCTGCTCGAGCCGCTGGATCAGTTCCTGGCGACTCTTCTGCTGAAGTTCACGAACTTCGATTCGTTCGAATACCGCTGCGCGCGGATATGCTGTTGGCAGGAAACCGCCAGCTCGCTTCAGTAACGAACTAAGGCGTTCGCCAGGCCAGATGCCATAAACACCTGGTTTTCTGACCTCCCCGCGCAGAGTGACCGTCGCGCCGATATCGTTCCAGTTAGCCTGCTGGGGCACGGTCAACACATCGCCGTCGCGGAGCGGCAAATTCTGGTCTTCCTTTCCGGCGAGAGCGGCAACCAGACTTAGGTCCTGGTGTCCGGCGGGCACGCGCTCCCCGGACGAATTAGAGATCGCATAATGCGTGAGGTCACCGCCCTCGGGATTCGCGCTGCGTAGCAATCCGCCAGCAGAGCGCACCAGGTCCGAGACGCTCATATTGGCAGCGAGAGGATAGCGGCCCGGCCGCGCGACATCACCTCTTACGTACACGCTGCGTGGCGAAACTTGTTCCGGTTGGCGATGCACTAGGATCCGATCGCGCGGCTCGACCAAAACATCATTCAAAGGATCTCCCGCGAGTGCGTCGCTCAAATTGATGCTAAAGACTCTGGTGGTCCCGTCTGGCTGCCGGCGGAATAGCTGTGCCGAATCAAGCCAGGCATCCGGTGTCACGCCTCCAGCCTGATAAATCGCATCTCGTAAATGCTGCTGGCCAGACGTGCGATATCGTCCCGGCGCGCGGACCTCACCGGTGATGAGCACTTCTGGATCCGACTCGAAGTCGTACCGTCCAAAAATGTGCACAGTATCGAGCGGCTCTAGCTTAGGGGCCTTATCGGGATGTTCGAGAGCGGTGGCTAGATCAAAGGTCTCGACAACCGGATGGTAGTCTGGCGCATGCAGCCGGATGATCTCGGCATAACGGGTCGAAGGTTCCGGAAGCAGGTCAGCATAGGAAGTCACGAGGTCGGTGAGCTTCATCTCCGGCTTGTAGGAATACCGGCCTGGACGCAAGACATGCCCTACGAGATAGATCGACTCCGAGTTATAAGGCGCGATCGGAAAGATGTGGATCTCGTCACCATCCTGTACTTCGAACCCGCTCATTTGCGCGCGAACCGCTTCGGAGTCGCTGGTGTCGCTGATCTCGACGCTCATCATCGTGCGCTTTTCATGCGCTACCAGGCGCTGGACTTCAATGTGCCGCAGTGCCGCAGCGGGGAGAATTCCTCCAGCAAGATCGAGTACGTCTACGAGTGTCTTTTCATTGCGCAACTCGTAGACTGCTGGGCGGCGCACCATGCCGTCTACAGTCACCACCGGACCAAGCGGCGGGACCATCAGGGAATCGCCGTTCTCGATTCGCTGCAGATCCCCCCGAATACCGTGGAGCAGCAGGTCATATGCGTCTACTTCTTCAATCAACTGCTTTCCTCGATAGTGTTGAAGGCGCCGGAGGGAGCCTTGCGATGTCACACCACCCGCCACGAACAGCGCATTCAACGGAGTGGAAAGCGAACTCACGTCATACGCTCCCGGTGAAGTGACATCGCCAACCACATACATACGCACCGAGCGCAGCCGAAGCAGTGCAACGTCTGCAGAAACATCGCGGAATTGTGTTCTCAGGGTGTGTTGTACCATTTCCTGCACATCGCCAAGCGTTCGTCCGGAGACAAGGACCGGCCCCGCTTCCGGCAGAGCCACGCGCCCCTCCCGGTCCACTGTGCGGAGCAGTCGCTGTGAAACCCCTCCCCAGAGATCAATCGAGAGGCTGTCACCGGGACCGACGACATAGCTCGGTCCGACGGGAAGATCCATGGGAATATAATCCGGATTTGCTGTTCCTTTGCGGAAGACATCGAGACCAAACCTCTCGACAGGCCGATTAGTTGCCCCCGCTTGCACATAGAGGTCGTATAAGGAAGGCACATCTGCGTAAGGATTCGGACGACGCACCATCCTCACTTGCTCCGCGTCGGTAGTGCCCGCAGGAGCAGAATCGCGCCCCGCTGGATATCGCTCTGAGCCCCGCCCCGTCCGTGGCATCCCGGCGCCGCTTGATAATGGATCCGGCTGAGACAGCGACTGCAGATCTGCTTGGCCGCTGGATGGAAGCGAAGGATTCTCCCCGCTCCCGTACCCGGCCATGCGCCGCGACTGGTTCAGCGGTGGATTAATCTCAACGCGTGCCGCCGTGAGCACGGTCTCCGGCGCTGCCAGGCTGGCCGGATATCCTGAGCGTTGATCCGGCGAAAAGCCTGTGCCATCCGGACGCGTCATTTGGCTGGGTGAATTATCCTCGGCCCGCAGCAACGGCGCCGACGAACGCGGCGCACGCCCTGGTGCAGTCGGGACCACCGGCAAACTTTCACGATCCTCCGGGAGAGAGGGTGGGAGCGCACACTCCGGGATGGTTCGCGGATCGCATGCAGCGTTAGGGCCAGCGCTTGAATTTTCAACCAGAGTGTCGCGGCGCTCGGCGGCGCGCGCGAGCATCTGCGCCCGCTCCTGCCGCACAAGCTTTTGCTCGGCTTCGAGGTCAGAATCCGGATTCAATCGAGGCACGAGATAGCCATACCGCTGCAGGAGCCGCGTTGCGAGCACACGGGCACGCAAGTCCGAGCGCAGGCGTTCGCCGACCGCTACATCAGTCAGATCGGACTCTTCCAGAATCTGCCCGCTCACCCCCGCATCTTGGGCAAGAAGGCGCTTAAACTCGACCATCAGACCAGCCTCTTTGTACAAGACTTCGAGAATCTGATCAGCTGAAGCCGCCACTCTCTCAAGATTGTCCGAGATGATATCGGGAGGGCGGGCAGGGACACGCGCCGCAGTTTCCGTTCCGGACCGTTGCGCCACACCCTGCCGGGATTCCTGCTGTGAATGGGCAGCCGTGCAAAACAAGAAAATCCAGGCCAGACACAAGATGCTCTTCTTCAATTGTTTGTGGTCGAACATAGGAATCTCTCTTTAGCGGGCGGCGAGAGCTGACTTCGGACGAGTGTCTTCAGAGGGGCTCGACGTCGCCCTCATCCACCTCAAACATCACCGATCGTGTGATCAGATCGATCGAGAGCACGAGGCGGAAGCGTTCCTTGCGGCGGATCATGATTCCTTCCGCACCCACGAGAGGCCCGTGCTTTACGCGGACTTTCCTGCCTTGGCACAGGTAGGGATGAGGTTGCGCCCGCAGCCCGGCGGACAAGCTCGATGCGAGCGCTCGGATCTCGGAGTCCGGGACCGCGGCAGGTTGGCCTTGAAACGTCACGAATCGCTGGACTCCGGGAGCCTTAAGAACGCCCAAACGGTCGCGAAGGTTCAGGCTCACGAAGACATAGCCTGGGAATAGGGCCACATCCAGTTCCTTGCGGCGATCCTTCCAGCGGCGCACGCTGCGGTAAAACGGGAGAAAGCAGTTCAATCCCTGCTGGTCGAGATGCCGTGTAACCAGCTTCTCGTGCCTGGGACGAACGGAAACCGCGTACCATCGCTCGGCCAGCAATAGCTTCTCGCTAGGCGCCAAAGCCTCAGCAGCACGGCTCCCGGACGCTTCGGAATTTGAAAGTGTGTTCTCGAGCACTGTTCCGTTCCTGACTACAGCTCCGCCATCTCAGTTACATTCAAAGAATTGGTATAAGTCATTTCCTATCAATCACTTTCAGTCTAGTTGCCAACCTTCAGCCAGCTAGTTACGTACCGTGCCCACGATCGATGGATGTTCCCGCAAGGCGCTCAGAATTCCGGCCTCGGAACTCTCCAGCGGCTTGGTGCGAACGTCTACAATGGCCGAATAGAACAGCCCGCGATTTTGTTCCGGCGCGAGGGCAAGGATCCTCATGTGCGGATGCTGGCCAAGGAGAAAGCCACATTGGGCGATGCGTTTTTCGGCATCGTCGAGAGTGAGAATCAAGACGTCGGGCTGGGCTTCCTCGACTGCTTCTACGAGTTTGCTCTCATCCTGGACTTCACCAATGACCTCAATGTCGGGTTGGTCGCTGATCACGGCCAAAACGAGCTCCCGCATCAATCGGGGGCGGTTTGCGACCAAAACTCGCACACGTTTCACGAGGGTAATCCTCACCGAACCCTTCTACTTCCTTGGGAGAGCTCAGACAAGAGTCAATTGCGTACTCAAGCGGATGTTCAAAGGAGGGCACACATGTACTGCGTGGGTACACAATTGCGGTACCAATCTACACTTAGTAGTGGTACTAATCTGCAGTACTAAAGATTGCGAGATTAATAGTACTTATTATTTCGCATACGGTACCAACATAGTTCTAATTATGGTACTAGTGTCTACGCCTGTAGCACGCACAAGATTTCATGCCGGGCTAGTCGCCACGTTGCCGCACCGACGAAGGAACTGCCCCCGAACGGGCGGTGCGCCGGAACGTCTCGCACAAGCCAGCCGCAGGGTCGGTCTCGCGCTGACCGCTGACCACGCACGCCGCTCAACCTCGACCCGCTTCTTCGATGCGCTTGGGCTGCCTCGGCGTCGCCCACATCGGCGCAAGCCTACAATCACACGGACAGATCGTGGAATCGGAAACAGCAAGTCTGACGAGGTTCGTTTGGCACGCTAAACCATGACTCTTTCCGATGGTTCTAACTGTTTAGTTCAGAGCGTGCACTATACGATGTTGGTAGTAGGCGATCCGGGCTGGCGAAGATCCAGGAGCGCTGGCGCCCAATCTTCGTGCTCCCTGAGATAGGTTTGCAGTGGTCCCGTTCAAACTGCTAGATTCGTGAGGCCAGCAGTACTGAGATTCTCTGACTGACACCGCTCGACAATCTCCAAACGATCGCTGGCGCCAACCTTCCGCAGAATGCGGTGGATATGGTTCTTGATGGTTTGCTCCGATAGATTTAATCGGTTTCCGATCTCCTTGTTGGAGAGTCCGAGGCGAATCAAGCCGACCAGTTGCTGCTCCCTCCGGCTCAAGCCGAATTTCATCTTCTGCGGCGATTTGAACGAGAAGGATACGTCCCGGGCAGCACACTGGAACAGCGACAGCGAGAATCGCGGTGGGCAAATCGCTTCGCCGGCTGCGACTGCCCGGATCACACGAACGATTTCAGTGGCCGACGCGTCCTTCAGGACGTAGCCGACCACTCCCTCGCCCACAGCCTGCAAGAAAGTGGGCTCATCTTCTTCCATGCCGACCATAACGGCTTTGCGGTTTTCTCCGGCCTGCCGCAAGCGTGAAACCAGGCGGGGACCGGTCAATGCGATGCTTGCGGAGTCAAACAGGACCACATCAGCATTCGCGGCCCAGACTTTCTCCAAGGCAGAAGGCGAGAAAGGAGCTGCACCGGCTACGACAATGTCCTCTTTCTTGCGCAGTACTCGAAGCAAAGCTTCGCGGAGCAGACAATTCTCCGCTAGAAGGAATACGATAATACGCTCGAGAGACATACCACCTCCTCCAGCTAACCCCTGCTGCTGTCAGAGCCCCCTCGAGCCATGAGTAAGACAGCAGCATAGCACAACCTGCTTCCTTAATTTCCAACTTCTTTGCCATCACGGCTGACGCAGGAACGGCCGCGTCGTCCACGGTCGTGGCCACCCTCCGCACAGGTCCTAGCCCCGACGCGAACGGTGCAAGACTCTAGCACTCCCAAGCGGGCGTCACAGGTGTCCGACCGGCCCGCTGGTCAGGATGATCAGGTCTGTGCTTCCAAAGTTGCTCAACGTCGACGTCCGGGGTCTGGGTGTAAGGGCATCTACATCGCACCCTTTGAAGCAGGTGCGGTGGCAGTAAATGGACCGGCTCGCGGGTGACCGGGGAGCGCTTTGCCCCGAAACCACTGCGGTCCCAGTCAACCCGACCGACTGCCGCTGCCCGCCCTGTTGTCCCTCAAGGGTGACCGTGGCGGTCCGAGGAACCGTTCGGACACAGCAACCGCGTTCCGGGCTCAAGCACTTCCCTCGCGAGCCCCTAACAGGCTGCGGAAAAATTGATGGATTCGGGGTTTCTCTTCTGGTTTCTCATCGTTGGTGATGTCAAGCGAGTTGATTTCTGGTTTTTCGGGCGCCTCTTGGTCGGATCCAGGTTCAACCAGACACACTTTCGCCCCGACCTTACACCGTCGGAACTGCGGCGGCCAGATTCCGCATGCGTACCAAGTTGTAAGCCGCGCAGGCGAAGGTAAAGATCCAATCCACTTTGCAGACTCCACGATGCCGCACCTTCCGCAGCAGCGCGATGGTCTTCAGCCAGCCGAAACACTCTTCGATACGCTTTCTCTTCTTCTGGCTGAGACGATAGCCGGGATGATGCGTCGTCCGTCCATCAATCGCGCTCCCGCCACGCCGTCCCAGGTTCTGCGCCACATGCGGCGTCACTCCCAGATGCCGACACTCCGCCACGAAATCCCGCGTGTCGAAGCCCTTGTCTCCACCCGCCGTCACCGGCTTGGTTCCCGGAATCTGCTCCAGCATCACCAGCGCCGCATCGCGTTCCGCCGTCCCGTTGGCCTCGAACACTTCCGCGTTCACGATCAGCCCGTTGCGATTCTCCACCAGCAGATTCCCGCTGTAACTCAACTTGGACTCCTTCCCCTCGCCTTTGCGCGCCAGTTGCGCCTCGGGATCGGTCTTCGATGCGTGCGTTTCGTTCGATCGCTTCTCGCCGCGAAAGTTCACCGTCGGATTGCCGGGATCGTCCGGAGGCAGCCTCTTCTTTCCTTCCTTCGGTTGAAAACTCTTCACGCTCGCCCAGGCTTCTAGCAATGTGCCGTCCACCGTGAAGTGCTCGTCCGAGGTCAGACCTTGGTCCTTTGCTTGCGCGATCACCTGCGTCAGGAACTCCTTGGCCACGTCCGCCTCCAGCAACCGGTCGCGATTCTTGGTGAAGGTGGTCGGGTCCCACACGTTCTCGTCCAGATTCAAACCCACAAACCAACG
Organism: Terriglobia bacterium; assembly: GCA_020073015.1. GTDB lineage: Bacteria > Acidobacteriota > Terriglobia > Terriglobales > Acidobacteriaceae > Acidiflorens. The sequence goes on along the minus strand of JAIQFZ010000037.1, from coordinate 22,309 downwards.
GAAGAGCATGCTGTAATCGATCTCTTCCATCAGCAGCCGCTCACTGCGGATCGAGTACAGCATCTGCAGCAACTGTGCGCGCAGCAGTTTCTCCGGCGGAATCGAGGGACGCCCCGCGTCGGCGTACATCGTGTCGAAGCGCCGGGACAGCTGTCCGAGTACTTCATCCACCATAGCCCGGATGGCCCGCAGCGGATGATCCTGCCGAACGCGCTTCTCCGGCGACAAATAACTGAACCTATGACTCTGCTGATGATCGGCTCCTCGCATGCCCTCTCGTACCATACATGGCTGTGGATTAGGAGTAGTTTTTCAGCAGCCTGCTAAGAGTGCTACTCCACGACTAGGGCGGGAGTGTCTCTTGGCTGAGCTGACTCGGTCAACCGATCTAGTGCCGATCTCACACTGACCTCATAAGGACCAATAGGACAGTTATTTACCGTTTGAAATGAACTCAGCATAGAGTGAGTTGTAACAGTGTGATAGAACTCTTCAGCACTCCTTAAGAGCGTCTAACAAAAGCCCTCTATTCCTGCAACCCGCATCATGGGCACGGTACAATCCCTCAACGGGAGGAGGTGTACTGCTCATGGCTGCCGCGCTCATTCCCGACGGCTTGTGGGAGTTGATCGTCCCTCTCTTGCCTTCGCCGGCACCCAAGCCAAAGGGCGGAAGACCTCGGTTATCTGATCGCGCCTGCCTCAGCGGCATTCTATTCGTACTCCGCAGCGGTATCCCCTGGGAGATGTTGCCACAAGAGATGGGCTGCGGTTCGGGAATGACGTGCTGGAGGCGTCTCCGCGATTGGCAACAGGCTGGCATCTGGGATCTGATCCACTTCGTACTCCTGAACTGGCTTTCTCGCTACGGTCAGGTCGATTGGTCCCGAGCGGTGGTGGACAGTTCTTCCGTGCGGGCGGTTTTTGGGGGGCACAAACAGGCCCTAATCCTACCGACAGAGCCAAACCGGGCAGCAAACGCCATCTGATCTGTGATGGCCAAGGGATTCCCCTCGCAATTCAGCTCACAGCTGCCAACCTTCACGACTCACGGCAAGCTCTACCGCTGGTGGATGCGGTCCCTCCACTGAAAGCGGATCGGGGGCGCCCTCGCTGTCGTCCCGACTGCCTTCTGGGGGATCGCGCTTACGATGCGGAGGCCATCCGCCAAGGTTTGCGCGTCCGTCGCATTCGGCCGCTGCTGGCGCGGCGCTATGTAGGACATGGCAGCGGGTTGGGTCGATGGCGTTGGGTTGTGGAGAGAACCTTCTCCTGGCTGAACCAATTTCGCCGCCTGCGCATTCGTTATGAGAAGCGGGCCGACATCCACGAAGCTTTCTTACTGCTGGGCTGCATTCTGATCTGCTGGAGCTTCCTTCGGCAGTGTGATACTTGATCCGATAAGTGTCCTCTCTGCCGAGCGCAGGCCGCCACCTGGAGTCAAGCCGCGGCGTTCAGCGTGCGGTATCCTTCACCCACCTGAGATAGTAGGGGCAGCGGCGTCAGGAAGCGCCACTGCCCGGAGCACAGGGTTAGTTCACAACCAGGGTGACCGTCTGGGTGTGCGAGAGGCTGCCCGAAGTTGCCGTTACCGTGATGCTGTAACTGCCCGCCGGAGTCCCTGTTGCGGAGCCAGGGGGAGAGGTTGCACCCACGCCGCCTCCGCATCCAACCAGCGCCGCTACCAACAGCAGGAGCAGCAGCAAGCCAACTCCGACATGCCACCGTCGAGCTAGCTTTTTCCTACCGGCAACCGGCGCCAGGACGAGCCCGATGACGGGCAGGCACAACGCCAGCAGCGGGCGGTAGTCGCGCCGCGACGGAGCCTGCAGCAACGCCATGCTGCGCGCGGTGGTGGTAGTGGTCAAGGTGGTGCTCACCGGGTTAGCGCCTGCCGTTACCGTCGGCGGCGAGAACGAGCAGGAGGCCTGCGGCGGCACACCGGCAGTACAGGCGAAGGAAACGGTTCCTGCGAAGCCGTTGTTGCCGCTGATGGTGATGGTGAAGTGGGCGGGCTGGCCGGCGGCAACGGTCTGGGGTGGAGGCGGCGCGGTGAAGGAGAAATCGGGAGGAAGGGGAACGAAGTCGGCGGCCACGACGATATCTTTGGTCATCGTGATCACGCAAGGCCCCGTCCCAGTGCATGGGCCGTCCCAACCGTTAAACTGGTTTCCAGGATCCGGCGTAGCGGTGAGCGTGAGGGTCGTTCCTGCTGCGAACGGCGCGTGGCAGACCTCATGGCACTGGATGCCTGGGGGTGATGATGTGACGGTTCCCGTGCCCCAGTAGCCTGGCCAGACTTCGAGCACATACACGTTGTCGATTATGAAGCTGCTGACGCTGGTGTGGGTGATGGTGGAATCGGCGTTGCTGACCAGGCGGATCTTGTAGTCGTTGCCCCGGACCTTATCGAGCGGCATCGTCCAGGCAAAGCTACCCGACGCTGCGGGGACCGACGTCGTAGGGACGGAATCGATCGCGTCCGCTTTCAGCAGTTCGATACGAAAGTCGGTTGCCGCCGGTCCAGTGGCGTTCCATGCGATGTTGTGCTTCTCTCCCGGGCGCCAAACCTCTCCGCCATTCGGCCACAGGAGCTCGATGCTGGTTGGCAAACTGTCCGAGGTACTCCAGCGCACCGCCAGCTCCGGGGAGAGCATGGGGGCAAAGCAGCTGAACTGCATGCCCACGCCCTGCGAAACCTGGATACCTACACTGGCACTCCGGCCAAAGTCGTACCATTCATTATCGAACGTGGTGTCGGCGTAATTGAAAACGATGTCATCGCTGGTCTCGGAGAGCACCACTTGGAAAGTGACGGTGCTAGGGGCACCGGGATAGCTGTACTCCGTGTAGTGATGGAACCCGCGCCACTCAATGACCAGTTCCCGGTTGGGCGCCTGGCCGAGAACATCCCAGTACACGCCTTGGGCGGGGTCCAGATCATGTCTGTCGAAGATGTCGTCCCACAGGGGCGCCACGAGGGTGTCGGCGAAAACAGTGGGAATAGGGAATGCCCATTCGGGAAGCCCCCAGCCTACGTCTTCTTGCACCCCAAGCATCTCAATGGTTCCGTAGGCGTCGATTGCGAGCGAATCGAATGTCAGCCCGCCGAAGCGGACGGGAAACGGCGGCACGATTGCAATCGGCGTGCCGTAAAACCAGTCCAGAGGCACAAAGGTTCCGGTAATCGTTCGCCAGCTGTAGTCTGTCTTCGAGAAGGTGTAGGGCTTGAGGACAATGACTGTGACCGCTTCTCCGTTGGAGAACGTCGCCGTGTAGCGGCCGGCCGCCGGAGGTACCCAGCGGGCAGTGTACACGCCGTCACCAGCGGCTTCATCGCCATTCTGGCCGTCGTCGTGGAGCGTGAGGGGAGGACCATTGCCCATGGACAACGTCAGTTCTCCCGCCGGTTGCTCGCAGACAACGTGGAGCATGTTGAAAGTGACCGTTTCACCGATCGCCACATAGACATTGTTCCGCTGGGGCTGGAGCCGAGCGAGGACTTCCTGGCCGGCACAGGTCATCGCACCGTACGCGTTCAAGCGCCGGCCGCTGATGGTCGCGGTCATCGAGGCTAGGGGATCGCCGCCTGCCAGTATGCGGTTCTTGATCGCCGCCCAGTCCTGCGCGGGATCGTAGGCCTTCAGCAGAGCCGCGGCACCGACGACATGAGGCGTGGCCATCGAGGTGCCGTCCCAGGTCTCGTACCCGCCGCCCGGTACTGTGCTCGTGATCGCGACCCCGGGCGCGCCCAGGTGCACGGTGTGACGGCCATAATCGGAGAAAGAGGCAAGGCCGTCGGTGTAGTCCGTTGCCGCCACCGTCAATACGTTAGGGAGATCGGTATTAGCGGGATAAGCCGGGATAGTGTCATTGTCCAATCCGTAGTTGCCGGCCGCCGCCACGAATAGGATGCCGCGCTTCATCTGCTCCCGGATGGCATCTGTGACCGCCTTGCTTTCAAACGCCCCTCCGTAACTGTTATTGGTCGCGACAATGTTCACGCCACGGTCCTTCATCGTTGCCATGTAATCCAGGCACGAGAGGATGGCGGAATCGTACAGATAGCCGTTCTCATCGTCGGTCTTGCAGGCCAGTATCTTCACCTTCCAATTCACCCCAACCACCCCCAGGCCGTTGTTTCCGACCGCACCGATCGTGCCGGCGACATGCGTGCCGTGCTTGTACGTGTCGATCGGATCGCCGCTACCGGCGACGGCATTAAAACCGTGGCAATCATCGACGACCCCATTGCCGTCGTCATCGATCCCATTGTCAGTGCAGTCGGCGTCGTTACGATAGATATTCGCGGCCAGGTCCGGATGGTTCCAATCCACACCTGTGTCGATCGTGCCCACCACCACGTCGCTGCTGCCAGTCGAGAGTTCCCACGCCTTCACCGCGTCGATGTCGGCGCCAGCAAGACCACCGCTTTGCCCGGTATTGCGCAGCCCCCACAGTCCCGTGAACATGGGATCGTTGGGGACAAGGTCGAACAGGGTGCGGCGGTAATCGGGTTCGGCATAAAGCACGTCAGCCTGGCTGCGATAGCGGCGGAGCGCCTCAGAGAGGGTGAGACCTGATTCGAGTTGCACGACCTCGATGTCGCGGAGTGTTCTGAAGAGGCGCTTGGTCCGGCCGCGGGCGAACCCGTGGACTGCGGCGCGCGCCGAGGGGCTCTTGCCCGCGCGGAAGCGCACGATCAAACGGTCCGCCGCGAAGTATGGCCGTGAAGGAGTTGCGTAGCTGGGTTTGTTCGGGGCGAGGTTGGGCAGGTCTGGCTTCCCCCCTTGCCTCTGCGCAGCAGCGATCGTGGCAGCCAGCAGCGTCAGGAGACACATCAGCCCACGGAAGGTGACTGCGCACCGCAAGCCGACCTCTCTGCTTTCTTCACACTATAGGCCGGGTACAGTCCGAGATCAAGCGTTCCCGTCACCAACGGCTGTGATGAGTTCCCGGCTTGGGTTCCCTAAGAACACGGCTGCCGCAACCACTAAAAGGTATAAGTGAAGGCCGGGGTTTGGGCCGGCCTTTTGTTGTGGTTAGCGAGACTCGTTTGCGAGCTCAGGAGGGTTTTGTTACAGGCTCTAAGTGAGTTTCATGGAGACCCCTCCGGACAGTCGCGGTCGGCTGGCATTCGGCGTGTTCGAAGCCCATCTTACGACCGGACATTTGTACAAACGCGGACTCCTAGTTCACCTGCAAGATCAGCCCTTTCGGATCCTCAGCCTGCTGCTTGAGCGGCCGGGAGAGGTGATCACTCGCGAAGAGTTGAGAAAAAAGCTGTGGCCGGGCGACACCTTCGTCGATTTCGACGAAGGCCTGAACACAGCCATGAAGAAACTGCGGTATGCGCTGGGCGATTCGCCGGAGAATCCCAGATTCATTGAAACCATTCCTCGCCACGGGTATTGCTTCATTGCGCCGGTCACAACTTTGCAAAATGGGGGACAGCTGGAGGAGGCGGATTTGGAGCGCCGTGGCCAGGCGCAAGCCGACCGTGAGTTGGCGCTGAGGGAAATCACCGCCGGCTCACGGGTGGAAGTGCCGGTCGTGTCCCTCGGCTGGATCAGATCTCGATCCGGCATCGGGTGGGGATTCGCGTCGCTTTTGTGCGCTCTGGTTGCGTTTGGTTTGTTTTCTTTCCGCCAGTCGAGTCAGACGCTGCGGGCAATGCACTTTTCGATTGCGTTGCCGTCGCCGACTCGAGATTTAGCGCTTTCTCCCGACGGAACGGTGCTGGCGTTCATTGCACCGCAGCCCAAGCAGGGCGGAGCCTTGCTCTGGGTGGAACGGGTCGGCGGGGATGAGGCGCATCCCCTGGCAGATACCGAGGGTGCCTCGTATCCCTTCTGGTCTCCTGAAAGCAAGACAATCGGGTTTTTTGCAGACGGCAAGTTGAAGAAGATCGATGGCGCAGGCGGACCAGTGCAAATCCTTTGTGCTGCCACTATCGGCCGCGGTGGCACCTGGAATCGCGAGGGCGTAATTGTGTTCGCACCCGACAGCGGCGTCGCCCTGAGCCGCGTTTCAGCGGGAGGAGGAGTGGTGACCCGAGTCCCCGGGTTCGAGCAAGTCCTGGCCACTACCAGGAGCAACCGCTGGCCGGTGTTTCAGCCCGATGGAAAACATTTCCTCTACACTTCCGTGGATTTCGGCGCCGATCTTCAGGGCGAAAGCAGCGCCATTTACCTGGCGTCACTCGATTCCACGGTTCACCAGCGCCTGCTGACCTCCAGTTCGAATGCGGCTTACGTCCTGCCGGGCTATCTGCTTTTTTCCCGCAACCGAACCCTGATGGCGCAGCGCTTCGATGCTGAACGTCGTCAACTGCAGGGCGACGCATTTGCGGTCGCCAACGGTGTCGCCTACCTGGGATCATGTCCATCGCATTCTGCGGAAGGTGGGTGCAAACGATCGTCTGGAGATTGTCGAGCGGTGTCAGCCAGAGAACTCAGTACTGTTCGCTTCGTGAGTCACTCCGCAACCACCCGCGACTTCGAAAGTTGCTGCGCGGCCTTCAATTTCCGCAGCAGGTCCTCAACGATTCGGAAGAACGTAACGTCACAAACTGGAGGTGATGAAGGCGCGCATCTCAGGTCAGAAAAGAGAATCGCGATGCCAGCTGCGCCAGCTTGAGCACTTTGTAAATATCGACGTTGACGCCGCGCAACACGACCTTGACGGCTTTTCCATCAGCGCTGCCGGCTAAGTCTTCCAGCGCTCTGAGGGCATGGGGGTCGACCCGGCGCACAGAAGAGAAATCCAAGACTATTTCGCCCTGGGCTCCGTCCAGCTTCTCACGGACCTCTTGCAAGGCACCGGCCACGCGTTCTCCATCAATTTTCAGCAACACGGCAATCGAATCCATACGCACCACCATCCATTACACTGTTTGCAGCTGAGATGTTTGCTGCTGAGATGTGCTGGCCACCTTCGTCACACCTCGCCCGCGATAAGCGCTCCAGAATAGTTCGACCAATTCGTTCACCAGCGGCATGCGCGGATTCGATCGCCACGAAGGATCGTCAAAGGCAATCTTGGCCAGATCGGGGATGGCCCGTTCGAATTCCTCCTTCGAGATCCCTAGGTCGGCGATCGAACGCGGAATGGCCAGCCGGTCGAGGAGTTGTTCTGTGGCTGCCACCAGGTTCTGAACTTTCTCCTCGATCGTATGACCACCCAGACCCAGCAAATCGGCGATGGTCGCGTATTTTTTGTGTGCGACATACGCCTGCTGATAGGGCGATGGCATGAACTTGGTGGGCACTGCCGCGTTATACGCAATGACGTGCGGCAACATGAGCGCGTTGGCCCGGCCATGCGCCACGCCGAAGCGCGCGCCGAAGGCGTGAGCCAGCGCATGGTTCACGCCCACCGACGCATTGGAAAACGCCAGCGCCGCGATGCAGGCAGCATTGTGCATCATGCTGCGGGCCTCTTCATCATGGGGGTGCTCATACGCAATGGGCAGGTACTTGAACACCAGCCGGATCGCCTGCATGGCGTTGGAGTCCGTGTAGGGTGAAGCGTAACTCGAGACTCCAGCTTCCAGCGCGTGGGTCAAGCAGTCGATGCCGGTATCCGCGGTCAGGCCCTTCGGCATCGACATGACGAACTGCGGATCGACGATCGCCACATCCGGACTCAACGAATAGTCAGCGAGGGTCACCTTGCGCCCGCGCTCTTTGTCCATCAGCACGGCAAACGGAGTGACTTCGCTCCCCGTTCCGCTGGTGGTCGAGATGGCAATCAACTGCGCCCGGTTCGTTTTTTCGGTGGGGTACTGAACCACACGCTTGCGGAGATCCAGAAACGGCGCGGCCAGTTCTTCCAAATCCGCCTGCGGCGATTCGTATTTGAGCTTCATGATCTTGGCCGCGTCGATGACCGACCCGCCTCCCAGCGCGATGATCTGGTCCGCTTTGTAGAAATTGAGCGTTTCCACTCCGTGCATGACCACCTTGACTTCGGGCTCCGCGTCCGGAATGACCATGACATGGACGGGAGTTTGCGGGGGAAGGTTGCGCCGGACGATGTCGACGTGGCCGATCTGCTCCAGGAACGGACTGGTAATGATGATGGTGGAGCGCGATGGGAACTGGCGCAGGTTCTCCACAGCGTTCATGTTGAAGTAGATTTGATTGGGAACTCGGAACCACATATGGGCTTGTCTCCGCCGAGCGAGGCGTTTGATATTGAGGTAGTGATAGATGTTGACGTTGTCGGTCGTGCTGTTGCCGCCGCCGGTCCCGCACCCGAAAGAAAAGGTCGGCACGAGGTCGTTGTACACGGCGCCGAGCGCACCGATGGATCCCGGCGAATTCACAATGATCCGGCCCGCGTTGATCACTTCACTGAATTTCTGGATGATTTCATCGTTGCGCGAGAAAATGACCGCCGTATGTCCGAGGCCGCCGGCATGATTCACGTCTAAGCACACCTTGAGCGCCTCATCGACGGACTTCGCCCGATAGACCGCGAGCACCGGGAACAGTTTCTCCACCGACAAGGGATATGCGCGACCCACTCCTTGAATGGGTGCGATCAGGAGCTTGGTTTTCGGCTTGACGGAAAGACCGACGAAACGAGCGATAGTGGTAGCTTTCTGGCCGACGGCCATCGGCTGCATGAATCCGGTGTTGGGATCGATGACGGTGCGGGCCAGCAGTTCGGTCTCTTTCTCATTGCAGATGTGCGCACCCAGGTCCGCGAATTTCTTCAGCACCGAGTCATAAATTTCATCATCGATCACTACCGTCTGCTCGGAAGCACAGATGGTGCCATTGTCGAAGGTTTTGGAGATGATGATGTCCACCACGGCCATGTTCAGATCCGCCGTTTTTTCCAGGTAGACGGGCGTATTCCCTGACCCGACACCCAAGGCTGGCTTGCCCGAGCTATAGGCGGCTTTGACCGCGCCCGGCCCGCCGGTGGCATCAATCAGGCGGACGTCCTTGTGGTGCATGAGGTAGTCGTTGTCCTGCAGGCTGTGCGATTCTAGGCAAGTAAATACGCCTTCCGGCGCACCGTGCTTCACCGCGGTCTCATACATGATCCTGACCGCTTCAGAGCAGCAGCGCCAGGCACTCGGGTGGGGACTGAAAATCACCGCGTTCCGGGTCTTGATGGCCATGATGCACTTGAAGAGGACTGTCGACGTGGGATTGGTAATCGGAGTGAGTGAGAAGATGACCCCGATCGGTTCCGCCACTTCCACCAGACCGCTTTCTGGAAACTCGCGAATGGTGCCTACCGTACGTTTATCCTTGACGTAGTTGTAGACAAACTCCGTGGCCACCATGTTCTTGATAACCTTGTCTTCCAGAACCCCGAGCTTGGTTTCCTCTATCGCGAGGCGGGCTAGATTTTGCGCTTGCTCCAGTCCAGCCAAGACCATCGGTTTGACAATGCGATCGACGTCTTCCTGCGTGCATTGCGTAAAGACGGCCGCGGCGGTTCTGGCTTGACGGACTAGCCCTTCCAGGTAAGCAATCCGTTCTTCACTGAGGGGTGAGGCATTGTCTGTCATACTTCTATCCTTGTTTTAAACTCTCCAGTATTGGCCATTGGCCCTGCTTCTTTCCGGAGTCGCTGCGGCTTGGGACTCGCTCGCCCCGCAGGGTGATTTGCGGCCGCTCCGGCGCGTGCGATAGATTGACGGCGGCCGAGGAGGAGAGAGACAACACAATGTTTGCCCTCCTCGTACGTACCCTCCATGACTGAGGGGTTCAGCGAGGACACCTTGCAGTATCGGCGGAACCGAACGATCTGGCAGTGAGTGGCGTCACCACGGGATGTGAGATTCTGCCAAGGTTAGATTGAAAGTGGGAACGGCTAGTACAAAGCAATACTCGTGGAATCAGAACCGGCCGGGGGATCAGGCGTGATTGCTGGGGTTGATATCGGCGGAACCAAGATCGCGGTTGGCATGGTGGACGCCAGCGGCCGCGTGCTGTCCCGGGTCGAGTGTCCAACCGATGCGGAGCGCGGGTATCGAGAGGCGCTGGGGCGAATCGAGCACATGTTGCGCGCTGTAGGGACGGCGACCGGCGCAGAGTTGAGCGGCATCGGGATTGGCAGCACGGGGCCGATCGATCCCTTCACCGGGGAGATCGGAGACGTGAGTTTTTTCCCGACGTGGCGGGGTGAGAATCCTGCAAAAGATCTTGCCCGCATTTTCGCTGTGAGTGTGGCGACCGAGAACGATGCCGATGCTGCCGCTCTCGCCGAGGCGGGGTGGGGCGCGGGCAGGAACAGAAAGCGACTGATCTACATCACCGTTGGCACCGGCATCGGAGGCGGCGTCATTCTGGACGGACATCTGTATCGCGGTGTGGATGGGGCTCACCCGGAAATCGGGCACCATGTCATCGACGCTTCCGGTCCTGCCTGTATGTGCGGCTTTCACGGATGCTGGGAGTCGCTGGCAGCAGGTCCCGCGATGGTCGCGTGGCTGGAGAGCCAGATGCCGAAAGAGTACCCGCACGCAGCCAATCTGACCGCGAAACGCATTTGCGAACTGGCGCGTGCGGGCGATGCACTGGCCCAGCAGGCCGTCGAGCGAGAGGCCCACTATCTCGGTTTGGGCATAGCCAATCTGGTGACTCTGTTTACGCCTGATGCCATCGTGCTGGGCGGCAGTGTGATGAGGGGCGCTGACCTTTTCCTGGACAGAATTCGCGAGATGATCCGTGGCAGTTGCCGCTTCGTCCCGCACGAGAAGACAGAACTAGCCCTCGCGTCGCTGGGGGAAGACGCCAACCTCATTGGCGCCGCCCGGGTGTGGTATCACCGGTTCGCGGAAGAGGGAGGAACACGTGCCTGACGATCTCGCGGTGATCGAGGGCGAATACCTGCGGGACATTCTTCGTCAGCCCCAGGCTCTCGAAAACACGCTTGCCACTCTGAAGACATCAAAACCGCTGCTCGACCTGGCTGCGCGCTTGAACAAGGGCCGATTCCAGAAAGTGGTGCTCACGGGCATGGGCGGGTCGTTTCATGCGCTGCACCCGCTGAGTCTGGACCTAATCGGTCACGGATTCACCGCCGTGATGGTCGAAACGTCCGAACTCGTGCACCACAATACTAGATTCTTCGATCCGAAGACTCTGATCATTGCGGTCTCGCAATCCGGACAAAGCGCGGAAATGGTTCGGTTGGCGCAAACCAACCGCAAGCGCTGCGCGGTAATCGCGGTAACGAACACACCGGATAGTCCGCTCGCCAAACATGCGAATGCAGTAGTGCTGACAAAGGCGGGGCATGAGTTTTCCGTGTCCTGTAAGACGTATGTGACCGCCCTGCTGGCTTTGAAATGGCTGGGAGATGTCTTGTGTGAACGCGATCTCCGCCGCACCGGCCGGGAGTTGAAGCACGCTGCTCCCGCTGCTGCTGCGTATCTGGCGAATTGGAAAGATCACGTACGCAACTTATCCGGGATTCTGACTGGCATTCGGCATCTTTATCTGGTTGGCCGCGGGGCATCCCTTGCCAGTGTGGGTACCGGTGCGCTCATCACAAAAGAATCCGCTCACTTTCCCGCGGAGGGCATGAGCAGCGCCGCGTTCCGGCATGGTCCCATCGAGATGTTGGGGAAACAGACCTTCGTGCTGGTGTTCGCTGGGGACACTAGGACCCGCGATTTGAATGAACGGCTGCTCCTGGATATCCAGCGGCGGGACGGGCGGTCGGAATGGGTGGGCCAAGAGGCGCCCCTATCTTGCTGCCGGATTCCAGAGCACGGTCCGGGGATTCAGCAGATCCTGGAAATCCTGCCGGTGCAAATGATCACGCTCGCCCTGGCGGCACAAGCCAGACGCGAACCGGGAAGATTCGCGTTCACCAGCAAGGTCACGACAACGGAGTAACGAAAGCGGAAAGGAATCCATCTTGAATCGGGAGGGCGCAGCTGGTCCCCTCCCTGGCTAGGCCAAGCCAACGGTCGTGACAGGACACTAGTTAGAGTTTCCCGTCGGTTTTCTTAGGGGATGCGGCCCGTTTCTGGGCGTCACTGACGAGGGCAGCGAAGCGAGGGTCGCCGTGCAGCGATTTTAGGTCCGCGTTTTTATCGAGGTTGGCTACGGTTTCAGCATCCAATCCGTGTTCGACTGCCTCACGAAGGGTGGAAATCGCCTCGTCTTTTTTGCCTAAGACCGCCAAAACAGTGGCCAGACGAAACAAGGAATCGAGCGTATCCGGGTGAGTTTCTCCGAGGGCACGGCGCTGAATATCCACAGTCTCGCGATAAAGGGTTGCTGTCTCCGCGTAGCGGTGTTCGTGGTACAGAAGATCGGCAATGTTGAAAAGAGCTAAGGCCGTGTCGGGATGATCCGGCCCGAGAACGCGCCGTCGGATCGCGAGCACCTCCCGCTGCATTTTCTCCGCTTCGCGGTATTGTCCCCGGTCTTGAAAAACTGTAGCCAGGTTACCCATCTCCATCAGCGTTCCAGGATGCTCCGGGCCCAGGACACGGCGCGATGTATCAATCGCCTCTCGATACAAGCCTTCAGCCTCATCTAGCCTGTGCTCGTGCTGCAATGCGACGGCAAGTGCACTCATGGTGGAAACCGAGTTCTGATGGTCCGAGCCCAACACCCGACGTTGTATCTCCAGCGTCTCGCGGAGAACTTCCTCCCCCTCTGCCGGGCGCTCCTCGTTGATGAGTACCCATCCCAGGTCGGACATGGCCAGAAGGGTTTCCGGATGCTCCGGTCCCGAGACCCGCTTTCGGATCTCAATAATCTGTCGAGTTAGCGCCTCGGCTTCCTGAAAGTGGTCCGCCGATCCCAGGACCGATCCCAGCCGGCGCATGGACATCAAAGTATCGGGATCCTCGTTGCCGAGAACGCGGCGCTGAACATCAACCGTCGTACGGCCAAGCTTTTCGGCCTCCGCGAAACGGCCCTGTGCATCCAAGGCCCAAAACAGATTGCCTTGCGTTGCGAGTGTCTCACGATGCTCAGCCCCCAAGACTCGGCGCTCGGCTTGCAACAGTTCGCGATCCAGTTTTTCCGCTTCTGAGTAGCGGCCTTGCTGGTGGAGCAGCAGGCCCAGCTGGTCCTTTAATTTCAGCGTGTCCAGGTGCTCGGCTCCAAGAACGTGGCGGCGGAGGTCGAGGGCCTCCGAGAGCAACCGTTCGGCACGGGTATAAAGCCCTAGTTTCTGGTACACCGTCGCCATCACCGACAGCATCTGTGCTTTCAGTTCCGGGTCTTTGGCAAGTCCGGCATCGATTTCCTTGGAGGATTTGTCGAGGATCTCGCGCGCCGTAATGCTGTTGCCGCGCGCTTCGCTTGGGTCGGACACCTTGAACATGTTGGTCATGAACTCGGTGATGCGATCCGCCCGATCGCGTTCCCGCGTGATCCGCCGCAACTCCACTGCCTGCATTACCGCAAACGCGATCAGCAGGATCGCGGCTCCCGACGCTACCCCAACACCCACCCCGTGCCGCCGCACGTACTTCCGCAAGCGATAGCCGGCGCTGGCCGGGCGCGCTTCCACCGGCCGGTTCTGCAAGTAGTTCTCGACGTCAGCAGCGAGTGCCGAGGGCGTGCCATACCTGCGCTCACGTTCTTTCTCGAGCGCCTTCATTGTGATCCAGTCCAGGTCCCCGCGCAGCAAAGTGACCAGTTGCCGGGCGGCGACGCTGCGAGCTTCCGCCCGCGCTGTCGAAGCATCGCGACTCGTGCTGACCCTGGTGCTCGGACGCTGCGGATCCGTGTCGCGCAACTGCCGCAGCACTTCGTCCAGCCGTTGCTTCCTCCACTGCGTCGTGTCAAACGGCAGGAACCCGGTTAGCAGTTCGTACAGAACCACGCCCAGCGAATAAACATCCGTGCGCGTATCGACATCGTGTACATCCGGATCGGCCTGCTCCGGGCTCATGTAGCCGGGCGTGCCCAGGAAAACTCCCAACTGAGTGAATAGCGTCGGTCCCGGCACCGTCGGCGCCGTCGCCTTCGCCAACCCAAAGTCGATGATGCGCGGCATCGGTTTCCCATCGACCTCAACTACCAGAATGTTCGAAGGTTTCAGGTCACGATGAACGATGGCTTTCTGATGGGCATGCTGCACCCCTTCACAGACCTGCAGAAACAGCTTCAAGCGCTCCCGGATCCCCAGCTTCTTCTGATCGCAGTAGTCAGTGATCTTCTGATCGCAGTAGTCAGTGATCGGGAGACCATCCACGTACTCCATCACGAAGTAGGGCTGACCAGCGGGGGTTGCGCCGGCGTCGAACACCTTGGCGATCGCCGGGTGGTCCATGATGGCCACCGATTGCCGCTCGGATTGAAAGCGCTGCACAACGGCGTCGTCGAACATCCCGGCCTTGATCAGCTTCAGCGCGACCTTGCGGCGCACCGGCTCGGTCTGCTCTGCCAACCAGACCTGCCCCATCCCGCCAACACCGAGTTCGCGGATCAACCGGTACGGCCCGATGATCTTGCACTCTTCCGCAGTTTCGCTCGGAGTCGCCCACGGATGTTCCGACAGTCCATCCGCGTCGGCGTGCGCTGCCAGCAGCGATTCGACCTCGGCCCGCAACTCTCGATTGTCCGAGCAGGCGTGGTCGAGAAAGGCGCTTCGCTCGCTCGGTTCGCGTTCCAGGGCCGCCCCGACGATCTGCTTAATCTTTGGCCACTGCTCCGGTGTCGTCATGAGTCGTCCCCTTCCAGCACCGGTCAACAGTAGCCGACTAGACATTCCGCAAGGCCCCTGCATTGCCGGTGCGATGAAACTCGCGGGTTATCGCGGCGTCTGCACAGCGCCGCTGCGCCGCCGGACGTCCGCAACTATGCTGGCGAAGCGTGGGTCACTGTGAAGCGACTTGAGATCGGTGTCCTGTTCCGTGGTCAAGGCAAAGCGATAAGGCAGGCCGTGATCGACCGAGTCCCGTAGGAGTGCCAATGCCTCGTCGCGCTGGCCGCTGAGGGCCAAGTTGCAAGCTAAGTTGTATTTTGTAAGAGCCGTCCCTGGATGTTCCGGCCCAAGCACGCGGCGCTGGATGTCAAGTGCCGCCCGATATAGCTTTTGTGCCTCGGCGTAGCGGTGCAGGTCATCCAGAGTCTCCGCTAGCTCAGCCATGGACACCAGTGTTTCCGGGTGTTCTGGCCCAAGTACACGGCGACGGGCCTCCAGCGTCTCACGATCAACTTTTTCCGCCTCGACCAGTCGCCCACTGCTGCGGAGGTTGATACCGAGATCGTGCATGGACCACAGCGTTTCGGAGTGCTCCGGCCCCAACACGCGGCGCTTGACGTCGAGGGTTTCATTCAGGAACTGCTCCGCTTCGGCATATTTACCCTGACTACTAAGGGTGCGAGCCAGGGTCGTCATTGTCACCAGGGTTTCTGGATGCTCCGGCCCCAGCACGCGGCGCTCGACGTCCAGTGCCTGGCGATACATTGTCTCCGCCTCGGCGTAGCGGCCCTCATCGGCAAGGGTGAGCGCCAAGACGTCCATCGACTTCAGAGTGTCGAGATGCTCTGGTCCGAGGACGCGACGGGACATGTCGAGAACACGTCGATTCAAATCCTCCGCTTCGGCGAAATGACCTTCATCGAGAATGACCCCAGCCAAGCTGTGCATGGATGCAAGGATCTCCGGGTCATCTGGCCGGAGCAAACGGCGGCGGGTGTTGAGCGCTTCGCGAGCCAGCTTCTCTGCTTCCGGGTAGTGTCCCTGCCGTTCCAGGTTTCTGGACATTTGGTCCATCGAGCGCAGCGTGTCCGGATGATCCGGGCCAAGCAGACGCCGGCGCGAATCCAGCGCCTTCTCCAGGAAAGGCTGAGCCTGGCGATAGAGACCAAGCGACCAGTACACTTCTCCCATCGTCCCCATCAGGCGGGCTTGCACCTCAGGCTGGCCAGCCAGGCTAGCCTCAATCTGCTTGCTACCCTTGTCCAAAACCTCACGCGCCGTGATGCTATTGCCCCGGGCTTCGCTTGGATTGGAGACACTAAAGAGTCCGGTCAGAAAGTCGGAGACCGTTCTCGCGGCAACGGCTTCGCGGTCGGCGCGGTCACGCTCGCGCGTGATGCGCCTCAATTCGATTGACTGCGTCACAGCGAACCCGATGAGCAGTACGGCCGCTCCCGCCGCCACTGCTACAGCCACGCGATTTCTGCGGACATACTTCCGCAGACGGTACCCCGCGCTAGCTGGGCGCGCTTCGACTGGACGGTTCTGCAGGTAGCGTTCGACGTCGGCAGCCAGGGCTGAGGGCGTGCCATACCTACGCTCGCGATCCTTCTCCAGCGCCTTCAGCGTGATCCAGTCCAGATCACCCCGCAGCAGCGTCACCAACTGCCGGGCTTCTGTGCCGCGCGCCTTGGCCCGAGCCGTCGACGTGTCACGATCCGTGCTGACCTTCGTGCTTGGACGCTGTGGATCCGTCTCCCGCAATTGCCGCAGCACTTCATCGAGGCGCTGCTTCTTCCACTGCGTCGTATCAAACGGCAGGAACCCGGTCAGCAGTTCGTACAGAACCACGCCCAGCGAATAAACATCCGTGCGCGTATCGACATCGTGTACATCCGGATCAGCCTGCTCCGGGCTCATGTAGCCGGGCGTGCCCAGGAAAACTCCCAACTGAGTGAACAGCATCGGTCCGGGCACCGTCGGCGCCGTCGCCTTCGCCAACCCAAAGTCGATGATGCGCGGCGTCGGTTTCCCATCGACTTCGACTACCAAGATATTCGAAGGTTTCAGGTCGCGATGAATGACGGCTTTCTGGTGAGCGTGCTGTACCCCTTCGCAGACCTGCAGAAACAGCTTCAAACGCTCCCGGATCCCCAGCTTCTTCTGATCGTCTTCTGATCGCAGTAGTCAGTGATCGGGAGACCATCCACGTACTCCATCACGAAGTAGGGCTGACCAGCGGGGGTTGCGCCGGCGTCGAACACCTTGGCGATCGCCGGGTGGTCCATGATGGCCACCGATTGCCGCTCCGCTTGAAATCGCTGAATTACCGCCGCGTCGTACATCCCGGCCTTAATCAACTTCAGAGCGACTCGGCGGTACACCGGCTCGATCTGCTCTGCCAACCAGACCTGCCCCATCCCGCCCACGCCGAGTTCGCGGACCAGCCGGTAGGGTCCGATGGTTGTGGATTCTGACGGAGTCTCGGCCGCTGGGATAGCCAAGGGATGCTCGGAGAGCCCGTCCGCGTCTGCGTACGCGGCGAGCAGGGAATCGACCTCAGCCCGCAGTTCCCCATCGTGCGCACAGGCCGAGTCCAGGAATGCGCCCCGTTCGGCTGGTTCGCAGTCGAGTGCCCCTCCGACAATCTCTTTAATCTTCTGCCACTGCTCCGGTTTCCCCACGAATCCCTCTCTTCATCTCCCTCGTCAGCCACGCCTTCGCGACATTCCAATCCCTTTTCACGGTGGATGGAGAAACGCCCAAGACCTCTGCAATCTCTTCCGTCGCCAACCCGCCGAAGAAGCGTAGTTCAACGACGCGCCCTTGCTGTTCATCCAGGCGGGCGAGTGCGTGGAGGGCGTCGTCCAGGGCAACCACGTCCGCACTCCGCACCTGAGGCAGGACGAGCGAGGCGTCGAGCTCGACCCGACGGTCGGCACCGCGCTTGGCCGCGCCACGGCTGCGAGCGTAATCCACCAGAATCTGCCGCATCAGGCGGGAAGCAACGGCAAGAAAATGCGCGCGATTCTCGGTATCAAAGGGTCGTTGGTCCAGCAGCCGCAGATAGGCCTCGTGTACAAGTGCCGCGCTCTGCAAGGTGTGTTCGGGGCGTTCGCGCCGCAGATGGCGCCGGGCGATGTCGCGCAGCTCTTTATAGACCAGCGGCACCAGCGCTTCCAGCGCCTGTTGGTCGCCCGCCTTCCAGCGCACGAGTAGCTCGGTTACAGGTTGCGAAGGTTGTTGAGACACAGGCAGTTAGGGCGTAAATAACGTGTCGTAACGATAGCCTCGTCTCCCTGTCCAGTCAATGCCTGGGAAGGCGCGAGAACACCCGCCGATAGGGCCTCCCGCCGGTTTTTTCCGCCTCCCAAAAAAGATTGTTGACCCGATCTCTCCTTCATTTTCCGCAGTTGTTAGTAAGGCGCAAAGACTCGGGCCGCGGGGAAACGCGGACGCTGGCCCTTGTCAACGCGTTAGTGGGGCGGAAACGCGGTTGCTACGCGTTGCTCGAGGAGCCCACCAAGGAGACTATGAAGATGAATCAACCAAGTTCGTCCAGCACCATCAAACGTTTGGCCGTCGGGACTGTCATATTGGGTGTAGCAATCGCTTCGGCGGTCGTCGCCCAAACCAACGGAGCCTGGTTCAAAGCAAAGGACCCAGGCCCGCGTCCCAATCCTGCATCCACCATTCCGAATCCCGTCCCGGGCTTGAACGACAATGAGACCGCTCTATTCAATGAGAGCCTTCTTCGGGTTTCCGAGCTGGAAGGGTCCTGCGACACCTGTGCACAGCAGCCGCAAAATGTCCCTCCGATCGATCCCGACCCGAAGAATCCATTCTCGCCTTTGGCGTTGGTCAACTCGGCCGGCATGAGCCCGGTATTCAATGCCGATCAATGTTTCATCTGCCACTTCCAACCTGCGATTGGTGGCAGCTCTACTGCGCAAAACCCGGCTCACGTGATTGCCCACCGTCTTGGCGGAACCAACACCGTCCCGGACTTCGAGCTGCCCGACGGAGCTTTCCGCGAAGTCCGCTTCAAGTTCAACGAAGACGGGACTCGCGACGGCGGTGTTCACAGCCTCTTCACGCTTCAGGGGCGTTCCGACGCGCCCGACTGCACACTCCAGCAACCGGACTTCGCCAAGGCAGTCCGGGACCGCAACATCGCCTTCCGTATCCCGCTGCAGCTGTTTGGTCTCGGCTTGCTTGAGGCCATCCCAGACTCCGCCATTCGCGCCAACCTGAACGCCAACCAGGACCGCAAACAACAACTCGGGATCAAGGGCCATCCCAACATGGTCCCAAACAACGGCACCATCAGCCGTTTTGGCTGGAAGGCGCAGAACGGTTCGATCAATATTTTTGCCGGTGAGGCCTACAGCGTGGAGATGGGCATCAGCAACGACCTTTTCCCCATCGGACGAAGTGAAGACCCGAACTGCACTCTGGCGTACGAGCCATTCGACATTCCGCGTACCCAACCCGAACTTTACAACAACCCTCTGAAGATCATGCCGGCTTGGCTCATGTTCACCCAGTTCATGCGCTTCGTCGATGCTCCTCAGCCTGCACCCATGTCAGCCAGCGCCACGCACGGGAAAGAACTCTTCAGCGCAGTCGGCTGCGCACTCTGCCATAACCCATCTTTTCAGACGCCCGGGGTCGCGAACCCATCAAGGCCGTCCGAAGAAATTGGTCATCATGTGGTGGCTCTGCGCGGCAAGACCGTGAATCTCTACTCTGATCTGCTCGTGCACCATATGGGTGCGACTCTGGCCGACAACGTCATCCAGGGCAATGCCGGCCCGGATGAATTCCGCACCACACCTCTTTGGGGACTCGGACAGCGCCTCTTCTTCCTGCACGACGGCCGCACGAAAGATCTGACGGTTGCCATTCAAGACCACTTCTCGCGTCGCTTCTCGGATGGAGGCGACAACCCGTCGAAGGACCTCCGTTCCTACACCTACGGTCCATCGGAAGCCAACGGCGTGGTTGAGAAGTTCAATGCCCTTTCAGAGACCGACAAGCAGGCCATCCTCGATTTCCTGCGATCGCTGTAGAAGTTACGACCTTGCCCGGGGCTTCCTTTGCCGGAGGCCCCACATCCAGGAGTTGAATATGAAAACGACTCAGTATTTCCTGATTGCAGCCATGCTCTTGGTTTCTACGGCCCTGTGGGCCACCGATCCCTTTGTCGGCAAATGGACCTTGAACGTGCAGAAATCCAAGTACCCACCCGGCACATGTCCGAAGCACATGGTGATCGAGATCGAGCCGGCAGGCCACGGTATCCGCTACCACTCTGAGACCACGTCTGCAAATGGCAGTTTCACATCCTCCGATTACACGGCTGACTACAACGGTAAACAGGCGATCGTCATGGGGGCGCATGGGATGCTGCTGCCAGTGTCGCTCAAGCGGACCAGTTCCAACACGGTCGTGGCTTCGTACACAAAGTCCTTACAAATTGTCGCCACCAGCCGCCGGGTCGTTTCCCAGGATGGCAGAGTCATGACCGTTACCACGACATCGCGAGACCAGTCGGGCAAGGCGGTGACTGCGGTCGGTATTTACGAAAGGACTGGGCCTACACTTCACGCCGGGCGGCGTCCATCCAAAATTCACGCGAGTGAGACTGTTACCAACTGAGGAGGATTCGAAATGAAAACCCGTTGTGCTGTTTTTCTGACCCTGCTGTCGCTGCTTGTGCAAGCATACCCGGCAACGGCCACCTGGGGCTCGTTCGTTTCATTAGGATCGACAACCGTGAATTCTGATGTGTCTTGTGCCGAGACCACAGCCGGACAGGCGGTATGCGCGGGCCGAGGCTTCACCAACACCTTGCTGGTGAACCAGTTCAACGGCTCCACCTGGTCAGGCTGGACGAAGCTGGCGGGAGCGATTACGTCGACGCCGAGCTGCGCGAATGATGGAAATGGCAACGTAATCTGCGCGGCGCGCGCCTCGACCGGTGGCCTGGCGGCCACAGTCTTCAACGGAACCACATGGAGCATCGAGGTCAAGGTAAAGGGGACGCTGGCATCGGGACCGAGTTGCGCCTCGATGGGTAGCGGGCGGGTCTTATGCGCGGCGCGCAGCGCGACCGGTGGTCTCAATTCAAGTGTATTCAACGGAAGTACATGGAGCGCTTTTGACAGCCAGGCTGCGACCTCGACCTCGGCTCCGGGTTGTGGCAGTGACGATGCTGGGCGCGTGGTCTGCGCCATGCTCGATACGACGAGCAGCGTCATCGTCAACCGTTACAACGGGACGGCTTGGGATGGGTTCATCAACATTGGCGGGCGGGCAACCGGCGAGCCTACTTGCACGAATCTTCAGGTGACCGGGCAGCTTGCTTGTTTCGCGCGAGGAACGGACAGCAGCTTCAACGGGAATCGCTTCAACGGAGGCACATGGGTCTCCGGGAGTTGGTCAGGATGGGGCGGGTTGGGCGGGCTGATTGGCCCGAAGGGAAATTGTGCGGTTATTACGACGAACCAAATCGTCTGCGGAGTCTTTGGCGTGACTGACAGCGCTCTGTGGGTGGATGAGTTCAACGGGGCTTCCTGGACTGGCTTCACGCGTTTGGGACAGACCACAGTTGGAAATCCAAGTTGTACGACTCTTGGCGGCGGGAAAGCGCTGTGCACCGCGGTCGGCGTGAACAATAAGGTTTCCAGCATCGTGGGGCCGTAGTTCTGGAGCGCGGGGACAGCGCCGGGCCTCAGCAGCACAGGACGAACACACGGGGCGTAACCACAGCCAGGGCAGTGTGATTTTAGTCGCTCAATCTGTAGTCGCCGTTTAGAATTTCCTCGGGGCATGGTAGTGGCTGCCAACGTCTCGATGGCTGAATTCACCGGAAGAACGCATCTCACGCGCCGCGAAATGTTGCGGGCGAGCGCGCTGGGATTACTTTCGCTTGCCAGTTTGCCTTTGCGTGCGTCTTCGCCCCGGGAAGTGTTTCATGAGCCAGACCGGGTTCCCTACAAGGGCTCCGATGACGCGTTGCTGGATGAAATCGAGCGCGCTGCGTTCGACTTTTTTTGGAATGAGGCCAGCAGCACAACCGGACAAGTGAAGGACCGGGCTCGGGTGAATGGCAACGATCATCAGGAGATTGCAAGTATCGCGGCCACGGGGTTTGGACTCACGGGCCTTTGCATCGCCGACGCTCGGGGCTACGGGAAGGGTGGTGCCATCCGGGACCGTGTCCGGCAGACACTCCGCTTTCTGCGGCAGCGCTTGCCGCATGAACACGGTTTCTTCTACCACTTCATCGATTTTCAAACCGGGGAGAGGGCCTTTAACTGTGAACTTTCGTCGATCGACACGTCGCTCCTGCTTTGCGGGGTGCTGACCGCCCGCGCCCACTTCCATGATGCGGAGATCCAGGATCTCGCGACCGCGATCTACGAGCGCGTGGACTGGCCGTGGATGCTGAACGGCGGCAAGGCATTCTCCATGGGGTGGAAACCGGAGGGAGGCTTCCTAAACAGCCGGTGGGATCACTATTGCGAGCTCATGATGATTTACCTTCTGGCCCTGGGTTCGCCCACGCATCCAGTGTCGAAGGATGCGTGGAATGCGTGGTCGCGCCCCACGGTGAAGTTTCAGGAATTCGAATACATTTCCGGCAACGACCCGCTGTT